>NZ_JAINVG010000039.1 GCF_020400725.1 Streptomyces sp. NK15101 | reverse complement strand
TCGACCTCGACAACACCCTCGCCGCGACCGCGCACCGCCAGCACTTCCTGGAGCGCAGGCCCAAGGACTGGGACGGCTTCTTCGCGGCGGCCCCCGACGATCCTCCGCTGGAGGAGGGCATCGCGCTGTGCCGCGAGGCGGCCGAGGAGTGCGAGGTGGTCTACCTCACCGGACGGCCCGAGCGCTGTCGCCGCGCGACCGTGGAGTGGCTGGCCGAGCAGGGGCTGCCGGAGGGGGCCGTCCACATGCGGCGCAACCGAGACTTCCGGCCGGCCAGGGTGACCAAGGTGGAGATCCTGCGCCGTCTCGCCGCCGACCGCGCGGTCAGGATGCTGGTCGACGACGACACGGCGGTGTGCGACGCGGCGGAGACGGCGGGCTTCCGTGTCGTACGGGCCCGCTGGACGGAGCCCTCCGAGGTGCTGAGGGAGGCTCAGGAGGAGGAGGGCCGCACCTGAGGGCGCCCGCACGCGGTCAGGTCCGCACGCGGTCAGGTCCGCACGCGGTCAGGCCCGGGCGAGGTGCCGGCCGGGGTCGGAGCCGGTCGGGCCCGGGCCCCGGCCGGGTGAAGGTCGGGGCGGTGAGCCTTCGATCCGACCGTGCGGGTCGGGATGGGGCGTCCTCGATCCGGCCGTGCGGGTCAGGGCGGTGCGCCCTCGATCCGGCCGTGCGGAGATCAGGACAGAGTGTCCCCGTCCTCCAGGCGGAAGCCGACCTTCAGCCCGACCTGGTAGTGCTCGATCGCGCCGTCCACGAGGTGACCGCGCACCTGCGTGACCTCGAACCAGTCGAGTCCCCTCAGGGTCTGCGAGGCGCGGTTGATGCCGTTGCGGATGGCCTCGTCGACGCCTTCGGTGGAGGTGCCGACGATCTCGGTGACGCGGTAGGTGTGATTCGACATGGGGGCCGAACTCCTCTCGGTGCGGTCCCTCCACGGTGCCCCAGGGTGCGTCGGCGCGCGACACGACGGCGGCCGGGCGACCCACGGGTAACTACCGAGGGTAATGGAGCTGGTCGTCCGGCCTGGTGCGGAACGGGGTCGTCAAGGACTTGACCATCCCGTTGGTCCAGACCAGAATCCAGGCCACATACCCGCGCGAACACCCCGTTCGGTCCCCCCATGCCGGGTCAGCCCCCCATGCGCACGACCCTGTGCTGAACCTGAGCAGAAGGTGACCCACGTGAAGAACCGCCCTCTCGTCTGCCCCCTCGCCGCCGCCACCGCGCTCGCCCTCGCCGGCTGCGGGATGCTCCCGGGCGGCGACGGCGGGACGAGGACCGTGAACGTCTGGCTCATGCGGGACAGCGTCAGCGAGGACTTCCTGACGCGCTTCACCGAGGCGTACGAGCGGGAGCACGAAGGGGTCGAGCTCGAGTTCACGATCCAGGAGTGGACCGGCATCGGGAAGAAGGTCACCGAGGCGATCCAGGGTCCCGGCGGCCCCGACGTCATCGAGGTCGGCAACACCCAGGTCGCCCAGTACGCCGACACCGAGAAGCTCTTCGACCTCACCCTGGAGTCGGTCCGCGACCTCGGCCGCGAGGACTGGCTGCCCGGTCTCGCCGAACCCGGCAGCATCGCCGGAGCCCAGTACGGCATCCCCTGGTACGCGGCCAACCGCATCGTCATCTACAACAAGGAGCTGTTCGAGGACGCCGGCATCGACAAGCCGCCGGCCACCCGGGCCGAGTGGCTCGCCGACACCGAGAAGCTCAACGAGAACGGCACCCAGGGCATCTACCTCGCCGGACAGGACTGGTACACCCTCGCGGGCTTCATCTGGGAGGAGGGCGGCGAACTCGCCGTCGACAAGGGCGGCCAGTGGACCGGCGCGCTCGACAGCCCGGCCGCCCGGCGCGGCATGGCCTTCTACAAGGAGCTCCAGGCCCTCGGCTCCGGCCCGAAGAACGCCGACGAGCAGACCCCGCCGCAGGCCGGCGTCTTCGCCGAGGGCGACGTCGCCCAGCTCATCGCCACGCCCAGCGCCGTCGCCGCCATCCTCGAGGCCGAGCCGGGCCTCAAGGACAAGCTCGGCTACTTCCCGATACCCGGCAAGAAGGCCGGCCGGCCCTGCGCCGTCTTCACCGGCGGCTCCGACCTCGTCATCCCGGAGAACGCCCCCCAGCGCGCCGCCGCCCTCGACGTCGTCAAGGCGCTCGCCGGCGAGAAGTGGCAGTCCGAACTCGCCCGCGCCATGGGCTACGTGCCCAACAAGAAGAACCTCGCCTCCGTCGTCGCCGGCCAGGAGGCCACCGCGGCCATGGCGAAGGGCGCCGCACGCGGCCGGGCCACCCCCAACTCCCCGCAGTGGGCGGACGTCGAGGCCGACAACCCCATCAAGCCGTACATGACGGCCGTCCTCCAGGGCGAGGACCCCGTCAAGGCGGCGCAGGACGCCTCGACCGCGATCACGGACATCCTCGCCGAATAGCATTCAGCGTTCGCACATCCGCGAGCCCCTGGACGGTCATGTCGAATCCAGCCGGTGGCGGAAGAAACGAGGAGCCGGGCCACCGCTCACGCGGCCCGGTCCCGCCCCTTCCCTTCCGTCCCGCCGGAGGAGCCCGCCATGTCCGCACCGACGCCCACGCTCGCCGCGTCCGTCCCCACGCCCGCCCCCGTCCCCGAGCTCGTCCCCGCCCGGTCCCAGGCCCCGGCCGGGCAGCCCGCGCCCCGGTACGTCGTCGGTCTCGCCCGGCACCAGGAGGACGTCCGGGCCGCCCAGCGGCTGCGCCACCAGGTCTTCGCCGGAGAGCTGGGCGCCCTGCTCGACGGCCCCGAGCCCGGCCTCGACACCGACGACTTCGACGCGTACTGCGACCACCTCCTGGTACGCGAGGAGAGCACCGGCGAGGTCGTCGGCACCTACCGGCTGCTGCCGCCCGACCGGGCCGCAGCAGCCGGACGCCTCTACTCCGAGACCGAGTTCGACCTCACCAGGCTCGCCCCCGTCCGGCACGACCTGGTGGAGGTCGGCCGCTCCTGCGTCCACCCCGCCCACCGCAACGGCGCCGTGATCGCCCTCATCTGGGGCGGCCTCGCCCGCTACATGACCCGCACCGGCCACGACTGGCTCGCCGGCTGCTGCTCGATCCCGCTCTCCGACGGCGGCACCCTCGCCGCCGTCACCTGGGACGCCGTCAAGGCCAAGCACCTCGCCCCCGAGGAGTACTGGGTCACCCCGCACAGGCTGTGGAGCCCCGACGGCATCGCCCGCCCCGAGGGCCGCACCGAACTCCCCCCGCTGCTCCGCGGCTACCTGCGGCTCGGCGCCTGGGTCTGCGGCGCCCCCGCGCACGACCCCGACTTCGGCGTCGCCGACCTCTACGTGCTGCTCTCGCTGCGCCGCACCAACCCGCGCTACCTCGACCACTTCCTGTCGCTCGTCCCGACGCGGTGAACGGGTCCACGGCCCTCCCGCCCTGGCTCCCCACGGCGCCCTGCACCCCGGGCCGCTGCACGGCCCACCCCGAGACCGGGCCCGACGGCCAGGACGAGCGGGCCGGCACGGTCCTCGCCGTGGCCCGGCTGACCGCCGGGACCGGCACCGTCCTCCTCGGCGTCCTGCTCGCCCCTGCCGTGGGGCTGCTCCCGGCGGCCGCCCGGCTCGCCCTCGTCCGGGGCTGGGTGCGGGCGGTGGTCCGCGCCTTCGGGGTGCGCGCACGGTACGAGGGGACGGCCGGCGCGGTCACGGGCCCGCTCCTCGTCGTCGCCAACCACGTCTCGTGGCTGGACATCCCCCTCCTCGCGGCCGTGCTGCCCGGCCGGATGGTGGCGAAGAGGGAGGTCCGCCGCTGGCCCGTCCTCGGCCCGCTCGCCGTGCTCGGCGGCACCCTCTTCATCGACCGCGACCGGCTCAGGGCACTGCCCGGCACCGTCCGGTCCATGGCGGCGGTGCTCGCCGGCGGGGGCCGGGTGGTCGTCTTCCCCGAGGGATCGACCTGGTGCGGGCGGGTCCGGGGGCGCTTCCGCCCGGCTGCGTTCCAGGCCGCCCTGGACAGCGGATGCGCCGTGCTGCCGGTACGGATCGACTACCGGCCCACCGGGGCCGCCGCGTACGTCGGGGACGACCCGCTGGGCGCGTCCTTGTGGCGGGTCGTCACGGCGCGACGGATTGTCGCCGATATTCGAATATTGGATCCGATATCCAGTGTTCGGTATCCAGACCGCCGCGCCCTGGCCGCCGCGGCCCAACGAGCCGTCGCCCAGCCGCCCGTCGCTCAGCCGACCGTGGCCAGGGACAGCGCGAACCTGCCCTCCTCGTCCGTCCACCAGCGGGCCAGTTCGAGGCCCGCCGCCGCCAGCTCCTCCCGTACACCCGCCTGACGGAACTTCGCCGACACCTCCGTCCGCATCTCCTCGCCCGCCGCGAACGGCACCACGAGATCCAGTTCCGGGATCTTCACGGTCAGCGCGCGGCGGGCCCGCAGGCGCATCTCGATCCACTCCCGCTCGGCGTCCCACACCGCCACGTGGTCGAAGGCGGCCGGATCGGCGTCCGCGCCCAGCTCCCGGTCGATCACGGACAGCACGTTCTTGTTGAACGCGGCCGTCACCCCGGCGCTGTCGTCGTAGGCGGCCACGAGCGTCGCCTCGTCCTTCACCAGGTCCGTGCCGAGCAGCAGCGCGTCGCCCGGAGTGAGCAGGGCGCGCACCGAACCCAGGAAGGTACGGCGCTCGGCGGGCAGCAGATTGCCGATCGTGCCCCCGAGGAAGGCCACCAGACGAGGCCCCGGCGCCCCCGGCAGCGCGAGGCCCCGCGTGAAGTCGGCGACGAGCGCGTGCACCCACAGCTCCGGCCGGTCCGCGAGCAGCGCCTCCGCCGCCCCGGTCAGCGCGGACTCGCTCACGTCCACGGGCACGTACGCGTCCAGACCCGGCAGCAGCGCGTCGATCAGGAACCGCGTCTTCTCGGAGGAACCGGAACCCAGCTCCACCAGGGTCCGCGCCCCGGTCGCGGCGGCGATCTCCGGCGCCCGAGCGGCCAGGATCTCCCGCTCCGCGCGCGTGGGGTAGTACTCGGGCAGCCGGGTGATCTCCTCGAAGAGCTCGCTGCCCCGGGCGTCGTAGAACCACTTGGGCGGCAGCTCCTTGGGGGAGCGGGTCAGACCGTGCAGGACGTCGGCGCGGAGGTCGGCGCCGGCGGCGTCCGGGGCGAGGGTGCGGGTCAGCTGGAACGGGCTCACGCGGACGGCTCCTTGAGCGGTGAGAGGGTGACGTCCGTGCGGTCGGCGGTGACGAGCGTGTGCTCCGGCACCTCCCGCCAACGCGGATCGTCGTCGTACGGTTCGGAGGCCACGGCCACCCGGCCGGGGCCCGACAGGTACCAGAGGCTGTTGCGCCAGGCGGTCGCGGCGATCCGGTCGCCGTCGGTGAGCAGCAGGTTCAGCCGGGAAGCGGGTGACACGGCCGCGACCTCCCGCACGGTGTCGGCGAGCGCCGCCCCCGGCGCGTCCCCGGCCCGCAGCCGGTGCAGCACGAGCGCCCAGAGCAGCGCCGAGTCGGTGCGCGCCTCCAGCCGCAGCAGCTCACCGGCCGACAGCGCGCCGGCGAGCGGCGTGAGGGAGTCCGGCCAGCCGCCGACCGCGCCGTTGTGGCTGAACAGCCAGGGCCCGGCGGTGAACGGCGCCGCCGCGGCCTCCCCGTCGGCGCCGGGGAGCGTGGCCCCCCGGACCGCCCCGAGGAAGGCCCCGGAGCGCACCACCCGGGCGAGGTCCGCGAAGGACAGGTCGCCCCAGATCGGGCCGGTCCGCCGGTACCGCGCCGGCACCGGGTCCCCCTCGGCGTACCAGCCGACGCCGAAGCCGTCGGCGTTCACCACGCCGCTGTCCTGCGTACGGGGTTCCCAGGACTGGCGCAGCAGGGCGTGCGGCGGCCGGACGAGCAGCTCTCCCAGGGCCACCGGATCGCCCAGGTAGGCGACGTGACGGCACATCAGTCGAGCTCCGCGCTGCGCGCCGTACGGAAGCCGGAGAAGATCTGGCGCCGCACCGGCAGGTCCCAGTTGCGGAAGGTGCCCCGGCAGGCGACCGGGTCGACCGCGAACGAACCACCGCGCAGCACCTTGTGCTCCGGCCCGAAGAACACCTCCGAGTACTCCTTGTACGGGAAGGCAGTGAACCCCGGGTACGGCAGGAAGTCACTGGCCGTCCACTCCCAGACGTCCCCGATCAGCTGCCGTACGCCGAGGGGCGAGGCACCCGCCGGGTAGCTGCCCGCCGCCGCGGGCCGCAGGTGCCGCTGCCCGAGGTTCGCGTGCTCCGGACCCGGATCCGCGTCGCCCCACGGGTAGCGGCGGGAGCGCCCGGAGACCGGGTCGTGGCGGGCCGCCTTCTCCCACTCCGCCTCGGTCGGGAGCCTCCGTCCCGCCCAGCGCGCGTAGGCGTCCGCCTCGTACCAGCTGACGTGCAGGACCGGCTCCTCCTCGGGCACCGGCTCCGTCACCCCGAACCGACGGCGCAGCCACTGTCCGCCGTCCCGCCGCCAGAACAGCGGAGCCGTGATGCCGTGCTCCCGGATCTGCGCCCAGCCCTCCGGCCGCCACCAGCGCCGGTCGGTGTAGCCGCCGTCGGCCATGAAGGCGAGGTAGGCGCCGTTCGTGACGGGCGTGGTGTCGATGTGGAAGGCGGGGACGAGACGGGGGTGCGCCGGCCGTTCGTTGTCCAGGGCCCACGGCTCGTCCGACGTGCCCATGGTGAAAGGTCCCCCGGGCACCAGGACTTCGGAGGGCAGCGGTCCGGACCGCGGGACGGGCGGCGGGGGAGCGGTCAGTGCGGCGGGCCCCTTCCGCAGCTGGTGGGTGATCAGCATCGTCTCGTCGTGCTGCTGTTCGTGCTGCGCGATCATGCCGAACGCGAAGGCGGCGTCCACCAGGGGCCGCCCCTCCAGCGGGGTGCTCTCCAGCACGTCGAGGACCCGGGTCCGCACGTCGGCGGCGTAGGCCCGTGCCTCGCCGGGAGCGAGCAGCGGCAGCGACGGACGCGAGGCGCGCGGGTGCTGGAAGGCGTCGTACAGCGAGTCGATCTCGGGCCGCAGCGCATCGCGTCCCGCGACCGCCCGCCACAGCCACTGCTCCTCCTGGTTGCCGATGTGCGCCAGGTCCCAGACCAGCGGGGACATCAAGGGCGAGTGCTGCGCGGTGAGTTCGCCGTCCTCCACGCAGGAGGTGAGGAGCGCGGTGCGGTCCCGGGCGGTGGTGAGGGCGTCGAGGGCCAGCCGCCGCAGGGCCTCGGGGCCGGTCCCCGGGTCGGTCGCGGTCATGACGTCACCACCTGGAGGTCGTCGGCCGGGCAGCCGCCGGGGATCACGTACCGCTCGTGGAAGGCGGCGACGGCCCGCCGCACCTCCTCGGTCGCCCCTATCCGGGGGAGCGCGTCGAGCGCGGCGGAGAACACCGCGCGGGCGGCGGCGTGCAGCTCGGGATCGGTGAGTCCGTCACGGGCCGCCGCCAGCCACAGCGGGTTGCGCGGCGCGGGCCCCGGGGCCGCCAGCTCCGCGAGGGGCTTCACCGCCCGGTACACGCTCTCCGCCGCCTCCGGGTCGTCGAAGACGGCCGTCGTCACCGCCACCGGCACCATCCAGCCGTCCGGACCCGGCTGCGCGTCCACCATCCGCAGCTCCAGGTGTCCGCGCGGCCGCACCGGCGGGAACAGGGTCGTCATGTGATAGCGCAGGTCGTCGGCGTCGGCCGGCCGGGGAAGGCCCGTCCGCAGCCACTCCCGGAAGGTCAGCCCCTCCGGCACCGTCCACGGCCCCTCCTCGGCCCGTACGCACATCACCGGGGTGTCCAGGACGTGCGCCGCCCACTCCGCGCGCGGCTCCCCGTCCGGCGGCGGCGCGAGCGTCCGCAGGGGGTCGAGCTCCGCCCACAGCGCCTGCCGCGTCGAGCGCCAGCCGGTCCTGCGACCGCCGTGCACCGGGGAGTTGGCGAAGGCGGCCACCAGCACCGCGCCGAGCAGATGGGCGAGCTGCCAGCGCCGGTGGTAACCGAGCGGACCGGGCTCCTCCAGGCCGGCGTCGAGGCAGACCTGCACCGAGGCCGACTCGCACATCATCGCCCGCCCGGCCGGCCCGGTCCGGCCGAGTGCGGTCTCCATCGCGTCGTACCGGGGCTCGTGCAGGACCCGGCCGCGCGGCGAGTGCCAGGGGTCCACCCCGTAACCGCTGAGGGTCAGGCCGAGCGGCCCGAGCGCCGCCCGCACCGCGGTCAGGTCGGCGGCGAGCGAGTCGAGGCACTCCATGAGGGAGCCGGCCGGGCGCGAGCTGAGCTCCAGCTGCCCGCCGGGTTCGAAGGTGAGGGCCGACACCAGGGGCAGCGCCCGTACGGTGTCCAGCGCGGCCGCGAGCCTCGGCGGCCGTACGGGAAGCCGGGGGTCGCGCAGCTCGTGCACGAGCCACTCCAGCTCCACCCCCACCGTGCGGGGCGGCCCGGTCTTGAAGCAGATACATCGCAGCAGGTCCTCCGCCTCCGCCTCGGTGAGAGGGGGGCCGCCACGCGGTATGCCGCTCGGCGACATCCGTGCACCTCCTGGTCCTCGGGGCCCGTGGGGACCCGCCCGGTGAGTCGCTGCTTCCACCTAAAGCCACCTCCGACCGCCGTGCAAGAGCGCCTCGCACGGCCCCCGTGCGCCCCAAGGGCCTGCTCGGCCGAAAACCCCACCACTACGGACCCCCCGGAAAACCCGTTGTCCCGGCCGAGACGAAACGATCATCCTGAGGACATGAGTGCACGACTGCGCGCCATCGCGCGGCAGACCGAGGAGATCGTCGCCGCGGGCCGCTACCAGGCCCCCGACGGCCGGACCGTCTCCCTCGCCGAGGACCTGACGGCCGCCCTGGCCGGAACCCGACTCCACGGCCCCGAACCCGTCGCCGTCACCCCCGACACCGACCGGGTGCCCACCTTCGACGTCACCGGCGAGAGCAGCCTGGCCGCCGCCCGCAGGATGACCCGCGCCGGCGCCTCCCGCCCCGTCGCCGTCCTCAACTTCGCCTCCGCCCGCAACCCCGGCGGCGGCTACCTCAACGGCGCCCAGGCCCAGGAGGAGGCGCTCTGCCGGTCCTCCGCCCTCCACGCCACCCTGCTCCGCGCCCCCGCCTACTACGCACACCACCGGGAGGAGCGGGACGCCTTCTACACCGACCGGGTCATCCACTCGCCCCGGGTCCCGGTCTTCCGCGACGACCGGGGCGCGCTGCTTGCCGAGCCCTTCACGGTCGGTTTCCTCACCTCGCCCGCGCCCAACGCCGGCGTGGTCCGCCGCCGCACCCCCGCCCTCGCGCACCGGCTGCCCGCCGCGCTCGCGTCCCGCGCCGAGCGGGTCCTGGAGACGGCGGCGGCGGCCGGATACCGGCGGCTCGTCCTCGGCGCCTGGGGCTGCGGGGTCTTCCAGAACGCCCCGGAAGACGTCGCCGGCGCGTTCAAGGCCCTCCTCACCGGCGACGGCCGCTTCGCCGGCCACTTCGAGGAGATCGTCTTCGCCGTCCTGGACCGCTCCTCCGGCACGCCCACCCTCGCCGCCTTCCGGAAGGTCCTCGCGCACCCCCTCTGACGTGCGGCTCTCATGCCCCCGTGCCAGGCTGAGCACATACGGACCACCGTCCGACACCCGTCACGGGAGGCACGATCGTGGGCAAGAAACAGACCCGGACGAACCGGGGAGCCCGTACCGGCGGCCATGAGCACCGCACCGAAGCGGCGGCGAAGGAGAAGAGCGCGCCGACCCCCACGAGAGCGGCACCGATGCCCCTCGTCGAGCACGCGTCCCACCGCAAGGAACGCAGGTTCGGCCACAACTGAGGCCGAGCGGACGGCACGAAAGGGCCCGGCGCCACGACGGCACCGGGCCCTTCCCCACGCGGTTCGCCGCCCTTTTCACACGCGGTTCACCGCCCTTTTCACACGCGGCTCACCGCCCCTTCCGTACGCGGTTCACCGTTCGTCGCCGACCGGGATCTCCACGCTCTCCTCGGCGCGCTGCGCCGGCGGCACCGACAGCGCCGCCCCGCCCAGCTTCTCCTGCGCGGCCGGGCTCATCGTGGCGAGGAGCTGCCGGGCCAGGCCGAGCCCGGTCCCGCCCATGGTCAGCGCCTTGGCGAAGACGTCCGCCATGCCGTCGGCGCCGTTGAGCAGCACCATCTGGTCGACGTTCCCGAAGGCGGAGGCGCCCGCGGAGACGATCTCCGGCCACTTCTCGGCCAGCTGCTGCGCGACCACCGCCTCCTGGTTCTCCGCGAGCGCCGCCGCCCGCGCCTTGATGGCCTCGGCCTCCGCCAGGCCCTTCGCGCGCGTGGCCTCGGCGATCGCGAGCCCCTTGGCGTGCTGCGCCGCCGCCTCCGCCTCACCGGTGAGCCGGGTCGCCGTCGCCTTGGCCGCGCTCGCCAGCTCCGTCTCCTTCGCCTCGGCCTCGGCGGCCGAGATCCGGGCGTCACGCTCGGCCGCGGCCAGCGTCCGGGTCTCGTACGCCATCGCGTCGGCCGGCTTGCGGACCTCCGCCTGGAGCTGCTGCTCCTTGCGGAGGCCCTCCAGCTCGGCGACCCGGGTCTCCTGGACGACGACCTCCTGGCGCGAGGCGGCGTCGGCGAGCGGGCCGGCCTGCCGGGCCCGGGCGGAGGCCTGGTCCCGCTCGGCCTGGTAGCCCGCCTGGAGGATCTCGCTGTCGCGGGTCGCCTCCGACATGCGCGCCGCGGCCTGCTGCTCGGCCTCGGTCGCCCGCCGGTTCGCCTCCGCCTGCGCGATCCGCGCGTCCCGCTGGACGGCGGCCGCGTGCGGGGCGGCCAGGTTCTTGATGTACCCGGTGGGATCCTCGATCTCGTGGATCTGCAGCGAGTCGACGATCAGACCGAGCTTCTCCATCTCCGTGCCACAGGCCGAACGCGCCTGCCCGGTCAGCTTCTCCCGGTCACGGATCATGTCCTCCACGGTCAACCCGCCCACGATGGCGCGGAGATGACCGGCGAAGACGATGTGCACCCGCTCCGACATCAGCTTCTGCTGGTCGAGGAAGCGGCGCGCGGCGTTGGCGATCGACACGAAGTCGTCACCGACCTTGAAGATCACCACACCGCGGACCTTGAGCGGAATGCCCTGGTGGGTGACGCACTCGACGGACAGCTGCGTCTCGTTGAGGTCCAGCGAGAGCTTCCGCACCGCCTGGACGCCGGGGAGCACGAGGGTCCCGCGACCGGTGACGATGCGGAACCCCATGCCGTCGCCGAGGCCCTCGTTCTTGTGGTTGGAACCGGAGATGATCAGCGCCTCGTTGGGTTCCGCGACGCGCCACATCATTTTGAACACACCGATCAGAACGGCGATGGCGCCGACGACGACGCCCGCCAGAATGCCGATGCCCATGGACAAGGTCCCCCTTCACCGGAGCCGAGCGGATCCGGTGAAGGGAGTGTGCGCCCGTGACGGGCGCAGCTCAACGGTTCGGTCAACTGTCGTACGCGGCTGTGACATAGACGGTGCGTGGAGGGAGATGTTCCATGACCATCACGACCGTGCCGACCTCGATCCGCTCCTTCGGCGAGGCGGGGTACGCGAGGAAGTGCTCGGCCCCGCCGCGGATCCGGACGATCACCTCGCCGACGAGGCCGGGACCGACGGTGCCGGTCACACGGCCGAGCAGTCCCACCATCGAGCTGTCCATCGACGTGTCGTCCATGGCTGAACGGTACGTCAGATCCAGCCCTCCAGGGCGGACATGAACCCGTCGAAGTCGTCCCGGTGGATCGTGTGCCCCGCTCCCTTCACCGTGCGGAGCTCGAATCCGCGGGCCGCCAGCATCCCGGCGTGCTCCGGCCGGACCAGCGTGCTCGGGTCGGCGAGGGTGACGAGGGAGGGCACCACGGGCCGGGCCGGCCACAGATCGGCGCCCACGAACTCCGTGAGGCCGTGGGCGCTCCGCTCGTCCCAGTCCCGTACCGAGGCCATCTCGACGTCGACGTCCTCGTCCGACCAGTGCGGATTGAACCCCCTGATCTGCTCCCGGGTCATCGACTTGCCCCGGACGAAGAGGTCGGCCCGGTAGCCGCAGGGGCCGGCCGCCAGGTGCCAGGCCGGGTCGGAGTACACCGCCCGGGCCGGCGCCAGGCGCTCCACCGCCCCGGCGAGGACGAGCCCGCCGAGCGAGTGGCCGATCGCCAGCTCGGCCCCGGTGGGCAGGGACTCGACGAGGTCGTCGGCGTGGTCCTCCGGCCGGTACGCCTCCGGGCCCGCGGCACGGTCGCTCGCCCCGTGCCCCCGCAGGTCCACGGCGATCACCCAGTAGCCGCGCTCCGCGAGTGCCGGTCCGACCCGGCGCCAGGTGCGGTGGTCGGCCATGATGCCGTGGACGAGCAGGGCCGTCCGGTCACCGGATCCCCACGTGGTGGTGTGCAGGCGCACGGTGCCGCCTTTCGCGCGGTGTGTCGGCGTGCGCCGACGGGGTCAGCGCACGCTGCGGATGGGGCGCACGGCCAGCGCGCCGAGTACCGACAGTACGGCCGCGACCAGGAAGAGCGCCGTGTATCCGCCACTCAGCGACACGACGAGCGAGGCCACGAAGGGGGCGACGATCTGCGGGCCGGCGTTGGCGACGTTGAGGACGCCCATGTCCCGGGCGGCGTCCTCGGCCTTGGGCAGCACCATGGTCACCAGAGCGGTGTCGACGGCCATGTAGCAGCCGAAGCCGAGGCCGTTCACGACGGAGAAGGCCAGCATCGCGGTCCAGCTGGTCGAGAGGGCCGGAACGAGCAGCGCGACGGCGGCGAGCGCGGCGGAGGCGCCCACGAAGAGCTTGCGGCGGTCGAACCGGTCGGAGAGCCAGCCGCCGAGGACGGTGGAGACGACCATGGCGACCGAGTTGACCGGCATGAGGATCGCCACGGCCTCCTCGGCGCTCAGCCCGGCGGGCAGGTCGGTGTGGTCCTTGAGGACGTACAGCTGGAAGCCGGCCACGGCGAAGTAGCCGAGGACGAGCAGGGCGCGGCCGATGAAGGCCCAGCGGAAGTCGTGGTCCTTGAGGGCGCTGCCGAAGGCCGTGATCTGCTCCTTGACCGGCATCGGGGCCTTCGGGGGCATGCGCTCCTCGCGGGCGCAGGCGGTGAACAGCACGGCGGTGGCGGCGACGATCGCGCCGAAGACGAGGTAGCCGGTGCGGTAGTGCTCGGAGAAGGCCGCGCCGACGAGGGCGCCGAGCGTGGAGCCGACGGGGAGGCCGAGGCCGACGGCGGCCGAGGCCTTGCCCCGCGCGGCCAGGGGCACCCGGTCGGGGACGACGGAGGTGATGGCCGCCTGGTAGACGTTCATGACGGCCTGGCCCAGACACCAGGCGATGGCGACCAGCAGGATCGTGTGGACGCTGCCGAGGAGCAGCATCACCGGGATGGCCAGCAGGCCGCCGGCGAGGATCCACGGGTTGCGGCGGCCCGAGCGGTCCGAGAGGGCGCCCGCCACCGGGTTGAAGACGGTGGCGAAGATCGCGGATACGCCGGAGACGAGACCGAAGTTCGCCACCTTGTCGGCGGGGTCGATGGCCTCGATCTGGAGCGCGAGGAGCAGGCCGGGGACACCGACGTACAGCGCGTACATCGCGGTGTTGCCGGCGAGCAGCAGGGGCAGCAGGCCGCGCGTCGGCCGGGGGGCCGTGGGGGAGCCGGGGGCGGCCGGGTCGGTGGCGGGGCGGGCGGAGCCCGTGTCGGAGCCGGTCCCGGGGGAGGAAAGGGCCACTGTGCCCTCCTGAGGAGATCGCCCGATGCGGGGGCGAGAAGCGGATGGAACGGGGAGGTGACACGTGTCAGTGACACGTGTGGGCATTGTGTAGCACCCGATTCCGGCCATCCGCCAGACCCTGCGCCGGATTGTTCTGGAAAGATGCCGGATCGATGAGCCAGCCAACCGAACAGTCCCCCGGACGCCCCTCCGGGCACGCGGCCCCGACCAGCGCCGACGTCGCGCGCCTCGCGGGCGTCTCCCGGGCCACCGTCTCGTACGTCCTGAACAACACCTCGGCCGTCCGCATCAGCGAGCCCACCCGGCAGCGGGTGCGCGAGGCGGCCGAGGAGCTGGGATACGTGCCGCACGCCGCGGCCCGCAGCCTGCGCGCGGGCCACAGCCGCATGGTGCTGATCCCGAGCTCCCACGTCCCCGTCGGGCCGCTCTACAGCCGGTTCTTCAACGACTTCCAGTGGGCCCTGCGCCGCCTCGACTACACGGTCGTGCAGTACGGCAGCGTCGGCCTGGAGGCCGAGGAGGCCGCCCGCGCCTGGGCCGAACTGCGACCGGTGGCCGTGGTCTCCCTCGGCGAGGTCGAGCTCACCGGACAGGGCGTCGAGATCCTCAAGCGGTCCGGGGCCCGGGCCGTGATCACCCTCGGCACCCAGCGCGTGGAGGGCGCCCACGCCCTCGTCATGGACCAGGGGCGGATCGGCGAGGCGGCCACCGAGCACCTCCTGGAGACCGGCCGGCGCCGCATCGGCGTCGTCGTGCCCGAGGAGCCGGGCCTCGCGATGTTCTCCGGCCCCCGCCTCGACGGCGCGCGCCGCGCGGCCGAGGGCGCCGGCGCCGACGTCGTACCCCTGCCGCTGCGGTACGAGGAGGAGCCGGCGGCCGCGCTCGCCGCACGGTGGGGCGAGCTCGGGCTCGACGGCGTCTTCGCGTACAACGACGAGTACGCCATGCTCCTGATGCGGGCGCTCCAGGACGCCGGGATCTCCGTGCCGGAGGAGACCGCCGTCGTCGGCGCGGACGATCTGCTCCTCGGCCGGCTGCTGCGGCCCCGGCTCAGCACCGTACGGATCGACATGGTGCTCGGCCACGAGCTGGCGGAGCTGGTCGACCGCGCCGTACGGGAACCGGACGCCCCGTCCGTCTCCCGCTCCCTGCTGGACTCGCGGGTCGTCCGGCGGGAGTCGAGCTGAGCCGCCTCCTCAGGCGGGGGCGGGCCGAACCTCCTGGCACCCCGCGGTGCCGTCCGACCTGAGCCGAGCCCGGCCCCCGGCCTTCCGGGGCGTCGTCCGGCGCGATCCCGGTCCGGCCCCCGGCCTTCCGGGGACGCCGTCCGGCGCGAGTCCGGTCCAGCGCTTAGCTTCGGTGCATGAGCACAGTTCCGAAACGGTTCGAGATCCTGCTGGTGCCCGAGCACGTCGAGGACCGCGGCGGCGCCGCCGTCGCGGACAGCGCCGTCCGCTCGGCCGTCGTCGAGGCCACCGGGCGGCACGGCGAGTCGGGCTATCCGATCTACGAGGGACACGGCATCCGGGCCGACATCGACCCCGAGACGGACACCGTCGAGGCGCTCCTCGTCGACGGCCACGAGCTCGACTACGGCCTCACGGCCCTGGTGCGCCCCGTCGCACACGGCTGAACCCGCGCCCTTCCACCGCACCGGCCCGGCCCGTCCCGAAAGGACCCGTTGACACGAGGGGCCGCCGGGCAGAGACTCTGCGCGCCCAAGGGGGCGAAGATTGCTTCACCAGGCGAACAGAGTCGTTCGCAGGTCACGTGGGAGAGAGAACCGATGAGCATCCGCGACGTCTACATCGTCGACGCCGTCCGCACTCCGATCGGGAAGTTCGGGGGCGCCCTCGCCTCGGTGCGTCCCGACGACCTCGCGGCCCATGTCGTCCGCGCGCTCGTCGACCGTTCGCCCGCGCTCGATCCCGCGCGCGTGGACGACGTCTACTTCGGCGACGCCAACGGCGCGGGCGAGGACAACCGTGACGTCGCGCGGATGGCCGTCCTCCTCGCCGGGCTGCCCGTCACCGTCCCCGGCGTCACCGTCAACCGCCTCTGCGGCTCCGGTCTGGAGGCCGTCATCCAGGCGGCCCGCGCCATCGCCCTCGGCGACGCATCCGTGGCGATCGCGGGCGGCGTGGAGTCGATGTCCCGCGCCCCCTGGGTCCTGCAGAAGCCCGAGCGGGCCTTCCCCGCCGGCCACCAGCAGCTCCACTCCACCACCCTCGGCTGGCGCATGACGAACCCGGAGATGCCCGCCGAGTGGACGGTCTCGCTGGGCGAGGGCGCGGAGCTGATCGCCGACAAGCACGGCATCACCCGCGAGCAGCAGGACGCCTTCGCCCTCGCCAGCCACCGCAAGGCGGCCGAGGCCTGGGCGAAGGGGCTGTACGACGACGAGGTCGTCCCCTACCCCGGGGCGGAGCTGTCCCGCGACGAGTGCATCCGCGACAACACGTCCCTGGAGGCCCTCGCCAAGCTGAAGCCCGCGTTCCGCCGCGAGGGCGGCACGGTCACGCCGGGCAACTCCTCACCGCTCAACGACGGCGCGGCCGCGCTGCTCCTCGTCGACGAGGACGGGCTGCGCGAGACCGGCCGTGAGCCCCTCGCCCGGATCCGCACCTCCGCCGTCACCGGCATCGAGCCCCAGCTCTTCGGCCTCGGCCCGGTCGCGGCGGTCCGCCGGGCCCTGGAGAAGGCCGGGCGCTCCTTCGCGGACCTGACGACCTTCGAGCTCAACGAGGCCTTCGCGGCGCAGTCGCTCGGCTGCCTCGCCGAATGGCCGGAACTCGATCCCGAAGTCGTGAATCCTCGCGGTGGGGCGGTGGCGATCGGACATCCGCTGGGCGCGTCCGGCGCCCGGCTGGCCGGCTCGGTGGCGCACCAGCTCGCCGCGGCGGGCTCCGGCACGGGCCTCGCGGCGCTCTGCATCGGCGTCGGCCAGGGCCTCGCGCTGGTCCTGGAGCGCTGACCCTCCGGAGCACGCTGAGGCGCGCACAGCACGCGAGAGGGGTACGGGAGCCTCCCGTACCCCTCTCGCGGCGGGTCACTTCTGCTGCGCGGCCTCGATGGACTTGCGGACCTCGTCCATGTCCAGGTTGCGCGCCTGCCCGATGACGTCCTCGAGCGCGGCCTCCGGCAGCGCGCCGGGCTGCGCGAACACGGCGACGTTGTCGCGGACGATCATCAGCGTCGGGATCGAGCGGATCTCGAAGGCGGCCGCCAGCTCCTGCTGCGCCTCGGTGTCCACCTTGGCGAAGACGAGGTCCTGGTGCCGCTCGGACGCCGCCTCGAAGACCGGGGCGAACTGACGGCAGGGACCGCACCAGGAAGCCCAGAAATCGATGAGGACGAACTCGTTCCCGCTCACGATCTCGTCGAAGTTGTCCTTGGTGAGCGTTACGGTGCTCATGCTGCCTACCTTTCGGGTCTCCTGGCGGTGTCCTCACGGTCCCCTGGGGACTCGCCCGGCACAACGGCGTATCGAGCCGCGCTATTCCGTGCCTCCGGCACCAGACTGGGACCCATGACACGAACGGTGGAAGACGAGCACACCTACGACGTCGTCGTGATCGGCGCGGGCCCGGTCGGCGAGAACGTCGTCGACCGGGTGCGGGCCGGCGGCCTCACCGCGGCGATCGTGGAGAGCGAGCTGATCGGCGGCGAGTGCTCGTACTGGGCGTGCATGCCCAGCAAGGCGCTGCTCCGTCCCGCGATCGCCCGCTCCGACGCCCGCAAGGTCGCCGGTCTGCGCGAGTCGGTCTACGGTCCGCTGGACGCGATGGAGGTGCTCGCCCACCGGGACAAGGTCGTCGGGCACTGGAAGGACGAGGGCCAGGTCGACTGGCTGGACTCCGTCGGCGTCCGGATCTTCCGGGGCCACGGGCGGCTCCTCGGGCCGCGCCGGGTCGAGGTCGCGGGCCCCGAGGGCGAGCGGCACGTGCTCGCCGCCCGGCACGCGGTCGCCGTCTGCACCGGCACCCGCCCCCTCCTGCCGGAACTGCCGGGACTGCCCGGGGCGCACCCCTGGACCAGCCGGGAGGCGACCAGCTCCGACCGGGTGCCCGAGCGGCTCGTCGTGGTCGGCGGGGGAGTGGTGGGAGTGGAGATGGCCACCGCCTGGCAGGCCCTCGGGTCGAAGGTGACGCTGCTCGTACGGGGCGGGGGGCTGCTGCCGCGCATGGAGCCGTTCCTCGGCGAGCACGTGGCCGCCGCGCTCGGCACGCGCGGCGCGGACATCCGCACCGGCGCGGTGGTGACCGCGGTGGTCCGCGACGGGGGCGGCGGACCGGTCACCGTGGTCCTGGAGGGCGGCGACCACGTGGAGGGCGACGAGGTGCTCTTCGCGACGGGCCGGAAACCGCGCACCGAGGACATCGGCCTGGAGACGGTCGGCCTGACACCGGGCTCCTGGCTCGACGTCGACGACACCCTCCGGGTCACCGGGAGCGACTGGCTCTACGCCGTCGGGGACGTCAACCACCGTGCGCTCATGACCCATCAGGGCAAGTACCAGGCCCGCATCGCGGGTGCCGCGATCGCCGCCCGCGCGCGGGGCGACGCCTCCCTGGACACCGGGCGGTGGGGCGCGCACGCGGCCACCGCCGACCACGCCGCGGTGCCGCAGGTCGTGTTCAGCGATCCCGAGGCGGCCTCCGTCGGACTCACCCTCGCCGACGCGGAGCGCGCCGGGCACCGGGTCCGGGCCGTGGACCTCGACATGCGGCAGGTCGCCGGGGCCGGGCTCTACGCCCAGGGGTACCGGGGGCACGCCCGGATGGTCGTCGACCTGGACCGGGAGGTGGTCCTCGGCGCCGCCTTCGTGGGACCCGGCATCGGGGAGCTCCTCCACTCGGCGACCGTCGCCGTCACGGGTGAGGTGCCGATCGCCCGCCTGTGGCACGCCGTCCCCGCGTATCCGACCCTGAGCGAGGCGTGGCTGCGCCTCCTGGAGGCCTACCGGGGCTGATGAGCCGTCACTTGCCCTCGTCCGCCCGGGGATACGGGGGGACCAGGGCGCGCGCCGCCGAGCGCGCGGCCTCCAGGGCGGGCCGGGGATCCCGGCCCGGCTCCTGGCCGAGGACCACCCGGGTGCTCAACCCGTCGAGGAGGGCCAGGAGTTCGGAGGCCCGGGCGGCGGCGTCCAGCGGGGCGAAACGCCGGCGCGCCGCGCCCGCCGCGAGCAGGGTCTCCAGGTCCTCCTGCCAGCCCGTGTCCAGTTCGGCCTGTGCCTCGCGGAGCGCCGTGTTGCCGGGGGTGCGGGCCCAGAGCTCGATCCACAGGGTCCAGCGCGGATCGCGCGGGCCGCGCGGGAGGTAGAGCCGCAGGAAGAGGTCGAGCTTGCGCTCGGCCGTGATCCGCCGGGCGAGGAGCGCGCGCCGCTCCTCGGCGAGCGCGGCCTCGCTCCACCGGAGGGCGGCGAGCAGCAGCAGGTCCTTGCTGCCGAAGTAGTACAGGATGTGGCCGCCGCTGGTGCCGAGCCGCTCGGCGAGCGCCGACATGGTGAGGGAGGCGAGGCCGTCCTCGGCGATCGCCGCCATGGCCTCCTCCAGCATCCGTTCCTGGGTGACGTTCCCGTCCCGCCGTCGTGCCGCGCCTGCCACCGCCGCCGTCCCGTCCTGCCGTTCCACCGAGTCCCGTGTCCGGGACCGACCTTAACCGCAACCTCCGGAGGTCTTGACGCGCCCCGGACCCCTCGCCCATCTTGAATGCCGTTCTAAGACTTAGAACGGCATTCAAGAATGCTTCCACGACAGGAGTGCGATGTGCTCGAACGCGAGACGACGCCCGTGACCACGGGCCCGACAGCGACCGACGAGGTCTTCCAGGTCGAGGAGCACGGCATCGACCCCATCCCCGACGCCGAACGGCACGGCGGGGCCAAGGACGTCTTCTGGCTCTGGTTCGGCTCGAACCTCACCTTCACCTACGTCATCAACGGCGCCCTCGCCGTCGCCTTCGGGCTCTCCTTCTGGCAGGCCACCGCCGTCGTCGTGATCGGCGGGCTCTCCTTCCTCGCCATCGGCGCGGCCGGACTCAGCGGCGTGCGCACCGGCACCGCCACCCTCGTCATCTCCCGCGCGGCCTTCGGCCGCCGCGGCAACTGGCCCGCCGGCCTGCTGAACTGGATCGTCAGCATCGGCTACACCATCGTCAACACCGTGGTCGGCACCCTCGCCCTCGAAGCCTTCTTCGCCGACCTCGGCTGGCACGGCGGACACGCCGCCCGCGCCCTCGCGCTCGCCGTCACCCTCGCGCTGACCTTCGCCGTCGCCCTCTGGGGCCACGCCACCGTCCAGTTCGCCGAGCGCTGGATGGCGTACGTCCTCGCCGCCGGCTTCGCCGCCCTGCTCGTCCTCGTCCTGCCCGGCGCCGACACCTCCGCCCCCGCCGCCGCGCCCGGCGCCTCCGGCTGGAGCCTCGCCTTCGTCGTCATGCTCGCCGGCCCCTTCTCGTACCTCCCCATGCCCGCCGACTACACCCGCTACCTGCCCCGCACCACCAGCCTCAAGGCCGTCACCTGGAGCGGCGCCCTCGGCGGCTTCGTCTCCTCCGTCGCCCTCGGCGTCGCCGGGGTCGCCGCCGCGACCCAGGCCGACATGACCGACGCCGTCGCGGGCACCGAGAGCCTCCTCCCCGGCTGGTTCCAGCCCCTCTTCCTCGCCCTCGTCCTCGGCGGCTCCGTCACCAACTCGATCATCACGCTCTACTCGTCGAGCCTGAACCTCCAGGTCCTCGGCATCCCCTGGAGCCGGGCCCGCGCCATCGTCATCAGCGCGGCCGTCACCGCCGCCGGCTCCCTCGGCGCCCTCTTCCTCACCGACTTCACCACCTCCCTCCTCTCCTTCCTCTCCCTCCTGATCATCGTCTTCGCCCCCTGGGGCGGGGTCTTCCTCGCCGACATGGTGCTCCGCCGCTGCACCTACGACTCCGCCGGCCTGCACGCGGACACCGACGGCGCCTACTGGTACCGCTCCGGCTGGCACCCGGCCGGCCTGACCGCCCTCCTCGCCGGCCTCGTCTTCTCCGCCCTCACCTGCGACTCCGAGCTGTGGACCGGCCCCCTCGTCGCCCCGCTCGGCGGCGCGGACCTCACGCTCCTCGGCTCCGTCGTCTCCGCCCTGGTGTACGTGCTCCTCGCCCGCCGCACCGTCGCCCCCGTCCAGTAACCGTCCCTCCCCGCACGACACGGAGCCCCACCCCATGAACCGCACCGCCCCCGCCGACCTCGTCCTCACCGGGGCCCGCATCCACACCGTCGACCCGGCGCTCCCCGAAGCCCAGGCACTCGCCGTCCGCGCCGGACGCATCGTCTGGATCGGCTCCGCCGCCGAAGCGGCCGACTGGACGGGACCCGGCACCCGGATCCTCGACGCCGGCGGCCGACTCGTCCTGCCCGGCTTCGTCGACGCCCACAACCACGTCCGCCTCGGCTCCGACGACGCCTGCGTCCAGCTCGCCGGAGCCCGCACCCTCGACGCGATCCACCGGCGCATCCGCGCCTGGCACGCGGCCCACCCGGACGCCGGGTGGATCGAGGCCGAGGCCTTCGACTACTCCGCGATCCCCGGCGGACGGATGCCCACCGCGGCCGACCTCGACCCGGCCACCGGGGACACCCCCGCCCTCGTCCTCAGCTACGACGTCCACACCGCCTGGCTCAACACCGCCGCCCTCCGCCGCCTCGGCGTCGACCGCGACCACACCGAGCTGCCCTTCGGGCGGGCCGTCACCGACCCCGCCACCGGCGAGCCCACCGGATTCGTCAAGGACTTCGCCGTCAAGGGCCTCTCCCGCGAGGGCCACCGCGCCCTGCGCGAGCTCGGCCTCCCCTGGGCCTCGCCCGACCGGCAGTACGGCCGGCTCGCCAAGAGCCTGGACGACGCCATCGGCTACGGCATCACCACCGTCGTCGAACCGCAGAACTCCCTCGACGACCTCGCCCTCTTCGAGCGGGCCCGCGCCGAGGGCCGGCTCCGCTCCCGGATCGTCGCCGCGCTCTTCCACCCGCGCGGCACCACCGAAGCGGACCTGGACGACTTCGAGACGGCGGCCGACGAGTACGCCGACGACCGGCTGCGGGTCGGCCCGCTCAAGCTGTACATCGACGACGTCGTCGAACCCCGCACCGCCGCCCTCCTGGAGCCGTACGCCGGCTGCTCCCACCACCGCGGCGACACCTTCTACCCGCCCGAGGAGTTCGCCGAGCTGCTCACCCGGCTCGACGCGCGCGGCTTCCAGTGCTTCGTCCACGCCACCGGCGACCGGGGCATCCGCACCGTCCTCGACGCCGTCGAGCGGGCCCGCGCCGTCAACGGGCCGCGCGACGCCCGCCACCAGGTGGTCCACGTCGAATGCCTCGACCCGGCCGACACCCCCCGCTTCGCCGAGCTCGGCGTCGTCGCCTGCATGCAGCCCCGGCACGCCGCCCCCGACATCGCCGGACCCGGCCAGGACTGGGCGGAGAACGTCGGTCCCGAGCGCTGGCACAAGGCCTGGCCTCTGCGCAGCCTGCACGCGGCCGGCGCCGTCCTCGCCCTCTCCAGCGACTGGAACGTCGCCGAGATGGACCCCATGGTCGGCATCCACGCCGCCGTCACCCGCCGCCCGCCCGGCGGCGGCGAGGCCTGGACGGCCGGCGAGACGATCGACGTCGCCACCGCCGTCGAGGGCTACACGATGGGTTCGGCCTACGCCAACTTCCTGGAGCACGAGCGCGGCTCGCTGACGGTGGGCAAACTCGCCGACTTCGTCGTCCTCTCCCGCGACATCCTCCGCATCGCCCCCGAGGAGATCCCGGGCACGGTGGCGGAGACGGTCGTGGTGGGCGGCGAGGTGGTCGTGGACCGGCGGCCGGGAGCGTGACGGGTCCCGCCCGCCGAGCGGGCGGACCGCCCCGGGACCGGGCCGTGCCCCGTACTCGCTGAGACCCCGTACGAGACGTGCCCGGGCTCCGGCCGGTGCGGGGCAGACGGCGGGGCGGCCCGTCCGAGGAGGGACGGGCCGCCCGGAGCCGCGCGGGCTCAGAGCCGGTCGAGGATCTTCCGCAGCTGCTCGACCTCGGCGGACTGGGTCCGGACGACGTCGTCGGCGAGCTTCCTGGCCGTGGCGTTGGCGCCGTTCTTCTGCTCGTCCTTCGCCATGGCGACGGCGCCTTCGTGGTGGGCGATCATCAGCTCCGCGAACTTCCGGTCGAAGGCCTTGCCCTTCGTCGCGGCCAGGTCCTTCATGTCCTGCTCGGACATCATCCCGGCCATGCCGTGTCCGGAGCCGTGGCCGGAGCCGTGTCCGGAGCCGTGTCCGGCGGACTCCGGCTCGCCCCAGCCCTTCAGCCAGGCCCTCATCTTCCGGATCTCCGGGTCCTGGGCCTGCTCGATCGCGGCGACCAGCTTCTTGACCTCGGCGTCCTCGGCCCGGCCGTCGGCGAGCTCCGCCATCTCCAGGGCCTGCTCGTGGTGGGGGATCATCATCTGCGCGAACATGACGTCCGCGTCGTTGAAGGCCCCCGGAGCGGAGTCCGCGCCGGCGGCGGAAGCGGAGGCGCCGGCGGAAGGCGTGGCGGAGGTCGTGGCGGACGTACCGCCGTGGTGCGTCCCGCTCGTGCCGTCGTCGGTGCCGCAGGCGGTCAGGAGCAGTCCGGCTCCGGCGAGCGCCCCGACCAGGGCGAGCTTGAGGGTGGTGCGGTGCGTGAAGGCGTGCATGGGGATACCTCGTGTTGCTGTGCGTACGTACGGGCTGCGTGCGCGTACGAGCGGAAAGGAAGGACCGGGGGCGCGCGGGGCAGCGTGAAGCGACCCGGCGCGTCGGGTCCGGTCTAGATCCGCAGGACGGACAGCTGCGCGAGGTCCGGGGGCCGTGGGGGAGGGGCGTGCGGTCCGGCCGTGCGGACGAGCCGCGCGAGGGGGAGGGCGAGCCAGTCGGGGCGGCGGCCGAGCGCGGCCCGGACGAGTCCCGCGAGCAGCCACGCGCCGAGGACGGCCACGCAGAGGGTGGTCATGTCCATCCCCGTGCCCGGTTCGTGCCGGGCGTCGGAGTTCCCGCCGTCGTGCGGCGCGCCGTCGTGCGACGCGACGCCGTGCGCGGAGGGACCGTGGTGCGAGACGGACGCGGTGTCCGCGCCGCCGCCGGAGCCCTCGGGGTGGCCGACGGCGTGCATCAGGAACACCCCGAGGGCGAGCACGACGACGAGCAGGAGGTGCCCGACGGCACCTCCCGCTCGCTCACCGCGTTCCGCTCGGTGTGTACGCACAGCCAGGTCCTCCTGGTGGCGAATATACCGTGCGGGGGTATCGGCCGCGCGTCAGGACGGGGTGTCGCCCGTCATGGCGGCGGCCATCCGCAGGTGCGGCGCGGCCTCGTCCGGCCGGCCCTGGCGCTCCAGGGTGCGCCCGAGCATCAGCCGGGCGTAGTGCTCGACCGGGTCGCGCTCCAGGACGGCGCGCAGCTCGGTCTCGGCGCGGGAGAGCTGCGCGGAGTGGTAGTAGGCCCGGGCGAGGAGGAGCCGCTGGGCCGTCTGCTCCGGGTGCTCGGCGACGAGGCCGCGCAGGATGCGGACGGCGGTTCCGTACTCCTTCGCGTCGAAGAACAGCTGCGCCCGCTCCCAGCGTTCCCCGGCCGTACCGAACTCGTAGTACGTGTCGCTCACTTGCGCTCCCTTTCCAGAGCTTCCGATCTGCCACCCTGGGGGGTGGTCGACCACGTCAACACCGTCGGTTAGTTGAACATTCCACCAAGGATGGGTTGAGCGTCATGAGCAATCTTGATCGTCAGGCCTCGCTGACCGTGTGCGGCGGCCGCGGCTTCGTCGTCGCCGAACCGGTACGGGAGCTGCTCAGCCCCCGCCGCGTCCAGCTCGGCGAGTCGACCGAGGTCCGCAGGCTGCTCCCGAACCTCGGCCGGCGCATGGTCGGCGCCTGGGCCTTCGTCGACCACTACGGTCCCGACGACATCGCCGACGAGCCCGGCATGCAGGTCCCGCCGCACCCGCACATGGGCCTGCAGACCGTCAGCTGGCTCCACGAGGGCGAGGTGCTCCACCGCGACTCCACCGGCAGCCTGCAGACCGTCGGCCCGCGCGAACTGGGCCTCATGACCTCGGGCCGGGCGATCTCCCACTCCGAGGAGAGCCCCCGCCCGCACGCCCGCTTCCTGCACGGCGCGCAGCTCTGGGTCGCCCTCCCCGACGCCCACCGGCATGTGGAGCCGCACTTCCAGCACCACGCCGACCTGCCCCGGCTCACCGCGCCCGGCCTCACCGCCACGGTGATCCTCGGCGCCCTCGACGGCGCCGCCTCGCCGGGCACCACGTACACCCCGATCATCGGCGCGGACCTCGCCCTCACGGCGGGCGCCGAGACGAGCCTGCCCCTGGAGCCCGACTTCGAGTACGCGGTCCTCGGCATGTCCGGCGAGGCCCACGTCGACGGCGTCCCCGTCCTGCCCGGCTCCATGCTCTACCTCGGCTGCGGCCGCACGGAACTCCCCCTCCGCGCCGACTCCGACGCGGGCCTGATGCTCCTCGGCGGGGAACCCTTCGAGGAGGAGATCGTCATGTGGTGGAACTTCGTGGGCCGCACGGACGAGGAGATCCGCCAGGCGCGCGAGGACTGGATGACGGGCGACCGCTTCGGCGAGGTCAAGGGCTACGACGGCGACCGCCTGGACGCGCCCGAGGTCCCGGCGACGCAGCTGAAGGCGCGAGGGAGGGTGCGCTGACCTGCGCTCGGAGCCGAGTCAGCGGTCGGCCGGCCGTGGACGCGGGTCCTCACCCGTGGATTCCGCGTCGGTGCCGACCGGGCCGCGGGGAAGCATCCGGTCCAGCCACTTCGGCAGCCACCAGTTGGTCCGGCCGAGGAGTGTCATGGTCGCCGGTACCAGCACCATGCGTACGACCGTGGCGTCGATGAAGATCGCGGTGGCCAGGCCCAGCCCGAACATTTTGGTGGAGGGGTCATCGGCGACGGCGAAGGACAGGAAGACCGCCACCATGATGAGGGCGGCCGAGGTGATGATCCGGGCGGTGCCCGAGACGCCCTCGACGATCGCCGTGCCGTTGTCGCCGGTGCGCAGGTACTCCTCGCGTACGCGGGAGAGGAGGAACACCTCGTAGTCCATCGACAGGCCGAACAGGATGGCGAAGAGGAACATCGGGATGAACGACACGATCGGAACCGTCGCTTCCAGCCCGATGAGGGCGCCTCCCCAGCCCCACTGGAAGACCGCGACCATGACCCCGTAGGCCGCGCCGATGCTCAGCAGATTCAGCAGTACCGCCTTGAGCGGTACGACGACCGAACGGAAGACCAGCATCAGCAGCAGGAACGACATCGCCAGCACGGCGGCGACGAACGCCGGCAGGCGTTGGCTGGTGCGCCGGCCCACATCGGACAGGCTCGCGGCGGCGCCGCCGACATGGGCCCTGGCCGGGCCGTGCCCGACCGCCGTGGGCAGCACGTCGGTGCGCAGCCGGGCGATGGTGTCGGCCGTGGCCTTGTCCTGAGGGCTGGTGGTCGGGAACACCACGAGGATCGCGATGCCGGTGGCCCGATCGACGTGCGTGGGCGCGAGGGACGCGATCCCCGGATCCGCCGCGACCGTCGCGACGAGACGGTCCAGCACTCCCGGATCGCCGGCGGGGTCCGCGGCGATGACGAGGGGACCGTTGGTGCCCGGGCCGAACCCCTCGGCGACGAGGTCGTACGCGCGGCGCTCGGTACGGCTCCGAGGCAGTGAGCCGTCGTCGGGCAGGCCGACGCGCAGGCCGAGCAGGGGCAGCGTCGCCGTCAGCAGCAGCCCCGCCGCGCCGACCGCGTACGGCACCGGGTGCCGGCTGACGTGCCCGATCCGGCGACGCCACCCGGCGGCGGGGACGGTGCCCGGCGCCGCGCCCCGCCGCCGGCCGAGTCGCCCGGTCCGAAGAGCCCGGCCGAGCCGCCCGGCCCGAAGAGCCCGGCCGAGCCGCCCGGCCCGGCCCAGACGAGGGCCCGCCGCGCCGAGGAAGGCCGGCAGCAGCGTCACCGACGCGAGCACCATGGTCAGGACGACGATCGAGACGGCAACCCCGCCCACCGTCATGAACGGCACGTTCGCGACCGCCAGGCCGAGGATCGACACGACGACGGTGCCGCCGGCGAAGACCACCGGCCGCCCCGCCGTGGCCACCGCTCGTCCGGCCGCCTCGTGCGGACCGAGCCCGCGCGCGAGGTACTCCCGGTGCCTGGCGAGCACGAACAGCGCGTAGTCGATGCCCACTCCGAGCCCGACCATGCTGCCCAGGATCGGTGCGAAGGTGGGGACCTCCATGACCCCCGCCAGTACCGTCATCGTGGCGACCCCGACGGTCAGTCCGAAGACCGCCATGCCGATCGGCAGCGCGGCGGCGACGAGCGAACCGAACGCCAGGAACAGGATCGCGGCCGCGGCGAGGAGGCCGATCAACTCGCTCGTGCCGTTGTCGGGGTCGGAGAAGGCGTAGAAGAGGTGCCCGCCCATCTCGATGCGCAGGGGCAGTTCGGCACGCAGCCGGTCGCCGAGATCGACGAGGGCATGGAGGTCTTCGGCCGACAGCCGGCTCTGGTCGGGGTACTGCACCCGGACGACCGCGATCCGCCCGTCGGCCGAGACGAGGCCGCCGCGCACGGCGGCGTCCCCGGCCGCGTCGAGCGCCCCCGCCGGGTCGCTCGTGCCGAGCACGTGCGGCAGTCGCCCCACCTCGGTCTGCAGACGTGTGAGAGCGGTGCGCGCGCTGTCGTGGCCGAAGAACGTCGCAGCGCCGTCGAGGGGGGTGACGACCACTTGGGCGGTCATCCCCTCCTGGCCGGTGCCGGCCCGCTCGATCAGTTCCGCGGCCCGCTGGGAGTCCAGTCCCGGAGCGGTCATCGAATCCGCGTTCCGCCCGCCGAAGGCGACGGCGGCGAGGACGGCCAGCGTGGCGGCGACCAGCCATGCAGCGATCACCCGCCAGGGGTGGCGGGCGGCGCTTGCGCCCAGGCGCAACAGGGCTTTCGAGAGCATCGGGTCCTCCAACCACCTCGTCGGCCGTCCTCGTGCGGCCGCCGATACCGAGGCTCGTCGCCACGGCGCCCTGCGGCATCGGCTCGCGGGCCACGGATCCGTCGGCCCCAAGTCGGAGTGAAGCCCCATCCTTTCGGCCGATGCGCGGCACGGCGCGGTCCCTACGCTGAGAACCGTGCTCCGAGACGACCTGCGAACCCTGTGGACCGAACCCCGGCCGCCCGACGCCCCCGCCCGGGTGCGGCGCGACTGGGCGCTGCTCGCCGCGGGCCTTGCCGGTGTGGCGCTGGAGGCCACCCTGCGCGAGGACGTCGTGTGGCGGCCGGCGGCGGTGGTGTTCGCCGTATGGCTGTGCCTGCTGCCCCTGTGGCGCCGGACCCGCCCGCTGGCGATGGTCACGCTGGCGTTCGGCTCGGTGATCCTGCTTCAGGTGGCCTCGCTGCTCGCCGCACCGCGCGAGCCCGTCGGCCTGGACATCGGCGCGGTCGTGCTCGTGCTGGTGTACGCGCTGCCCCGGTGGGGGTCGGGACGGGAGATCGTGCTGGGCGGCGCGGTGATCCTGGCGGCCTTCGCGGTGTGCGTCGTCGCGTACGGAACCCCGGCCGCCGAGCGGGTCGGGGGCTTCGTCTTCCTGTTGCTGCCCGGCTTGATCGGGGCCGCCGTGCGGTTCTGGGGAACCGCTCGCGAGCGCCAGTTGGAGCAGGTGCGCTCCCGCGAGCGTGAGCAGCTCGCCCGGGAACTGCACGACACGGTGGCCCACCACGTATCGGCCATGGTGATCCACGCCCAGGCGGGCCGAGTGCTCGCCGGCGCCGACCCGTCCGCCGCCGTCGAGGCGCTGGAGGGGGTCGAGGAGGAAGGGGCGCGCACGCTGGAGGAAATGCGAGCCATGGTGGCCGCGCTGCGCGACCGCGGGGTCGGCGCCGAGCTGGCGCCGCCTGCCGGGGTCGCGGATCTGGAGCGCCTGGTGCGCACGCCGGGTGGCCACCTCAAGGTCGACCTGGACCTCGACGGCGAGCTGGACTCGCTGCCCCCGGCCTTGGACGCGGCCGTCTTCCGCATCGTGCAGGAGTCGGTGACCAACGCGAGGCGCCATGCGGTCAGTGCGACCGAGGTCGTGGTCCGGGTCGCCGCGGAACGGCACGCGGTACGGGTGAGTGTGCGCGACAACGGCCAACGCACCGGCCGAGGTCGCGACGGATACGGACTTGCCGGACTGCGCGAGCGCGCGGCCCTGCTCGGCGGCGCCCTACGAGCCGGCCCGGGCGCCGACCAGGGCTGGCACGTCGAAGCCGAGCTGCCGAGAGCGAGGAGCGAGAGCCGTGGCCATTCGCGTCCTCGTCGCTGACGACCAGGCGATCATCCGCACCGGGTTGCGGATCATGCTGAACGCCCAGCCCGGAATCGAGGTGGTCGGCGAGGCCGCCGACGGACACGAAGCGGTACGGCTGGCCCGCGAACTGCGCCCCGACGTCTGCCTGTTCGACATCCGCATGCCCGTACTCGACGGGCTCGAGGCCACCCGGCTGATCGCCGGCTCGGGCGTCGCCGACCCGCCGGCCGTGGTCGTCATCACCACGTTCGACCTCGACGAGTACGTCTACGGCTCACTGCGTGCCGGCGCCCGCGGATTCCTCCTCAAGGACACGGGACCGGACCTTCTGGCCCAGGCCGTACGGTCGGCGTCCGACGGTGAGGCGCTCATCGCGCCCAGCGTCACCGTCCGGCTGCTCCAGACATTCGCGGACCTGCCCGCCGGCCGGCCCGCGGCCCAGCCGGTCTCCCCCGTCACCGCCCGCGAGGAGCAGGTGCTCCTCGCCGTCGCCCGCGGGCTGACCAACACCGAGATCGCCGACGCGCTGCACATCAGCCTGAGCACGGTGAAGACGCATCTGGCGAGCCTGATGGCCAAACTCGGCGCCCGCAACCGGGTCGAGATCGCGATGTGGGCCTACGAGACGCGCCGCATCCTCCCTGGAGCCTGAGCCGGACCATGTCCCGTGCGAGCCCTTGGGACAGAGCTCGCGGAGCGGTGTCACACGCCCGTTCCAGCTCGCCTCGGCCGGTGGCTGGTGGTGAATCCGTAGATCGGCCGTCCCGATCGTCGAGTCGAGCAGGCGGGGGACGTCCATTCCGCGCCGCGGCTTGAAGCAGAGGTGGTGCGGCAGCGTTCCGACGGGCAGACCGAGCTGCTCGCCCGCGGTCCGGTAGAGCGGGGTGGGCAGGTCGACCGTGCTGAGGTCCATCATCAGGTCGGGCCGGTAGCCGAGCCTGCCTGTCTCCGCGATCTTCTCGACCTCGGTCGCCAGATCGGCCGCTCTGTTGCATCCGATGCTGGTGTTCACCTTGACCAGCGAACCCGGCCCCACCAGGACCGGGCTACCGGACGTCCGCAGGGCGACGAGGGAGCCCGAGTCGATGCGCGTCCGGGCCTCCGGCTCGCTCAGCAGGCCCTCGCGAACCTCCTGGACGTCACCTGAACCGTTCATGGAGCCTCCGTCAGCGTCTGCGGGCCATCGATGAGGGTCACGGAAAACGACGCCCATCCTGACAGCGCCGGCGCGACCGGCGAAACGTATTTCACGCTGCCGGACGAAGAGCATGAGCTCGAGTGCGGTGGGCACTCGCGCGTACCGTCGGACCACGACGCTTCCGCCGTGCCGCTTCTTCCGTCAGGAACTGCCGAGCGCCCTGGGCGACTCAGGGCGGCCCCCGGTCGGACAGGCCCCGCCACCTCGCCGATCTAGGACACGTCTGCCTCTACGGCTGCCTTGATGCGCTTGCCGAAGGCCGGCGCGTCCTTGCGCGCCGCGGCCAGGGCCAGGCCGACGAGGAGCTTGCCGAGGCCGTGGCCCTCCAGCACGTTGTGGATGCGGACCCGCGTCCCGCCGTCCGGCAGCGGTTCCAGGTCGTAGCCGCCCTCACTCGCCGTCACGAGGTTCTTCGACACCTCGGTCCAGCGCATCGACCGCGGCGGGTCGAAGGCGGTGACGCGGAACTCCCGCGAGGTCTTCATCCCCGCGTCCTTCACCGTGCTGCGGAACACCGTCCCGACGGCCGTCGGCGACTCGGGGAACCGGTCGATCCGGAGCACCCGCGGGCTGAACCGCGGATCGTTCCGCCCGTCGGCGAGATATCCGAAAACCTTGTCGATGTGTCGGTCCACCTCGACCCTCGCCTCGAACTGTCCGGCCATGCCACTCCTCGTCGGGGCCACCCCGCCCGGCGCAAGGGGCAGGCTCCCTCCAGGGTGGAGGACCCGCACGCCCCACGCACCTCGGACCGGTCGGACGGCGCTTTCCAGGGCCGACGAGCTCGCACATGGGTGGCGCCGGTGTGTCGGGCCTCTGATCGCCGGAGCCCGGTGTGCGCGGTTGGGGGTTGCGGGGGCTCTGTGCGATCGCCTCGGGGCGGTTGTGCGCTGTCGTGCCAACCCCTGGGCGCAGGAGGTCAACTGGGCCGGTCGGGTCGCTCGTAGCTTGAAGAAGTGCCGGGCCGCGGAGGCGGCGGGCACGTCACCGACAGCTCCGAAAGGACCCCTCATGTTCGACATCGCCAAGGTGCAGGCCGCCCCGAGCAAGGACCTGCTCACGCCCGACAACTCGGTCATGCTCTTCGTGGACCACCAGCCGCAGATGTTCTTCGGCACCGGCAGCGGCGACCGTGCCGCGATCATCAACAGCACCGTGGGCCTCGGCAAGGCGGCCAAGGCGTTCGACGTGCCGGCCGTCCTGACCACGGTCGCCGCCGAGTCCTTCTCCGGGCCCCTGCTGCCGCAGCTCGCCGAGGTGTTCCCCAAGCACGAGGTCATCGACCGCACCACCATGAACGCCTGGGAGGACGAGGCGCTCGTGGCGGCGGTCAAGGCGACCGGGCGCAAGAAGATCATCCTGTCGGGTCTGTGGACCGAGGTCTGCCTGGTGCTGCCCGCGCTCTCGGCGCTGGAGCAGGGTTACGAGGTGTACGTCGTGACCGACGCCTCCGGCGGCGTCAGCCCGGCCGCCCACGAGCACGCCCTGCAGCGGATGATCGCCGCCGGCGCCGTCCCGGTGACCTGGGTCCAGGTCCTCCTGGAGCTGCAGCGCGACTGGGCGCGCCAGGAGACGTACGGCGCGGTCATGGAGATCGTCAAGGCCCACGCGGGCGCGTACGGCCTGGGTGTCGTGTACGCGCAGAGCGTCATCGGCGCGCACGCGGCCGGCTGATCTCCTTGGACACCGGCATTCTGGTCCTGCGTCTGCTGGTGGGTCTGCTCGTCGCCGGCCACGGGGTGCAGAAGGTCAGCTCACACCTGGGCGGCAGGGGACTCGCGGGCGGCACCGAGGAGTTCCGTGCCGACGGTTTCCGCGGCGGGGCCCTCACCGCACTGGCGGCGGGCGGCGGCCAGATCGGATCGGGCCTGCTGCTCGCCGCCGGCCTCCTGACCCCGCTCGCCGCCACCGGCACCATCGGCGTCATGACGGTGGCGCTCACCGTGAAATGGCGCCACGGCCTCTGGGTGCAGAACGACGGATACGAGTACCCGCTCGTCCTCATCGGCACCGCCGCCGCCCTCGCCGCCACCGGACCCGGCGCCTGGTCCCTCGACGCGGCCCTCGGCCTCACGCCCTACCCCCTGTGGTGGGCGGCCCTCGCGCTCGCGGCCGGTCTCGGCAGCGGACTCCTCACCCGGCTCGTCCTGCACCGGTCCGCCGCCCCGGCCATCGCCGAGCGCTGAGCGCCGAGCGCGAGCCGCGCAGACCGGGTCCGGCCGCTCGCGCACCCCCGACCGGACGGCCGGGCCCTTCCCACCCCTTCCCCATCAGGAGCACTCGATGGACACCCTCACGACCCCGCACGGCGGCGGTCAGCCGCTGCTGCACCAGAAGGGCGCCGAGACCCAGGCGTTCGGCACGCTCAAGCAGCTGCCGATCGGCCTCGGCCACGACACCCGCATGTACGCCTGCCAGCGGCTGAACCGCGTCCTCGCCGACACGCAGATCCTCCACTCCCTCTACAAGAAGCACCACTGGCTCATGCGCGGGGCGACCTTCTACTCGCTCCACCTCATGCTGGACAAGCACGCCGAGGCCCAGCTGGCCATCGTCGACGCGCTGGCCGAGCGGGTCCAGAGCCTCGGCGGCGTCGCCGTCGGAGACCCGCGCCACGTCGCGGAGCTGACCGCGATCCCCCGGCCGCCGGACGGCGTCGAGCCGGTTCCCGTCATGCTGTCGCGGCTCCTCGACGCGCACGAGCGGATCCTGATCGACGCGCGGGACGCCGCCGCCCGGATCTCGGCGGAGGGCGACGAGGGCAGCACCGACCTGCTCGTCTCCGAGGTCATCCGCACCGGCGAGGCACAGGTGTGGTTCCTGGCCGAGCACCTCGTGGACACCCCGCTGGTGCGCGGCTGATGGACGCGTACGACGTCGTCGTGGTCGGCGGCGGACCGGGCGGCGAGGTCGTCGCCGACCGGCTCGTGCGGTCCGGTCTGACCGTCGTCGTCGTCGAGGCGGAGGCCGTCGGCGGCGAGTGCTCCTACCGTGCCTGCGTGCCGAGCAGGGCCCTGCTGCGACCCGGCGCCGCCCTGGCGGAGGCCCGATCGGTCGACGGGGCCGGGCAGGCGGTCACGGCGGCACTCGACCCGGCGCACGTCCTGGCCCGCCGCGACCGCTTAACCGGGCGCGGCGACGACACCGGCCAGGCCGACTGGCTCGACGGCGCGGGCATCGCGCTCGTACGGGGGCACGGGCGGCTCGCCGGTGAGCGCCGGGTGGAGGTGACGGGGGCCGACGGCACGGTCCGCACCCTGCGGGCCCGGCGCGCGGTCGTGGTCTGCACCGGCACGGAGCCCGCCCTTCCGCCGGTCGAGGGGCTCGACCGGATCGGTGTGTGGACCAACCGGCAGGCCACCACGGCCGATGCGGTGCCCGAGCGGCTCGTCGTCATCGGCGGGGGAGTGGTGGCCTGCGAGATGGCCACCACGTGGCGCTCGCTCGGCTCCTCTGTCACCCTGCTGGTCCGCGATCAGGCCCTGCTGACCGGCTGGGAGCCGTGTGCCGGCGAAGAAGTCACCCGGGGTCTGGGCGACCTGGGCGTCACCATCCGCTTCGGGGTGTCGGCCGTCCGGGTCGCCCGTGACGACGACACCCGCACGGTGACCGTGGACACCGACGACGGCACCGCCCTCGTCTGCGACGAGGTCCTCGCCGCCGTCGGACGACGCCCGCGGACCGCGGACCTCGGCCTGGACTCCGTGGGACTGCCGGCCGGCGACTGGCTCCCGGTCGACGACACCTGCCGGGTCACCGCGGTCGAGGGCGACTGGCTCTACGCCGTCGGCGACGTCAACCGCCGTGCGCCGCTGACCCACATGGCCAAGTACCAGGCCCGTGCCTGCGCGGCGGCGATCGCCGAGCGCGCCGCCGGGCGCCCGGCCGTCACCGGCGGCCTGCAGCCGTGGAGCGCGGAAGCCGACCGTTTCGCCGTCCCGCAGGCCGTCTTCACCCGTCCCGAGGTCGCGAGCGTCGGCCTCACGGAACGCGCGGCACGCGAAGCCGGTCTCGCGGTACGCACGGTGGAGTACCGCATCGACGACGTCGCCGGTGCCGCGCTCCACGCGGACGACTACCGCGGCCTCGCCAAGCTCGTCGTCGACGGGACCCGAGGGGTCGTCGTCGGCTGCACGCTCACCGGCCCGATGGCCACCGAGCTCATCCACACGGCCACCGTGGCCGTCGTGGGCGAGGTCCCCCTGGAGCGCCTGTGGCACGCCGTGCCCGCCTTCCCGACGGTGAGCGAGGTCTGGCTCCGGCTCCTGGAGGCGTACGGCCTCTGAGGCGAGACCCCGCCGACCGCCGCACCCGCTCGGCCCGACCGGCGCGCACTCCCGCACGCCCTCCCGCCCGACCGAGCACACCCGAAGTCTCACCACCCGACAAGGAATCACCCACCCATGCATCCCACGAGGCGCACCCTCACCCTGGGCCTCGCCCTGCCCGCGACGCTGGCCGCCCTGGTCGGCGCCGGACCCGCGAGCCGCCCGGCCGCCGCCGGCGCCGACCGGCACGACCCCAAGCCCACGATCGTCCTGGTCCACGGAGCGTTCGCGGACGCCTCCAGCTGGAGCGGCACGATCCGGCGGCTGCAGCACGCCGGCTACCCCGTCCTGGCCCCCGCCAACCCGCTGCGCGGGCTCGCCGAGGACACCGCCTACCTGCGCAGCGTGCTGGCCGTCGTCGACGGACCCGTCGTCCTGGTCGGCCACTCCTACGGCGGCGCCGTCATCAGCGGCGCCGCGGTGGGCGACAGCCGTGTGCGGGCACTCGTCTACATCGCCGCGTTCACCCCGGACAAGGGCGAGAGCGCGGCCGAGCTCGCCGCCAGGTTCCCCGGCTCCACCCTCGGCGACACCGTGAACCCGCAGTCGTACCCGCTGCCCGGCGGTGGCACCGGCACCGAACTCGTCATCGAACGGACCAAGTTCCACCGGCAGTTCGCCGCCGACGTCCCCACCGCCGACGCGGCCGTCATGGCCGCGACCCAGCGCCCGGTCGCCACCGCCGCGCTGGAGGAAGGGGCCGGCGAGGCGGCCTGGAAGACGATCCCGTCCTGGGCGCTGATCGCCACCTCCGACAAGAACATCCCTCCGGCTGCCCAACGGTGGATGGCCCGGCGCGCCGGCTCGCACGTCACCGAGGTGGACGCGTCGCACGCCGTGGCCGTCTCCCGCCCGGCCGTGGTCACCCACGTGATCCTCGCCGCCGCGCGGGCGACCCGCTGAACCCCGACCCGCCCCTCCCGCACATCCCGAAGGAGAGCCCCTCATGAACGACCGTCCGGTCCTCGAACCCGCCGCCCGGGCCTTCGCCGACGCCACCGCCCGGCCGCCGTACCTCTACCAGATCCCCGTCGCCGACGGCCGCAAGGCCGTGGACGACGTCCAGAGCGGCGAGGGCGTTCCCCTGCCCGAGGTCGACGAGGAGTGGATCACCGTCCACGGCGGCCCGACCGGCGACGTCCGCGCCCGGATCGTCCGCCCCCGCGGCGCCACCGGCACGCTCCCCGTCATCCTGTACATCCACGGCGCCGGCTGGGTCTTCGGCAACGCCCACACCCACGACCGGCTCGTCCGCGAACTCGCCGTCGGCACCGGGGCGGCCGTGGTCTTCCCCGAGTACGACCTCTCGCCCGAGGCCCGCTACCCCGTCGCCATCGAGCAGAACTACGGCGTCGCCCAGTGGATCGCCCGCGAGGGGCACCACAAGGACCTCGACGGCACCCGGATCGCCGTCGCGGGCGACTCCGTCGGCGGCAACATGACCGCCGCCCTCACCCTGATGGCCAAGCAGCGCGGCGACGTCACGCTCGTCCAGCAGGTCCTCTTCTACCCGGTCACCGACGCGAGCTTCGACACCGACTCGTACCACGCCTTCGGCGAGGGCTACTTCCTGCGCCGCGACGCCATGAAGTGGTTCTGGGACCAGTACACGACCGACGAGGCCGAGCGCGCCCAGATCACGGCCTCCCCGCTGCGCGCCTCCACCGAGCAGCTCACCGGCCTGCCGCCGGCCCTGGTCGTCACGGCAGAGGCGGACGTCCTGCGCGACGAGGGCGAGGCGTACGCGGCGAAGCTCCGCGCCGCCGGGGTCCCCGTCACCGCCCTGCGCGTCCAGGGCGTCATCCACGACTTCGTCATGCTGAACGCGCTGCGCGAGACGCGGGGCGCGGAACTCGCCATCGGTCTCGCCACCGACGTCCTCCGGAAGGCCCTCGCATGACCACGACCGGGCCGTCGACCAGCATGCCGGTGGCGGGCCTCGTCCCCGCCCCGCGCAGGGAGCACGAGCACGCCGACCTCCTCGTCCGCAACGCCAAGGTGTTCACGGGCGACCCCGCCCGTCCCGAGGCCCGCGCCGTCGCGATCCGCGACGGCCGGGTCGCGGCCCTCGGCGACGACCACGACCTCGCCCACCTCGTCGGGCCTGGCACCAAGGTCGTCGACGCGCTGGGCCGCCGGGTGATCCCCGGCCTGAACGACTCGCACCTGCACGTCATCCGGGGCGGCCTGAACTACGTCCTGGAGCTGCGCTGGGACGGCGTGCGCAGCCTCCGCCAGGCCCTGGCGATGCTGCGCGAGCAGGCCGGCCGCACCCCGAAGGGGCAGTGGATCCGGGTCGTCGGCGGCTGGACCGCCGAGCAGTTCGCCGAGCGCCGGATGCCGACCGTCGCCGAGCTGAACGCCGCCGCCCCCGACACCCCGGTGTTCGTCCTTCACCTGTACCAGTCGGCGCTGATGAACCGGGCCGCCGTACAGGCCGCCGGATTCACCCGGGAGACCCCCGATCCGCGCGGCGGACAGATCGTACGGGGCAGGGACGGCGAACCCAACGGGGTGCTCCTCGCCGCCCCGAGCGCTCTGATCCTGTACTCGACCCTGGCCAAGGCGCCGGCTCTCGACGAGGCCGACAAGCGGACGTCGACGCGGCACTTCCTGCGCGAGCTGAACCGCTTCGGGCTGACCTCGGCGGTCGACGCCGCCGGCGGGTTCCAGAACTTCCCCGACAACTACGCCACGGTCGCCGACCTCGCCCGGTCGGGAGAGCTGTCCCTGCGGATCGCCTACCACCTCTTCCCGCAGACGGCCGGTCAGGAGCTCGCCGACCTCAAGCGCTGGACAGAGATGGTCAAGCCCGGGGACGGGGACGAGTGGCTCCGGCTGAACGGCGCGGGCGAGAACCTGACGTGGGCCGCCGCCGACTTCGAGAACTTCTCCGAACCCCGGCCCGAGCTCGCCGCGGGCTACGAGACCGAGTTCGAGAGCGCCGTACGGCTCCTGCTGGAGAACGGCTGGGGATTCAGGCTCCACGCGACCTACGACGAGACGATCCGCCGCGACCTGGCCGTCTTCGAGAAGCTCGCCGCGGAGGGACTCTTCCCCGGCGGCAACCGCTGGCTCTTCGACCACGCGGAGACCGTCTCGGCCGGCAGCCTGGACCGGATCGCGGCCCTCGGCGGCGCCGTCTCGGTCCAGAACCGGATGTCCTTCCAGGGCGCCGCGTTCCTCGACCGCTACGGCGCCGGGGCCGCCGCCCACACCCCGCCGGTCCGGGCCATGCTCGACCGGGGTCTGACCGTCGCCGCCGGAACCGACGCGACCCGCGTCTCCTCGTACAACCCGTGGGTCGCCCTCCACTGGCTGGTCACCGGGCGCACCGTCGGAGGCACCCCGCTTTACCCGGCGGGGAACCTGATCGACCGGGAGACCGCCCTCGGCCTCTACACCCGGGGCGGGGCGCAGCTCACCGGCGAGCAGGACGTCAAGGGAACCCTGCGGGAGGGCTGCTACGGCGACCTCGCGGTCCTCTCCGACGACTTCCTCACCGTGGCCGAGGACGTCATCCCCGACATCGAGTCCGTGCTCACCGTCGTCGGCGGCCGGATCGTCTACGCGACCGCGGAGTACGAGGGCCTCGACGAGGCCGTCCCGCCGGTGAGCCCGGAATGGAGCCCCGTGGCCCACTTCGGCGGCTACCAGTCGGGCCGTGGGGGCGCCCACCAGGCATCGCTGGTGGCCGAGGCCGTCGCCGAGTCCGAGCAGCACCGCCGGTGGCGCGTCGCGCGCGGCTCCGTCCCCGAGAGGACGCCGTCCTTCGTCGACCCCTGCTTCGAACACTGAAAGAGAGACATCCGATGACTGCCGCCTCCCCGGCCGCCGACGGCGGCGAACAGGACCCGGCCGCGCCCCCGGGACGCCGCTTCGAACCGGACCTCCGGTCGATGACACGGATCACCCTGCGTCCCATCGCCTCACCCATGCCGCTCGGCTTCTTCACGATCGCCATCGCGTCCGTGATGACGGGATGTCTCCAGCTCGGGATCTTCGGGGAGGAGGCCCGTGCCGCCGTCGCGTTCACGGTGCTGCCGGCCTTCGTCCTCCAACTCCTGGTGAGCTTCCTGGCCTTCGGCGCCCGTGACGTGATCGCGGCGACCCTGATGGCGGTGTTCGCCGGCAGCTGGCTGCCCTACTCGCTCATCATGTTCAGCGGCGCGGCCGACGGCCTGAAGGTCCTCGGCGTCTTCAACCTGGCGCTCCTCTGCTTCGGCGCGCTGATGACCGCCGTGACCGGGCCCAAGCGGGCGCTGTGGCTCGTCCTCGCGGTCTCCCTGCCCCGCTGGGCGGCCACCGGCCTCGCGGGCGTCACCGGGGCCGAATGGCTGACGCGCACGTCCGGGGCGCTCGGCCTCGTGGTGGCGCTCGTCGCGATGTACACGGCGTTCGCCCTGATGCTCGAGGACATGCGCAGCGAGCAGGTCCTGCCCATCGGCCGCAGCGGCCCCGCCCACCTCGCCGTGGAAGGCGACCTCGCCGTCCAGCTCCGCAACCTGGAACGCCAGGCGGGCGTGCGCCGCACCCTCTGATCGCAGCCACCGACCCCGTCACACCCCGACCGCACAGGAGCACCCATGGACCCCCGAGTCACCGACCGGCCCGAGAAGTCCCGGTACGAGATCCTCGCCGATGACGATGACGATGACGATGACGATGACGATGACGATGACGATGACGATGACGATGACGATGACGATGACGATGACGATGACGATGACGATGACGATGACGATGACGATGACGACGGCGACGGCGACGGCGCCGAGACGGCGGGCTTCGCCGAGTACCACCTCTCGGAGGGCGAGATCGCCTTCATCCACACCGAGATCGATCCCCGCTTCGGCGGCCGGGGCCTGGGCGGGCTGCTCGCCCGCGGCGCCCTCGACGACGCCCGGGCCCGTGGGCTGAGCGTCCTGCCGTACTGCCCCTTCATCCGGAGCTGGATCGGCAAGCACCCCGAGTACGCCGACCTGGTGCCCGAGGCGCGCCGCGCCCGCTTCGGCCTGTGAACCGACCCACGACCACCTTCCCAGCCACTCACCGAGGAGTTCCCCCATGCCCCGACACGCCCGCCCCACCGTCGTCCTGGTCCACGGCGCCTTCGCCGACGCCTCCAGCTTCGCCCGCGTCATCCCCGAACTGACCGCCGCCGGCCTGGACGTGGTGGCTCCGGCGGTGCCCAACCGCGGCCTCGTCGACGACGCCGCGTACATCGCCTCCGTGGTCCGTGCCGTCGAAGGCCCCGTGATCCTGGTGGGGCACTCCTACGGCGGCGCCGTCATCACCCTCGCCGGTGCGGAGGACAACGTCCGCGCCCTGGTGTACCTCGCGGGATACGCGCTGGAGGAGGGCGAGAGCCTGGGCGAGCTGCAGGGCCGCTTCCCCGACTCCGGTCTCGCCGACGCGCTCGTCTACACGCCGTTCCCGGTGCCCGGCTCCACCGACACCGGCACCGACGTCTCGGTGGCGGTCGACCGGTTCCCCGCTCTGTTCGCGGCGGACGTCGACCCCGGCCTCGCCGCGGTGCTCGCCGTCTCCCAGCGCCCCCTGGCCGCGCGAGCCTTCTCGGAGGCGGCACCGGTCGCCGCGTGGAGGACCAAGCCCTCGTGGGGCCTGGTGGCCTCCTCCGACCGCACGATCAACCCCGACGTGGAGCGGTACGGGTACGAGCGGGCCGGCATGACCACCGTCGAGGTCGACTCCTCCCACCTGGTCATGCTCGCCCAGCCCAAGGCCGTGGCGGAGCTGATCCTGGAGGCGGCCCGGTCCACGGGGCACTGACCCGGCGCTTGAACTTCGAACGATTGGTCTATGTCGTTCGAACCCGGTAGTTTTCCGAAACGCCCGCCGAGAACATGCGGCGGGCGATCGGAGGAAGCACACCCATGAGGTTCGGCGCGAGGCTCGCGCTCGCCGTCATCACCCTCGCCGCCACCGCCACCGCCTGCGGCACCCCGCAGGACGGCGGTTCGCCGTCGCACACCACCGCGGACTGCGCACCGTACGCCCGCTACGGCAAGCACCCCGGCACCGAGGTCACCGTCTACGCGGAGAACCGGGACCGGGAAGCCGACCTGTTCGAAGAGACGTGGGCCGACTTCGCCGACTGCACGGGAATCGACGTCCGGTACGAGGGCGACGGGGAGTTCGAGGCCCGGATCCAGCTCCGGGTCGACGGCGGGAGCGCCCCCGACGTGGCGTTCTTCCCCCAGCCCGGCCTCCTGGAACGCTTCGCGCGGGCGGGGAAGCTCAAGCCCGTGAGCGCCGGCGTCGCCGCTCTCGCGAAGCAGGGCTGGTCGGCGGACTGGAACAGCTACGCGACCGTGGACGGCACCCTCTACGGCACTCCACTGGTCGCGAACGTGAAGTCGTTCGTCTGGTACTCCCCGAAGTTCTTCCGGGACGAGGGACTGAGCGTTCCCCGCACGTGGACCGAGCTGATGGCCGTCACCGAGAAGGTCGCGGCGTCGGGCGTCAAGCCGTGGTGCGCGGGCGTCGAGTCCGCCGAGGCGACCGGCTGGCCCGTGACGGACTGGATCGAGGACGTCCTCCTGCGCCAGCAGGGCACGGACGTCTACGACCGATGGGTCGCCCACGAGATCCCGTTCGACGACCCGCGTGTGATCAAGGCCATGGACACCGTGGGGTCCGTCCTCAAGAACGACCGGTACGCCAACGGCGGTTTCGGACCGGCCCGGTCGATGGCGTCGATCTCCTTCCAGGAGGCCGGCACACCGATCCTCTCCGGCGACTGTGCGATGCACCGCCAGGCCTCGTTCTACGCCGACATGTGGCCGGAGGGCACCGAGATCGGACCGGACAAGGACGTCCACGTCTTCCTCCTGCCGGGTGCCGACCCGGCGAGCCTCCCCGTCCTGGGCGGTGGAGTGTTCGCCTCGGCGTTCGCCGACCGCCCCGAGGTCCGGGCGTTCCAGGAGTACCTGGCCTCCGCGGACTTCGCCAACGCGCGGATGAAGAAGGGCCCGTTCGTCTCGGCGAACAGGGGCGTGGACCCGGCGAACGCCGCGACCCCGGTCGACAGGCTCTCGATCCGACTGCTCCAGGACCCCAGGACGCAGTTCAGGTTCGACGGTTCGGACCTGATGCCGGCGTCGGTCGGCGCCGGGACGTTCTGGAAGGGAGCCGTCGACTGGATCGGCGGCGCGAGCACCCGGCAGGTCGCCGGCTCCATCGAACGGTCCTGGCCGGGGAAGTGATGTCGTTCGACGTCGTCGCCCAGCAGCCCAAGCTGCTGTACCTGCTCCAGGGCGTCGCCGCCTTCGCGGCGGTGGTCTCCCTGATCCTGCTCGCACTGCACCGGGGACCGGTGCGGAGGAGGGCCGCGGCCCTGATCCTGCTGGCCCCCGCGCTGCTGCTGCTCGCGGTCGGTCTCGTCCTGCCCGGTCTGCGCACCCTGGCGCTGTCGTTCACCGACAGCGGGGGAGACGCGTGGGCCGGCTTCGACAACTACGTGTGGATGTTCACCGACCACCGGTCGCTGGTGGCGCTGCGCAACACCCTTGCGTGGGCGGTGCTCGTGCCGCTCACGTCCACCGCGTTCGGTCTGCTCTACGCGGCAGCCGTCGCACGGTCGCGGTTCGGAACGTTCGCGCTGTCCCTCCTCCTGACGCCGATGACGATCTCGTTCGTCGGCGCCGGTGTCGTCTGGAAGTTCGTCTACGCCTACCGTCCGGCCGGGGCCGGACAGATCGGGCTGCTGAACCGGCTCGTCGTCGCGTTCGACGGCGAGCCGCGGCAATGGCTCGTGGACTCTCCCTGGAACGTCCTGTTCCTCATCGTGGCGATGGTGTGGACCCAGGCGGGCTTCGCGGCCGTCCTGCTGACCGCCGCGATCAGGGCCGTACCCCCGGAGCTGACCGAGGCCGCCCTGCTCGACGGTGCGTCCGCCGGGCAGGTCTTCCGGCGGATCACCCTGCCGTCGATCAGGCCCACACTGCTCGTCGTCCTCCTCGCCCTGGCGATCGGCACCTTCAAGGCCTTCGACATCGTCAGGACCATGACCGGCGGACAGTTCGACACGGGCGTCCTCGCCCACGAGATGTACGACCAGGCCTTCCGCTACGGCGAGACGGGCCGCGGCGCGGCGCTGGCCGTGCTCCTCTTCCTCCTCGTCACCCCCTTCGTCGCCCACCAGCTCCGGGCACGGCGGAGGACGGGGTGAACGGCGTCCGGGAGCGTCTGACCTCCCGTGCCTTCACGTCGATGGCCGTGGTGATCGCGGTCCTCTGGACGACACCGACCCTCGGTCTCCTGCTCTCCTCGTTCCGCCCCGAGCAGGAGATCAAGACGACGGGCTGGTGGACCGTGTTCGGTACGCCGCACCTCACCCTCGACAACTACGGCGAGGTGCTCTCCGGCGGCGGGAACGGGGCGGGGCGGCTCGCGGAGCACTTCGTCAACTCCGTCGTCATCACCGTTCCCTCGGTGCTGTTCCCGCTCGTCCTGGCCTTCTTCGCGGCGTACGCGCTGGCCTGGATCGACTTCAGGGGGCGCGACGCGCTCGTCGTCGGCATCTTCGCGCTCCAGGTCGTGCCGCTCCAGACGGCGCTCGTCCCGCTCCTGAAGCTCTTCTCCCAGGGCTGGCTGTTCCTGCCCGCGTGGCACCTCACCGGTCCCGCGCGGTTCGGCCAGGTCTGGTTCGCCCACACGGTCTTCGCGCTGCCGTTCGCGGTGTTCCTCCTGCACAACTTCCTGGCCGGGCTGCCCCGGGAGCTGATCGAGGCCGCCCGCGTCGACGGCGCGTCGCACGGGACTCTGCTGCTCCGGATCGTGCTCCCGCTGGCCCGCCCGGCCCTGGTCGGCTTCGCCGTCCTTCAGTTCGTCTGGGTGTGGAACGACCTCCTCGTGGCACTGACCCTGTCGGGCGGAACGGCCGAGACCGCGCCGATGACGGTCAGACTGGCGAGCCTGGCCGGAACCTACGGCGACGACTGGCAGCGGCTCACCGCGGGAGCCTTCGTGGCCGCGCTCGTCCCGCTGCTCGTCTTCTTCTCCCTCCGGCGGCACTTCGCCCGGGGACTGCTCGCCGGATCGGTCAAGGGATGAGCCCCGACAGGCCCGACGGGCAGGGCGCGGCGACGGGGCTGAGCCGGCCCGGGCTGCGGGGCCGCGAAGCCGAGCTGGAGCAGCTGCACGCCCTGGTCGAAGCGGTGCGGGACGGCGAGGGAGGCGCGGTCGCGCTGCTCCTCGGCGAGCCAGGGATCGGCAAGACCGCGCTGCTGCGGGAGACCGTCCCGCTCGCACGGGCCCAGGGATTCCTCGTCAGCCAGGGACGCGCCGAGGAACTGCACGAACTGGCGCCGCTCGCCTCCCTGGCCTCGGGCCTCCTGCACGGTGACCCGCCGCTGCTCTCCGGCACGGACTTCGCGGACCTCGCCGGCCACCACGACCAGCGCATCTGGCTCGTCGAACGGCTCGCCCAGCTGATCGAGGAACGCTCGGCGGGCAGGCCCGTACTGATCGCGGTCGACGACGTCCAATGGGCCGACCCGCTGAGCCGTTTCGCCCTGAGCGTCCTGCCGGCACGGCTGCTCAGCTCCCCGGTCCTCTGGCTGCTCACCAGCAGGGAGGACCCGGAGCTGTACGGGCAGGGGCCGCTGACGACGACCCTCCCCCTGCGGCCGCTGTCCGAGACGGCCGTGGCCGAACTGGCACGCGACGTCCTCGGCGGGGACGTGCCGGCGCGGGTGGGGGAGCTCCTCGACGGGGCGGGCGGCAACCCCTTCCTCGCGGCCGAGATGCTCTCGGGCATCGCGGCGACGGGCGCGGACGGGCCGGAGCCGCCCGAGCGGCTGGTCCTCGGCGTACGCGGCCGCCTGGCCGACCTCCGGCCGGACACCCTGCACTTCCTGCGGATCGGCTCGGTCCTCGGCCGCGCGTTCTCGCTCACCGACGCCGCGGCCCTGTGCGGCCGGCCCGCCTCCGGACTCAGCGCCGAAGTGGACGAGGCGATCGCGGCCGCCCTCCTCCACGACGACGGCGAACGCCTCCTGTTCCGCCACGACCTGCTCCGCCAGGCGGTGTACGCCGACCTCGCCCCCTCCGTACGCCGGGCACTGCACCGGGAGGCCGCGAGCCGGCTCGTCGCGGCGGGCCGGAGCTCCGGCGACGCGGTCCCGCACCTGCTGAAGAGCGCCGAGCCCGGCGACATGGAGGCGATCGGGCTCCTCGGCACGGCCGCCGAGGACGTGATCGCCGTGATGCCCGACCTCGCCGCCGACCTGGCCGTACGGGCCCTGGAACTCGTACCGACCCGTGCGCCCATGGCGTACGACGTGGGGGAGCGGGCCATCGTCGCGCTGACCCGCGCGGGCCGGTACACGCAGGCACGGGACATAGGCGACGTGCTGCTCGCCCGGCAGCCGCCCCTGGACGTCTTCGCCCGTCTGCAGTCCGTACTCGGCGATACGCTCTGGCACCTCGACGACGTCCACGAGCTGACCCGCCGCACGACGACGGCGCTGGCAGCCGTCACCGACCCGGCGGTCCGTGCCCGGCTGATCGCCCGGCATGCCCTGGCCCGGTCCCGCGGGAGCGACCTCGCGGCCGCTCGGGAGACCGGCGAACGGGCGCTCGCCGAGGCGGAGCGAGCGGGAGACCGGGAGGCCCGCGTCCTCGCACTGTGGGGTCTCGGCGAGATCGCCCTCAACGCGGGCGACTGCGCCGCAGCCGTCGAACACCACACCGCGCTGAGCGTGTTCGACTCGGCCTTCCTGCCCGAGGAGGCCGTCGCCCTGATCCACATGGACGACTTCGACGCCGTACGGCGACTGCTCCGGACGGCGGGCGACCTTCCCCTGCGCCCCGCCATGCTCCTCTGGGCCCAGGGAACCCTGAACATGGGGCTCGGGCGGCTCGACGACGCGGACGCCGACTTCGTCACGGCCGAGCGTCTCGAAGCGGACCTCCAGGTACCCAACAACCTGGTCAACATCCGCGTCAACCGCGGTCTCCTCGCGGTGCTGCGCGGCGACCGCGAAGCCGCGAGTGAACACCTGGACGTCGTGCGGGCGACCCTGGCCGACCGGCCGAACAAGGGAAACCACGCCGCGCACCAGTACTTCGAGGCCGTGGTCGCCGACGCCGACGGCGACCACACGGCAGCGGCCGAGTTCCTCCGGTCGGTGCAGCGCGACCACCCATTCCTCCGCTGGCGGCTCCTGCGCCCCCATGTCGTCCAGGCCGTGCGGATCGCCCTGCGCGGCGGGGACCGGAAGCTCGCCGAGGACCTCGCGGCACAGGCCGCCGCACACGCCACCCGCAACCCCACCGTGCCGACCGCGCAGGGGACGGCCGCCCACGCGTCCGCCCTGGTGGGCGCCGACCACGGCCTCCTGGAGCGGGCGGTGGACATCCTCCTGCGCGGCCCCCGGCCCCTGCCCCTGGCAGCCGCGTCCGCCGACCTCGGGCGGGCGCTCCTGGCCTCGGGCGACCCCGCCGCGACACCCGCCCTGACCAGGGCGCACGACATATACGCCCGGGCGGGAGCCGACGCGGAGGCCGACCGGGTCCGGGCCGAACCGGAACGGGCCGCACGCCGCCCCGGCCGGCGCACCGGACGTCTCCGGCCGCGCACCGACCAGGGCTGGGACGCGCTCACGGCCTCGGAACGCAAGGTGGCCCGGCTGATCGCCGCGGGTCACACCAACCGGTCGGCCGCGGAGGCCCTCGTCGTCTCGCCGCACACGGTCAACACCCATCTGGCGTCGATCTTCCGCAAGCTCGCGGTGCGTTCCAGGGTCCACCTGGCCCGGATCGTCCTCGCGGAGGACGACGAGGGAACGGCCGGCGACGACTGAGCACGAGCTCTGCGCCCCCGTGCAAGGTGTGGTGCGCGGTGCGGCAACAGGAGGCGCGGGGCCGGTCCTAGCGTGACGGGCACACCGCGCCGCTTCGACGCGCGGACCAGCCACCCCGAATCGAGGACACATCCCCATGCCGTACATCACCGTGGGCCAGGAGAACACCAACCCCGTCGAGCTGTACTTCGAGGACCAGGGGGCCGGGCAGCCGGTCGTCCTCATCCACGGCTTCCCGCTCGACGGCCACTCCTGGGAGCGGCAGACCGCCGCGCTGCTCGACGCCGGGCACCGTGTGATCACGTACGACCGCCGCGGGTTCGGGCGCTCCTCGCAGCCGACCACCGGCTACGACTACGACACCTTCGCGGCCGACCTCAACACCGTGATGGAGACCCTCGACCTGAACGACGCCGTCCTCGTCGGCTTCTCCATGGGCACCGGCGAGGTCGCCCGCTACGTGTCCACGTACGGCTCCGCCCGCGTCGCCAAGGTCGCCTTCCTGGCCTCGCTGGAGCCCTGCCTGCTCAAGACCGACGACAACCCGGACGGTGTGGCCCCCAAGGAGTTCTTCGACGGAGTCGTCGCCGCCGTCAAGGCCGACCGCTACGCCTACTACACCGCCTTCTTCAACGACTTCTACAACCTCGACGAGAACCTGGGCACCCGGATCAGCGAGGAAGCCGTCCGCAACAGCTGGAACACCGCGGCCGGCGGCGGCTCCTTCGCCGCCTCCGCGGCCCCGTCGACCTGGTACACCGACTTCCGCGCCGACATCCCGTCCGTCGACGTGCCCGCCCTGATCCTGCACGGCACCGCCGACCGCATCCTGCCCGCCGAGAACACCGCGCGCCCCTTCCACAAGGCGCTGCCGTCGGCCGACTACGTCGAGATCGAGGGCGCCCCGCACGGCCTGCTGTGGACCCACGCGGAGGAGGTCAACACCGCCCTCCTCGCCTTCCTGGCGAAGTGACCCCCCACCGCTGACCCGCCGGGGTGACGCCCGGGCCCCCGGCGTCACCCCGGCCCCACGGTTCCCCGGCGCGGGAACCGGACGAGCTCAGGAGAGCAGACACCCCATGCAGTTCGGCATCTTCACCGTCGGGGACGTGACCCCCGACCCCACCACCGGTCGCACCCCGACCGAACGCGAGCGCATCAAGGCGATGGTCGCGATCGCGCTCAAGGCGGAGGAGGTCGGCCTGGACGTCTTCGCGACCGGCGAGCACCACAACCCGCCGTTCGTGCCGTCGTCACCGACCACCATACTCGGTTACATCGCCGCCCGCACCGAGAGGCTGATCCTCTCCACCTCCACGACGCTGATCACCACCAACGACCCGGTGAAGATCGCCGAGGACTACGCGATGCTCCAGCACCTGGCCGACGGTCGGGTCGACCTCATGCTGGGCCGCGGCAACACCGGTCCCGTCTACCCGTGGTTCGGGCAGGACATCCGCCAGGGCATCAACCTCGCCAAGGAGAACTACGCGCTGCTGCGCCGGCTGTGGCGCGAGGACGTCGTGGACTGGGAGGGCACGTTCCGCACCCCGCTCCAGGCCTTCACCTCGACACCGCGGCCCCTGGACGGCGTCCCGCCCTTCGTCTGGCACGGATCCATCAGGTCCCCCGAGATCGCGGAGCAGGCCGCCTTCTACGGCGACGGCTTCTTCCACAACAACATCTTCTGGCCGGCCGACCACACCCGGCGCATGGTGCGGCTCTACCGGCGCCGGTTCGCGCACCACGGCCACGGCCGGCCGGAGGACGCGATCGTCGGCCTGGGCGGACAGGTCTTCATGCGGAAGAACTCGCAGGACGCCGTACGGGAGTTCCGGCCCTACTTCGACAACGCGCCGGTGTACGGCCACGGCCCGTCCCTCGAGGACTTCACCGAGCAGACCCCGCTGACCGTGGGCTCTCCCCAGCAGGTCATCGAGCGGACCCTGTCGTTCCGCGAGACCGTCGGCGACTACCAGCGCCAGCTGTTCCTGATGGACCACGCGGGCCTGCCCCTGAAGACCGTCCTCGAACAGCTCGACATCCTCGGCGAGGAGGTCGTGCCCGTGCTGCGGAGGGAGTTCGCGAAGGGACGACCGGCCGACGTGCCGGAGGCCCCCGCGCACGCGTCGCTCCGAGCCGCCGGGGAGGTGTCCGCCGCATGAGGCTGACCGTCGTCTCCGCGGGGCTGAGCACCCCCTCCTCCACCCGCCTGCTCGCGGACCGGCTGGCCGAATCGGCCCGCGACGAACTCGCCGCCCGGGAGCACGAGGCGTCGACGGAGGTCGTGGAGCTGCGCGAACTGGCCGGCGACATCGCCAACCACCTCGTGACCGGGTTCCCACCGCCGCGGCTGAGCTCCGCGATCGACGCGGTGACGGCCGCCGACGGCCTGATCGTCGTGACGCCCGTGTTCGCCGCCTCCTACAGCGGACTCTTCAAGTCCTTCTTCGACGTGATCGACCCGGACGCCCTCACCGGGAAGCCGGTGCTGACCGCGGCGACGGGCGGAACCGCCCGCCACTCCCTGGTCCTGGAGCACGCCGTCCGCCCCCTCTTCGCCTACCTCCGCGCCGTCGTCGTCCCCACCGCCGTGTTCGCGGCCTCCGAGGACTGGGGCTCGGGCGGAGACGACTACACCGACGGCCTGCCCGGCCGGGTCCGCCGCGCGGGCGTCGAGCTCGCCGCGCTCATGGCGGCGCGCCCGGTCGGCGAAGAGCCCGAGGACGACGTCACCGTCCTCGAGCGGCAACTCGCCGACCTGCGCTTCGACTGAGGCGGGCCACCGGGCCGGCCGAGGGCGGGGTGGTTCACATGGTTCATACTGTTCCGCCGTACCGCACGAGAACCGAGCCCGTCCCGTGCGGCCCAGGCCGGCGGAATGAGCGTGAACCGAGTGACGACAAGGACCGCGCCCGAGGAGCCCGACGGTGTACGGACGCCCCTCCGGGGCAGGGACGCCGCAATGGCGTTCATCGAGGAACGGCTCGACGCGCTCGGCCGGGGCGAAGGCGGGATCGTCCGCGTCGAGGGCCCCGCCGGCATCGGCAGATCCAGGATCCTCGCCGAGGCCGCGGCGTCCGCGAGGCGGCGCGGGGTGCGGGTCTTCGAGGGGGCGGCGGACCCCGACGAGCAGTTCGTACCGCTCGGCCCGCTCCTCGAAGGCGTACTCTCCGGCGAGGAACCGCTGCCGGGCGCCCCACGTCTCCGGGACCTCGCCGCCACACCCGGCCAGCGGTTCTGGCTGCTTCAGGAACTGGGGGACCGCCTGCGGGAGACGGCCCGGAGCGGCCCCTTGCTCGTCGTCCTCGACGACCTCCAGTGGTGCGACGACCTGACCCTCCTCACCTTCCACACCCTCGCGGCGGGACTCTCGTCGCACCCGATCCTGTGGCTGGTCGCCGTGCGCGCCGGCAGCGTGCCGTCCGGGGTGCGCACCACCCTGGACAGGATCCGTCAGGCGGGCGCACGCGAGCTGGTCCTCGAAGCGCTGGAGGACCGTGCGATCGCCCGGATCGCCGAGGACGTCCTCGGCGCCCCTCCCGACCCGGGCGTCCTCCGCCTCGCCCACCGCGCCGAGGGGGTGCCCCAGCTGCTCGTCGAGCTGCTCGGCTCGCTGCGCGAGGAGGCGGTGACGATCGAGAACGGCAAGGCCGGGCTGCCGGCCGGACCCCCCGCCCCGCGGCAGCTCCCCTCCGTCGCACGCCGCCTCGACCAGCTGTCCGACGACGCGCGGGAGCTGGTGCAGACGGCGGCCGCCGTGGGCGGCACGGTCACCGTCGCGCTGCTCGCCGAACTGCTCGGCAGGTCCTCGGCGGCGCTCATCACAGCCGTACGGGAATCCCTCGACGCCGACCTGCTCGCCGAGAGCGGCGACCTCCTCGCCTTCCGCCACGACCTGGTCCGCGAGGCGGTGGAAGCCGGCCTCCCCCTGCCCCTGCGTCAGACCCTGCGCCGACATGCCGCCGGGCTGCCGCCGGAGGGAGCGCCGGCAGACGCGACGGACGCCGGGAGAGCGGGCCCGGGAGACGCGGCGGAGGCCGACCGGCTGCGCACCGAAGCGGCGGAACTCGCCGGCACCGCCCCCGCAGCCGCCGCGGAGCGCAGCCTCAAGGCCCTGGAACTCATCGCGGCGGACGCTCCGGAGCGGCCGCGGGTGGTGGCCGAGACGATCCCGCTGCTCTGGCAGACGGGCCGGGCCGCCCAGGCGCGTGAAATGGGAGCCACCGCCCTGGCGGCCGGCGGTCTCGGACCCGAGGACGAGGCGTTCATACGCCTGGCCCTGGCACGCCTCGCCGTACAGTCCGACTTCTCCGAGGCGGTCCGGCAGGCCCGCGCCGGGGCGGCACTGCCCGGGACCTCCCCGACCGCGAGGGGACGACTGCTCGCCATGCTCGCCGTCGGCCTGTCGATGTCGGGCGAACACGCGGCGGCCGAGCAGGTCGCCGCGCAGGCGTGGGAGACCGCGGCGGCAGCGGGGGACCGCACCGCCGAGGCCACGCTGACGACGGTCCGCTCGGCCGTGAGCTTCCACCGCATGGACCTGGCCGAGGCGTTCCGGCAGGCCGAGCGGTCCGCCGCGCTGGCCGACGCCCTGGGCGTCAGCACCTCGCAGTGGGTGCCGGAGGCCCTGTGGCACGCCCTCCTGTCGAACACCACCGGACGCACCGCGGAGGCGCTCGCCGTCGCGGAGGAGGGCATCCGGATCACCAGGGAGCAGGGCCGGACGGCCGCCACCCGCATGTGGCTCATGACCCGCACCCGCATCCTTCTCGAGACCGGACGGCTGTCGGACGCCCGGGCCGACGCGGAAGCCGCGTCCCCGGCGACCGACGAATCCGGCCCGGACAACCTCGCCGACGTCACGCTCCGGTACGTGATGCTGCGCGTCGCCCTCCACACCGGCGACCGGCGTACCGCGGAGGCGTACGCGGCGGAGGCGAGGCGCATGCGCGGCGACGGCGCACTCGTCGTCCGGCACTTCGGCACCTGGATGCTGGCACTGATGGCCGACCACGAAGGCCGGCCCGACCGCGCCATGGCCGAACTCGACGCGGTGATGACGTCGCCCGCCGCGGACCGGCCCGCCTACGCCGGCCTGATCGACCCGGCCGACGCCCCGGTGCTCGTCCGCATGGCGCTGCGTGCGGGCAGGCACGAACGGGCCGTGCAGACGGTCGCCATGGCCGAGAAGCGAGCCGTGCTCAATCCCGGCCTCCCGTTCCTCGCCGCCACCGCCGCGCACGCCCGGGGGCTCCTCGACAACGACCTCGCCCCTCTCGTACGCGCCGTCCGGCTGTACGAGGACTGCCCCCGGGTGCTGGCCCGGGCCTCGGCGCTGGAGGACGCCGGACGCAAGCTGGCGGCCACCCGCAAGCCCGAAGCGGTGCCGTACTTCGAGAAGGCCCTCGCGCTCTATGCCAGGGCGGGCGCCGAACGGGACGCCGCACGGGTGCGCCGGCGCCTGCGGGCCGGCGGTGTCCGCAAGCGGCCCTCGACGGCCGGACCGGCCAGTGAATGGCCCGAGCTGACGGCCGCGGAGACACGGGTGGTACGGCTCGTGGCCCGGGGGCTGACCAACCGGCAGGTGGCCGAGCAGCTCTCCCTCTCGCCGCACACGGTGGGTTCGCACCTGCGCCGGGCCTTCACCAAGCTGGACGTCACCTCGCGCGCGGAGCTGACCCGGCTGGTGAAGCATCGTGACAGCGGAGAGTAGTCGCTTCGTATCCCACGTGGGCGTCATGGCAATGGACGATTCATGCGATGTGCCGACGTCGTCGTTTCCTCAGACTGATCAAGAACCGCGGAATGGAGAAGCCCGCGGGGACAGGTGATCGAGAGAGGAACGACGCATGACCGGAAGGCTCCAGCGAGCCCGCCCCGGCAGCCCCGAGCTCCAGGCACTCGTCGACGATCTCGCGGAGCGGCTCGGCCGGTCCGTCGCCGTCGACGACCCGCTGGTCCGCATGGTCTGCACGAGCCGCCACTTCGGCGACGAGGACCCGGTGCGCATCGGCACCCTGCTGCAGGGCCGCGCCGACAACGCCGCCATCCGCTACGTCCTCGCCCAGGGCGTGACCCAGTGGTCGAGGCCCGGCTTCATCGACGGCCGCGACGATCTCGGACTGCTGCCCCGGTACGTCGTGCCGCTGCGCGAGCGCGGGCACCTCCTCGGACTGCTCGTGGTGGTCGTGCCCGAGAAGACGCTGGGGGAGCAGGAGACGACCACCATCGCCCGGGCCGCGGACGCCATGTCGGCCCAGATGTACGGAGAGCAGATCGCCGCCGACACCCGGAAGTCCGACGAGCGGGACCTGGCCCTCGCACTCGTCGGCGCCGACGTCGCCGCACGCACCACCGCGCGTCGGCGCGGCGAGGAACTGGGGCTTCTCGGCGCGGCGGAGCACGTCCTGGTCACCGTCGTCCAGCTGAGCTGCGGGACGGAGCTCGTGCGCCGGCCCGAGGCCGCCCTGTGGGCGGCGCTGGAGGGCTACCGGCAGACGCGCTCCGCCCAGGGCCTCATCGCGATCGGCAAGGAGCGGGCGATACTGCTCCAGCTCCGCGACCGGCCGCCGCACCCGGACGAGGTCGCCGCCCAGTCCGCCCGCATCCTCGGCGAACTCCGCACCTTCCTGGACCCGTCGGCGGACCCCGTGATCGGCGTCGGGGGCCGGCACGCCCGCCTGGACGACGCGTGGACGTCGTACGAGCAGGCGCTCGCGGCGGCCCGCGCGGCACGCCGACTGCCCTCCCTGAAGAAGACCGGTGACTGGGAACTCCTCGGCGAGCTCGCCGTGCTGCTCCAGCTCCCCGAGCACGCCCTGAACGCGTCGCTGGTCCCGAAGCCGCTCCGGACCCTGACCGAGGCTCACGGAGGCGACCGCCTGCGGGACACCCTGCGCTGCTTCCTCGAACACGCGGGGTCGATCCCCAGGACCGCGGAGACGCTGGGCATCCACCGCACCTCGCTGTACTACCGCCTGCGCCAGATCCAGGAGATCACCGGACTCGACCTCGACGACGGCGCCCACCGGCTCACTCTGCACCTCGGCCTCCGGGTCGAGGAGCTCCTCGACCCGGGCGCCGTCGAGGCCGTGTGACCCGGACTCGCTTTCGACAGAGCGAGGAGGATCCACGGCCCGATTCCTACAGCTCGCGGTGGTGCGGGCGGCGGGCCCCATTCGATGATGTTCGGGACGGACGGGGCGGACGTACCGCCTCTGACCAGGGAAGAGGCCATGAAGGAACTGATGACGACGGACGGCGCGCGGCTTGCGTACCAGGACACCGGAGGCGAGGGCGTCCCGCTGGTGATGCTGCACGGCTGGGGGCAGACGCAGGCGATGTTCCGCCACCAGATCGAGGGTCTGGCGCCCGGTCGGCGCGTCGTCACCGTCGACCTGCGCGGCCACGGAAAGTCCGGCAAGCCGCATCACGGCTACCGCATCGCCCGGCTCTCCCGCGACGTGCTCGAACTCGTCGACCATCTCGGTCTCGACCGTTTCGACGCACTGGGGTGGTCCATGGGCGTCTCGGTGTGGTGGAGCTTCGTCGACCAGTACGGAACCGGACGGATCCGGCGCTTCGTCGCCGTCGACCAGCCCGCGGCGGTCGCCGCCGTGCCGTGGATGACCGAGCGGGAACAGAGGGACTCCGGCGCCATCTTCGATGTGTCGGGGCTGCTGTACCTGGGCGCGGCCCTCGCCGGTCCCGAGGGCGACACGGTCCTCGCCGACTTCGTGCGCGGCATGTTCTCCGGCGAGCCCGACCCCGGAGTACTGGCCTTCGTCACCGAGGAGATCGGCTCGACACCCGCCCACGCGGGCGTACCGCTGCTGTTCGACCACTGTGCGCAGGACTGGCGGGACGTGCTCCCCCGGATCGACGTGCCGACCCTGGTGATCGGCTGCGAGGGAAGCCACGTGCACCCCGATTCGCAGCGCTTCGTCGCCGAGCGGATTCCCGGCGCACGCCTGCACGTCTTCGCCCCCGACGTGGCGAACTCGCACTTCCCCTTCCTGGAGAACCCGCCGGCCTTCAACGCCGTGGTGGAGAAGTTCCTGACCGAGGAGCCGGCGAGGGGGGCGTGAACCCCGCCCTCCGCCTGCACGAACCCACGGCTAGGAATCACCATGACCCTCACACTCATGTCACGTGCGCCTGAACGGGTGCCCCGGCAGGCGACCGCTCCGACCTCGCCCTCCTCCCGCTCGGGGCAGCTGGTCCAGATGCTCTCCGAGATGCCGGACACGAAGGACCGGAACCACGTCTACCTCGGCGTCCACGTCCGTGGGCCCGTCACCGTCGTCCGCGAGCGCGCCAAGACCCTGCTGGAGCCGAACGACCTGGTCTTCTGCGACCCGGTCCGACGGCACCTGCTGCGGTTCGGCGAGGACTGCCAGATGATCTTCTTCCGGGTGCCCCGCTGCTACCTGGGCGTCTCGGAGTCGGAACTGGACCGGGTGCTCGGCGTCCCCGTACGCGGCGGGGAGGGCATCGGTGCGCTGGCGTCCGACTTCCTGACCGCGCTCGCCGCCAAGGCGGAGCTCCGCCGGTCCACGATCGGGGACCGGCGTGCCCGGACGGCCGTGCAGCTCCTCTCCGTCCTGGTCATGGAGCTCCTCGAAGCGGAGACGGCGGACGCGGCCGACGACGCGCTCGGAGCCGGCAACGAGATGCTGTCCCGTATCCACGCCCACATCGAAGAACACCTGATGGACCCGGACCTCTCGCCGGAGTCGATCGCACGCGCCCACCACATCTCCGTCCGGTACCTGCAGAAGCTGTTCCAGAACGACGGCAGCACGGTGAGCCAGTGGGTGCGGCAGCGCAGGCTCGAGTCCTGCCGGTTCGAGCTGGGCCGCTCCACCCGGAGAACCACGATGGCCGCGATGGCACACCGCTGGGGCTTCAGCAGCCCCTCGCACTTCAGCCGCACGTTCCGCGGGGCCTATGGCATGAGCCCCAGTGAATGGCAGGCCCTGGCGACCTCGGCCCTCGCACCGATGATCGCCGACGCCCAGGACGAGCGACGGCGCTGAGACGCGTGCGCTCCCTCATGCCCCACACCGAGAAGAGAACTCGCATGCCCCACCCCACCGTCGTCCTCGTGCACGGTGCCTTCGCCGACGCGACCGGCTGGATAGGCGTCATCGCGGAACTGCGGAGCAGCGGTATCCCGGTGATCGCCCCGCCGAACCCGCTCCGGGGCCTGGCGTCGGACGCCGCCTACCTCGCCTCCGTCCTGACGCAGGTCGAGGGACCGGCCGTACTCGTCGGCCATGCGTACGGCGGTGCGCTGATCACCGTGGCCGGCGCCGCGGAGAACGTCGTGGGGCTCGTCTACGTGGCCGCCTACGTGCCCGACGAGGGCGAGAGCCTCGGCCGGCTCCAGGGGGGCTTCCCCCATCCTCCGCTGACGGACAGCCTGAAGGAGTGGACCTACCCGCTCCACGACGGTGCCCATGCGGTCGAGGTCACCATCGAGGAGGGGGCGTTTCCCACCGTCTTCGCGGCGGACGTGCCCGAGGGCGTCGCCGGCGTCCTGGCGGCGGCCCAACGTCCGCTCGCCGCAGCCGCGCTCACCGAGACCGCGGCCGTGGCGGCATGGCGGACTAAACCGTCCTGGGCCCTGGTGGCCGGGGCCGACCGCACGATCGGCCCCGAGGTCCAGCGCTTCGGCGCCGCACGGGCCGGCGCCGTCGTCGTCGAACTCCCGGACGCCTCCCACGCCGTCGCCCTCTCCGAGCCCACGAGGGTCGCCGACCTGATCAGGGCCGCGGTACGAGCGACGAGCTGACCGACCGGGCCGGCCCCGACCTGCGGTCTGCTCGAAACGGCGCACCTTGCTCTTTCTCCGGGGCAAGGGGGAAAGGAGAGTTGTGTACGGCGAGAAGTCCTTCGGTGCCGTTCTGCGTGGTCTGCGGCAGCGAGGCCGTCTGACGATGGAGGAGCTGGCCGAGGCTTCGGGGGTGAGCGTCCGGGCCATCGGCGACATGGAACGGGGACGCAGCCGGGTTCCGCAGCGGCGCACGGTGGTGGCGCTGGCGGAGGGGCTCGGACTCGTGGACGCGGAGCGGGAGGCGCTGCTGGCCGCGGCGCGGGCGGCGCGTCCGACCCGGGCGGTCGCGGTGGCGGGGACGGTGGTGCCGCCGCGCTCGGTGGGGGACTTCACGGGGCGCGGGGAGGAGCTGGCGCTCCTGCGGAAGGCCGCCGAACGGGCCCCGGCCGACAGGGAGGTGCCGGTCTGGGTCGTCTCGGGTCCTCCGGGGTGCGGGAAGACGACGCTGGCGCTGAAGGCGGCGGCGGATCTCGCGGAGGGGTTCCCCGACGGCTGTTTCGTGGTGGACCTGCACGGGGTGGACGGTCCCGTGGACACGGGCGAGGCGGTGCTGAAGCTGCTGAAGGCCCTCGGCGTGTCGGACCGCCGCCTCGCGCAGGAGGATCCGCGGGGCCGCGCGGGGCTGCTGCGGGCGCTGCTGGGCGACCGCCGGTGCCTGGTGGTGCTGGACAACGCCCGCGACGAGGGACAGGTGCGTGAGCTGCTGCCGGCGGCCGGGCGGAGCCTGGTGCTGGTCACCAGCCGGCGGCCCTTGACCGGCCTCGAGGACGTCGACCGCCTGGCGCTGTCGGAGATGGCCCAGGAGGAGGCGGTCGATCTGCTGCGCCGGATCCTGGGTGCGGAGCGGGCGGACGCGGAAGCCGAGGCCGTGGCGCGGGTGGCGGAGCTGTGCGGGCGACTGCCGCTGGCCCTGCGGGTGGCGGGAAACTGGCTGACGGTCCGCTCAGGTTGGACCGTCGGCCACCTGGTCCGGCGCCTGGCCGACGAGGAGCGCCGACTGGGCGCGCTCGCCGCCGGTGACGTACGGGTGGAGGCGGCGTTCGAACTGTCCTACCGTCAGCTGACCGGCCAGGCGGCGCGCATGCTGCGGTCGCTGAGCCTGGTCGCGGGGCCGGACATGACCGCCGCCTACGGCGCCGCCCTGACCGCCACCGACCTCTTCGAGGCCGAGGACGTGATGGAGGAACTGGTCGAGGCCGGCCTGCTGCAGGCCACCTTCACCGGCCGCTACCAGTTGCACGACCTGCTGCGGCTGTTCGCACGCGCCCGGCTGTACCGCGAGGAGGAACCCGGCGAGCGGGAGGCGGCCGAGGACCGGCTGCGCACCTGGCTCCTCGAGACGGCCACGGTCGCCGGCCGCTGGTACAAGCCCGCGTACGGGGCGCCGCCGCCCTCCTGGCAGGGGCTGGTTCCGCTGGAGAGCGCCGAGGAGGCCCGTGACTGGCTCCGGAGCGAGGCCCCCTCCTGGCTCGCCGCGCTGCGCGCCGCCGCCGGGCGGGGCGAGCACACCCAGGTCGTGGAGACCGTCCACGCCATGGAGTGGTTCTGCGACCTGTGGGTCCACTGGGGACACTGGCCCGAGGTCTTCGGCCTGGCCGCCGAGTCCGCCGCCGCGCTCGACGACCCGTACATGCGGGCCTTCCACCTCAACTGCCAGTCCTGGGCCCTGAACGCCTGCGACCAGCGCCACCGCGAGGCCGTCGAACGAGCCGAGGAAGGACTGGAACACGCCCGCCGCGCCCAGGACGTCCACCAGCAGGTCTCGGCACTGATGCACACGGCCAGCGCGTACTGGCAACTCGGCGACGTCCGGAAGGTCGCGGAGAGGGCCTTCGCCGCCATGGCCCTGGCGGAGAACACCGGTCACTACGAGTCCTGGCCCCAGGCCGTGCGCCTCTACGGAGGCGCGCTGCGCCTGCTCGGCCGTGCCGGGGAAGCCCTGACCGAGCACGAGCGCATCGTCGCGTTCCTCGACGCGCCCGACTGCCCGGTGACCGGGCACATCGCCGACATCTTCCGTGCCCACACGATGCAGGCGATCGGTCAGGACTACGCCGAGCTGGGGCGGTGGCGAGAGGCCGCCGACCACTTCCGCGACGCCCAGGTACGGTCGGGCGCCATCGGCATCTCCCACAGGGAGGGCGAGACGCTGAGGCATCTGGCGGAGGCCCTGATCGAACTGGGAGAGACCGAGGAGGCCCGCTACTGCCTGCGCCAGGTCCTCTCGCTCGGCGACCTGGCGGACGGCAAGGACCTGAAGACGGCGCGGGAGCTCCTGGACGCGCTCGCCGCCCGGTGAGGGGAATCGGTTCAGCCGCGGTGCCGGTGCAGGGCGACGTGCACGGTGTCGAGGACCTGGACGAGGGCGGCGCGGGCGGCGTCCGTGTCGCGGAGCCGGTCGAGCACCAGGAAGTCGTGGATCGTCCCGTGGTAGCGCACGGAGACCACCGGTACGCCGGCCGCCCGGAGTTTCGCCGCGTACGCCTCGCCCTCGTCGCGCACCACGTCGGCCTCGCTGGTGACAACCAGTGCCGGGGGGAGTCCGGCGAGCTGTTCCAGGGAGGCCCGCAGCGGTGAGGCGGTGGCCTGGCCGCGCTGCCGCACGTCGGGCAGGTACTGGTCCCAGAACCAGCGCATGGTCTCGCCGCCGAGGAAGTAGCCGTCGGCGAACTCCCGGTACGAGGGGGTGTCGCAGCCGGCGTCGGTGACCGGGCAGAGCAGCACCTGCTGCCGCAGCCGCACGCCACCGCGTTCCTTGGCGAGCAGGGTCAGGGCCGCCACCAGGTTGCCGCCCGCCGAGTCGCCCACGGCGGCCATCCGGCTGCCGTCCAGGCCGATCTCGCCGCCCCGCTCGCAGATCCACTTCGCGACGGCGTAGCACTGCTCGACGGCGACCGGGTAGCGCGCCTCGGGGACGCGCTCGTACTCGACGAAGAGCACGGCCGCGTCCGTGCCGAGGGCGAAGGCCCGTACCAGACGCCGATGGGTGTCGGCGTCGCCCAGGGCCCAGCCGAGGCCGTGCAGGAACAGTACGACGGGGATCTCGCCGACGCTGTCGGCGGGCCTGACCACCTGCACCCGGACGTGACCGGTCGGCCCGCCCGGCACGGCGAACCACTCCGTGGAGACGGCCTCCTCCTCCAGGGGGTCGGGGGCGTCCGCGCCCTGGAGGCGTGCGAGGTCCAGACGGGCCTGTTCCAGGTCCGGCTCGTGCGCCGACGGCGGGCAGGCGTGCCGGGCGACGAACGCCCGGGTCGGCTGGTCGAGGACCGGATGCCGAGCGGACGAAGGGGCGAAGTCGGTCACGCACGGTCTCCTGCCGAGAGGACTGAAGCGAAAGGGTGGTTCGGCGCGCAGGTCCCTGCTCGGGCGGTGGAACGCCGTGCGGCGACTGCCGGGCCGGGCACTGCCGGCCGCGGGCACGGCGCGGCCGGAGCAGGACCCTACCCGCTGGACGGCGGGAGGCCGGCCCCGTGCCGGTCGGCACCGTGGCCACCGGCGGCGCCTCCGGGGACGATCCCGGGCGCCGAGGTGACCGCCGGGGCTCCCCCGAGGTCTTCCTGGGCGGTGCGCAGGGTGCGCCACTCACGCGGGGAGACGCCGTAGGCGGCGCGGAAGGTCCGGCTGAAATGGGCGGGGTTGACGAAGCCCCACCGCTGGGCCACGGCGGACACGGTGGGGGCGGTCCTGCCGCGGCGGGCCAGCTCGCGGCTGCACTCCTCCAGGCGCCGCTGCCGGATGAGCCGGCCGACGGTGGTCCCCTCGCCCTCGAACAGCCGGTGCAGGTACCGGACCGAGATCCGGTGCTCCCGGGCGATGCGCTCCGGCGACAGGTCCGGGTCCCCCAGGTTCCGGTTGATGTGGTCGACGACGCGCAGCACCAGATGGCTCCGTCCGTCCGCGTCCGTGCCGCCCGGGTGGGCCCGCTCGGCGATCAGGGTGGCGAGCAGGTCGACGACGTTGCCGGCCAGCCGGTTCGCGACGGCCGGCGGATAGCCCTCGGCAGGGGAGGAGGCCAGGGTGGCCAGGAACGGGAGCAGCATCGCGCCGAAGCCGTCCCCGGTGCCGATGGCGCTGCCGGTGACCCGCCGGATGTCGTCGTCCGGCACGCCCAGTGTGCGGCGCGGAAGCTGGAAGACGTGCGTGGCGAACCGCTGCGGATAGTCGAAGGAGTACGGCCGGGTCGTGTCGTACACCACCAGGTCGCCCTCGCCCACCTCGGCCCGCCGGCCGTCCTGGACGAAGGTGGCCGTGCCGGACATCTGGACACCGACCGCCACCAGCGCCTCGGACGACCTGGCGATCAGCGCCGGCGTGCGGCTGACCCGCTCCGCGTCGGCCTCCACGGTGGAGACCTGCAGGTAGCCGAGGCGGTCGGTGGCGATCCGGCCGTCGAAGGGCCCGTCTCCCCGAGGGGCGATCGTCATCGGCACCAGTGTCCTGCTCACCGCGTCGTTCCAGTACGCGACCTTGTCCCGGTCCGGCACGGAGGCGGTCGTCAACACCAGGCTCAAAACGGTCTCCGCTCAGGGGAAGTGACTCCGGGGGCTGCGACCAGCCAAGCAGCGAGCGGTGCCCGTCTCCAGGCAGAACCACAGGCAGGAATCGGCAGAACGCGACGCCGGCCGCGCGCCCGGGACCGGCTGGTGATCCACGGGCGGCTCGGGCTTCCCGGCGACCCACCGGTGTTCGTAGCGGGGTGTCCACGAGTACGCCTGACCGGGCACTCCAGAAGCGTACGAAGATCACTTCCCGAACCGACGGAGGTCGTTTCCCACCCGGCCGAGGACCGGGCACCGCCCGCTGTCAGACACAGGAGCGAGGATGGGCGGCATGACGAAGACCGGAGCGGACTACGCGTGGTTCGAGGAAGACTTTCCAGACATCGCTGAGGCGTACTGTTTCACCCTGGTGCGGGGTCTGTCGCCCGCTGAGCTGACGTCCCGGCTCGAAGGACGGCCGGAGGCACCCCTGCGGGGCACAGCCGCAGTCGTCGACGCCGCCTTCGCCCAGTACGACCTGGAAGAGGGGGACCGGCAGCTGGTCGCCATGACGACTGTGGGCAGCTGGACGCTGCTGATCGAGCCCAACGGCTATCTCGGGGTCACCGAAGAACAGGCGCTGCCGGCCTCCGCCGGAACAAGCTGGATCTCTCACTTCACCAACATCAACGCCCTCGGCACGTTCCTCTGGGCGGAGGACCAGGTGCTGCGACTGTGCTTCGACCCCATGTTTCCGGAGGATCGCTGGGGCGCCGCGCCCGACGAACTCCTCGACGTGATGCGACGGATCGGTTTCCCTCTCGAGGTGGAGGACCCGGAACCGGACTTCTCCCCGCAGGCGGCGTTCGCCCTGGCAGAACACCTGACCGGTGTCGCCATCACTCCAACGCTGCTCCAGGACACGACGTTCACCTGCGCCACCGTACGAATCCGCTGACCGCCCCCCTGAAGCAGTACGGACTCGCGCCTGCTGTCAGAGGTCGCCCCTATCGTGCGGGAAGCAGTGCTGGAGAGGAGTGACGATGGGGTTCTCGGGTGAGTTGGTCTTCGGCCGCGGCAGGTGTCCCTTGCTTGAAGCCCCGGTCTTCGGCGGTGCGCAGGAGGACGACACCGGCGGCATAACCGCTTGGCGGCCGAGGCCCGGTGGGTGGCAGACGCTGCAGTTCCACCACAAGAGCTCGCCGGCCACGCCGGAAGAGGTCCTGCGAGCCGTGGTCGAGTGGACCGGAGCTCCAGCGTGTGTGGCCTCCGTTCACGACAGCAGCGTCGCGCTGGTCCGGGGTCTGACACCCGGAGGTGACCAGTGGGATGCGTGGCTGAATCTGACGATCGCCGCAGAGGTGTCGGACCGTCCACTGTCCGAGATGGACGCCTGCGTGCCCGGCGACGCCCGTCGTGCCCTTGTCTGGGCCCGGGCCGCGGGGGCCGGCCGGGGTGTGGACGTGACCGAGATCGAGGAAGTCCTGCGGTCTCACGAGACCTTCGCGGAAGAGCTCTTCGACACGCTTCTGGATCGCTTGGGCTTCCCCGCGGCCTCCGATCCCGAGGCAGAAGGCTGAGCAAGGATCCTCCCCGCCCTGCCGGAGTCCGCTCGATGCTGACTGGAGCCGTAGCGGCTGCTCGGGAAGACCTGGACCGGCCGTCCTTACGTCGGCTGTTCGCCCCTGATCAGGTCAGGTCTTGCTCCGCACCCGTCGGCGCCGGCCTGGCGGTCGTCCAGACCGGCGGACGGGGCGATGTCACGCAGGGGCGCCGAGCGGCGGGTGCTCGAGCACGCGGGGCTTGTACTCGACCAGCTGGATGCGGCCGTCGAAGGTGCGGTGATCGATCATCTCGAGGGCAACGTCCGGATAGCCGTCGTAGATGCGTTCTGCGCCCGTGGCCCCGGTGATCACGGGGAACATCACGACCCGGAAGCGGTCGACGAGTCCGGCTCGTAGCAGGGACCGGCACAGGCTGAGGCTGCCGATCGTGCTGAGGAGCCCCGAGCCACTCGACTTCATGGCACGGACCGCCTCGACGGCGTCGTCGCGGACGAGCGTGGAGTTGGCCCAGGTCAGCGGTTCCTCGAGTGAGGAGGAGAACACCACCTTGGAGGCTTGCGTGAGCTCGTCGACGGACGCCTCTTCCTCGGGCCTGAACTCGTCTTGGCCATCGGGGACCTCGCCTGCGGCGAAGCCCGACATCAGGCGGTAGGTGTTCGCTCCCATCAGGTAGGTGGCCTCGGGCTGCTCACCGAGCCATGCGAGGTACTCCGGGCCCTCGAGACCCCAGAACCCGGGCCATCCCTCTCCCGACGCGTAGCCGTCGAGGGAGGTGATGAAATCGACGAGAAGCTCCGACATGGCGGTGTCCTTCCTAGGGTGTGTCACGAGCTTGGACCGGCCGGGAGCCACAAACTCATCCGCCGCGCTGTGGAGCAACGAGAAAACCCGTGACGCCGCAGCAGAGCAGGTCGACGAGGACGGGCGGGCGTCGGAGTCACAGCAGGGGCGTCGGAGGAGAGATCTGACGGACGCGCAGGGAGAGCGACCGCGACGGTCGTCCACCGAGCGGAAACGACTTCGGCTGTGACCTCCGTCCACGAGGCGTGGAGCCCCGGTCACGGCCGGAACGGCCCGGAGGGCGCATGACCCGCGCCCGGCAGGTAACACGGGCTCAATGACGAACTCACACGAGGCGGGAGCCAGACCGGGCCGCCCGCTCCTGTTGCTGCCCGTGCAGGCGGCCGTGGTCGCTGCGCTGGGGCTGCTGGTGACCGGCCCCCTCGCACACCGCTGGCCGCTGTCGGTGGAGGACGGCGCCAACCGCGCCCTCGCCGCCCGTCGTACCCCTTTCGCCACCGCCCTCACCGACGGGGTGTCCTTGCTGGCCGGCACGGAGAGCGTGATCGCCCTCACCCTCATGTGCACGGTCGCTCTGCTCCTCGTGCCCCACGCACCCCGATGGCGGGAGGCGACGTTCCTCGCCGTGGCGGTGGCCGCGCAGTCCGCCGTCTTCCTGCTCGTCACCGTCGTCGTGAACCGCGAACGCCCCGACGTGCCCCACCTGGACCCGGCGCCGCCGACGTCCAGCTTCCCTTCCGGCCACGTCGGGGCCTCCGTCGCCCTCTTCGGAGGGCTGGCCGTCCTCGTGTCCCGGCGTCTGCACGGTGTCCGGCGCCACCTCGTGGTGGGACTGCTCCTCGTGATCCCGCTGCTCGTTGCGGTCTCCCGGGTGTACCGGGGCATGCACCACACCTCCGACGTGGTGGCGGGGCTGCTGAACGGCGCCTGCACGCTGGCCCTCGCGGCGGCCGCCCTGCTGCCGGGCCTCCAGGAGGAGGAGGCCCCACCCGCTCAGGGCCCGTCCGCGCGCACCGCGCGGCGGGCCGTGGTGGTACGCCACCCGCGCGCGTGCGGCGACGGGACCGCGGCCCGGGTACGGGTCCTGCTGCGCGACCACGATTACGTGGAGCAGCGGTGGGCGCAGACGACGGCCGGAGATCCGTCCGGTGCCCTGGCCGCGTGCCTCGGCGAGGGGCACACCGATCTGGTCGTGGTCTGTGGCGGAGACGGCACTGTACGTGCCTGCGCGGACGTGGTCGCCGGGACCGGGATTCCCCTGGCGATCGTCCCCTGCGGCACGGGGAACCTCCTCGCCCGCAACCTGCGGCTGCCGACCGACCCCGTGGCCGCCCTGCGGGAGGCCCTCCGCGGGCAGGCCGTCGGACTCGACGTGGGACGGATACGGGGCGACGGGATCGCACCCACCCGCTTCGCGGTCATGGCAGGTGCCGGGTTCGACGCCGCCATGGTCCGGGACGCCTCGGCGCGGCTCAAGGAGAGGCTGGGCTGGGCCGCGTACGTGGTCTCGGCCGTACGGCATCTGGGGGACGCCCGGATGCGGCTGTCGATACGGCTGGACGGGGGCGCCCCGTTGGAGCGGCGGGCCCGCATGGTCGTCATCGGCAATGTCGGGACGCTTCAGGGCGGGCTGCCGCTGCTGCCGGACGCCCGGCCGGACAGCGGCAGGCTGGAGGTCGTCCTGCTCGACCCCCGAGGCGTGACCGGCTGGCTCGCCGCCGCCGGATACCTCGTCTCGCGCGCACCGGGCGGTCGGCGGCAGCGCGCGGACGGCGCGGGGAAACGGTCCCTCGCGCACGGCGCACTGGAGTACTTCGGCGCGGCCCGGATCGACCTCCGCTTCGCCCGGCCCCAGCCGCGCGAGCTCGACGGCGACGTCCTTCCCGCGGGCACCCGGCTCACCGCGGAGGTCGAGCCGGGGGCGCTGCGGGTGTGCCTGCCGGCCCCGCCGGGGGCAGACGCCTCGGCGGGGGCCGGTGTCCCGGCACGGGCAGACGCTCCGGCGGGAGCGGTCCCCCCGAGGCCGGAAGGCATTCCGACACGGACAGGAACCCGGGCGGGGGCGGACGTCCCGGCACGGGCCGGAGGGGAAGGAGGGGACCATGGGCACCGCGACGCGCGTACCGCAGCGCAGTGAGGTCGAGGCCGTGGAGGCCGAACTCCGTCTGCGGGGGGACGTCCTGTCGGGGGAGGAGGCCTGGGCCGCGCTCCGCCGCTACGGAGGCTGGGCCCTCGTACGGGATTCCTTCGTACGGTTCCGTTACGCCGACGGGTTCAGCCACTCCCGGGCTCTCGCCCTGCAGACCGTCCTGGCGATCCTTCCGCTGGGCATCGCCGTCATCGGGCTGTCCGGGGTGCTGCACACCGAGGACATCGGGCGGATCGCCGAGCTGACGATCCGCCGGATCAGCGGCCCGAGCCAGGACGTGGTGGACGACGCCCTGCGGGAGAGCCGGCAGCACGCCGGGGAGGGCGGCGCGGCCGCCCTCTGGCTCGGCCTGCTGTTCTCCGTCGCGAACGTCACCACGGGCATGTGCCAGGTGGAACGCGGTGCGAACCGCATATACGGCGTGGAACGCGACCGGCCGTTCCTCCACAAGTACGCCCGTGGGCTGGTGATGGCGGTACTGGCCGGAGTGCCCCTCGGACTGAGTTTCTGCGTCACCGTCCTCGGATCCGACCTGAACCGGGCCCTGATCGAGGTCTACCACCTGGAGCCGGCCACGTCCCGAGCGTGGGACGTGCTGCGCTGGCCCGTGGGGATCCTGCTGGCGGTGATCGCCACCAGCGCCGTCTTCCGCCGCTCGCCCCGGCGTGCCCAACCGGGCTACACCTGGCTCGCCTTCGGCGCCACCGTCCATCTGCTGCTGTGGCTGGGCGCGACGTGGGCACTGAGCCTCTACGTCGGCTCCGAAGGCTCCTTCACCACCGTGTACGGGCCGCTGAGCGCGTTCGTGGCACTGCTGTTGTGGTCCTACCTCACCTCGATCGCGCTGTTCTTGGGCCTTTCCTTCGCCGCCCAGCTGGAGGCCGCACGGGCGGGGGTGGCGACGCCGATCACCGAGGACCCCGGGGTCTGAGCCGACCGGCTCTCCCGAACTCACCGACGGAAAGGAACCGTACCGACCATGACCGAGCGTTCCCCCCGGACCCGGCGGCACCGTCTCGGACGGCTCGCGATCGGTCAGAGCCGGGCCGACACCCGTTTCGGCGTACGGCTGGTGACGGGCGCGGCCCTCACCGCCCTGGCAGCCGTCCCGTTCTCCCTCGCTCTGGTGCTGGTGGAGTCGCACTGGGCCCCGCTGCACCGCCTCGACCAAGACGTGGCCGAGCGGCTGCACCGGTCCGCACTCGGCAGCCCGGCCTGGGTACGCGTGCTCGACTTCCTCACCCACGTCGCATGGGGGCCGCTGACCATGCGGCTCCTGGTGGCCGGGGTGGTGGTGTGGCTCCTGCGGCGGCGGGCGTTCCGTCTCGCCGCCTGGGCGGCCGTCACCGCGACGGCCGGCGGACTGGCGGGGCTGCTGGTCAAGAACGCGGTCCAGCGTGCCCGGCCGCACCTGCCGGATCCCGTCGCCCACGCGCCCGGCTTCTCCTTCCCCTCCGGTCACGCCATGACGGCCACCACCTCCTGTGCCGTCCTGCTGCTGGTCCTGCTCCCCCTGGTCCCGCGCGCCTGGCGGCCGCTGCCGTGGGTCCTGGCGGCGGTGGCGGTGCTCGGCGTGAGCTACACGCGGGTCGCGCTCGGAGTGCACTGGGTGAGCGACGTGGTCGGGGGGTGGCTGCTGGGACTGGCGGTGGTGACCGCGACCACGCTCGCCTTCGAGGCGTGGCGCGGTGACATCGGCCGCCACCGCACCCTCCCCACCGAGGGCCTGGAGCCCGAGATCGTGACGGACTCCCCGGAGCCGGTGGGCCGTCCCGGCGCCCGATGACGCGGGGTCGCCCTCACCGCGACGGAGGTACCCTCGCCGACCCGTCGGCCGAGGTCTCCTCCGCCGCCGCGGGCTGCTCCTCGAGGCGCGCCCCGCTCCGGGCGGCTGCCGCGTGCAGCGCCCGCAGGGCGACCAGGAGCACGCCGATGTCGTCCAGGTAGACCGGGTCCGGGATGAGGTCGACCGGCGAGATCGTGTACACCACCGCGGCCCAGAACAGGGCCTTGGACCGCAACGGGACACCGGCGTCCAGGAGCAGTCTGCGGGCACGGAACACACGTACGAGCAGAACGGCCGCGGTGCCTGCCACCACGAGCACGAGAACCACGGCCGCGACGAGCCACAGGGTGTTGTCCATGTCGCTCTCCTACCCCGTGACGCCCCGTCCGTGGGATCAGGATCCGTTCCGCTTTCAGCCCAGCAGGTCCGGGGCCCGTAGCATCTCGGACGGGACGCCCCAGGCGTCGACCAGGTCGACGGCCAGTGGCCGGACCTTGCCGCAGAGGTCGTTCACCTCGCGGCTGATCGCCTTGGACCGCTGTACGGTCAACCGGCCGTGCTCCATGAACCAGGCGCGGTCCGTTTCGATCGTCGACAGCGCGAACAGGTCGCAGAGCAGCCCCAGCGCGACCTTGTTGCCGCCGTCGGGCAGGGTCCGGAGCGCGTCGACGAACGCCTCCAGCACCAGTCGTTCGACGTGCGCGTGGGCGAGCGCGATCACATGGTCCTGCACCTGCGAGAAGACGGTGCCCGGATCACGTTTCCGGTCGACCCCGCGCTTGAGCCGGCGGGCCAGCCCGGCGAGCATGTGCTCCTCGCGATAACGCAGCATGGCCAGGTGGTACTCCGAGTCGAGCAGCCCGGCCTCCCGGTCCCATGCGTCGCCGCCGGGCAGCAGGTCGCGGACCCGTTCCAGGAGCTTGTGGACGGACGCCTTCTCGATGACGGTCTCGACGGCAAGACCGGTGACGTAACGGACCACGCCGAGCTGGTCCAGGTCCTCGAACTCGCCGGCGTGGTCGGTGAGCAGGCCCTTCGCCACGAGCTGGAGGAGCACGTGGTTGTCGCCCTCGAACGTGGTGAAGACGTCGCTGTCGGCCTTGAGCGCGGCGAAGCGGTTCACCGCCAGATAGCCGGCGCCCCCGCACGCCTCGCGGCACTCCTGCACCGTACGGGTGGCATGCCAGGTGCCGAGCGCCTTGGTGCCGGCGGCCCGGGACTCCAGCCGCCGTCGGGCCCGGGGGTCGTCCTCGTGGCCGGAGAAGACCTCGTGCAGCTGCCCGCGGACGACGTCCTGCGCGAAATGCAGCGCGTACGTGCGGGCGAGCAGCGGCAGCAGCCGACGCCGGTGCAGCCCGTAGTCCAGGAGGAGCCGCTCCTCGGAGCCCGGCGAAGCCTCGAACTGGCGCCGTCGTACGGCGTACTTGACGGCGAGCGTGAGGGCGACCTTGGCCACGTTCACCCCGGCGCCGCCGACACAGACCCGGCCCTGGACGAGCGTGCCGAGCATGGTGAAGAAGCGACGGTTGGGATTGTCGATGGAACTGACGTACGCGCCCTCGGGTGTGACATCGGCAAAGCGGTTGAGCAGCGCCTCACGCGGCACCCGGACCCCGTCGAAGCGGATCCGGCCGTTGTCGACGCCGTTGAGGCCCATCTTGCGGCCGTCGTCCTCGATCTCGACGCCCGGCAGGACTTCTCCCCCGGACCGGAGCGGCACGACGAGGGCGTGCACGCCGCGGGACTCCCCGCCCACCTCCAGCTGGGCGAAGACGACCGCCAGCTCGGCGTGGCGGGCCGCGTTCCCGATGTAGTCCTTGCGGGCGGCGTCACCTTCGGTGGTGATGACGAACTCCTGGGACTCGCCGTCGTACCGGGCCACCGTCCCGAGCGCCTGGACGTTGGAGCCGTGCCCGGTCTCGGTCATCGCGAAGCAGCCCAGGAGCCGTCCGGCGACCAGGTCCGGCAGGTAGGCGTCGTGGTGACGCCCGGTACCCAGGTGCAAGATCGCACCGCCGAACAGACCGAACTGCACACCGACCTTGACCAGCACCGACAGATCACCGAAAGCGAGGGTCTCGAAGGCGGCGACGGAGGCGCCGACGTCGTCACCGCCGCCGTACGCCGCGGGGAAACCCATACCGGTCTGGCCGGTCCCGGCCATCTCGACGACGACGTCGCGCACCCGCTCGCGGAACGCGTCCGTGTCGAGTCGTTCGGCGTCCTCCAGCACAGAGGAGTGGGCCGCCAGATTGGTCCGGACGAGGTCCCGGATCCCGGCGTACTCGCCGTCGAGAAAGGCCGCCAGGGCTTCGACGTCGATCACGGGATGCGTGGAGGCGCTCGTTGCGGCAGAAGCGTCGTCGGGTTCCATGGCCCTCCGTTACCCCGGCCGGTGCGGGTCAACCGGCGGCGATCATGTGATGGGGCAGAGCCTACGGGAGCCCGACCCCGTCCCCGGGCTCCGGCCGGGCCGCACACGCCCCCGGCCGCTGGAGGGCCGTCACCGGGCGAGGAGAGGAGCTGTGGTTCGGTGCCGCCGAGGGCGGGTCGCGGTCTCGGCGGGGTGGTGGGTTCCACGGCGCCAGGCGTCAGTGAGGGCGCGGCCGGCGACGGTGCCGGCGAAGCGGGAGCCGCTCCCGTCTTGCGGGGCACGGGACCGGAGGGGGTCAGTGCCGCACGAAGGGCAGGTCCGCAGGTCCCACCCGGTCGCGCGGTCCCGCTGCTCGCATCACCACGTCCAGCACGCGCGTCGGGTCAGCGGCATACGCGTGGGAGAACCAGGCCATATTGGCTTCCACCACGGCCCACCGGTGGTCCGGACGGTAGGCGTCGAGCAGTTGCCCGACGTCCACGACGACGGCGCTCGGCAGGGCGGGTTCGGCCGTGGTGACGAGGCGGTCGACGAATTCCGCGATCTCCGCGGTGATGGGCTCGCGCCCGTCGAGCGGACGGGGGTCGAGCCTGCCGAACACCGCGTATCGACTGCCCGTGACGATCTGCCCGTCGAGGAGGAACAGCCGGTACTCGGCGGCGAAGGTCACTATCTCGGAGAGCAGCACCGGCGTCGCCGGATCCAGACCGGCGGCCAGACGGGAGCCATCCGGGTAGATGCCCGCCGTGAAGGACTTGTCCCGCGGCGGCTTGACGAACGTCGGTCGCTGGAGCGCCCAGGCGTCCAGCACAGTCGCCGCTCGGACCTCCCTCCCGGTGAACTCCTCCGGAAGTTCGGCGAGCCACTCGTCCGCCGGTTCGAGCAACGCCCACCCCAGCTGTCCGGCCAATCGTGCGCCTGCCACCGGCCCTCCGTACCAGTACGCCGGACCCGAGGCCGCGGACACCTCCTCCGCAGCCAGGACCGGCATTCCGCGCCCCGCCGCCTCGACGGCCAGCAGCTCCATCGTCGACGTCCGCCGTCCGGGCATGACAAGCATCGCAACCCCCTCCGCGATGTGCAGTGCGGTCAGGCTAGACCAGCCCTGTTCCGATCGCGCCGAGTCCCCGACCCCGGATCTTCGAACCGCCCCGGACCGGTTGAGGAGGTCCTCGTGGTGGGCGGCGACCACAACGGCTTCGTCCTCTCTCCGGGCGAGCGGAGCGGCGGACCGGTGGCGGCCGGGTCGCCGCGTTACGGTGCTGTCCGTGTTCTGGAAGCGGGCCTCCGGCCCTGGTCGGCGGGTGGGAGCCAGGTTTCAGCCGGTCGCGGGCGAGCACGCGCCAGATGATGAGGGTGCCGACTCGAGGAGGTAGTGCCATGGCCGCGGAACCGCAGGAGCAGGACGTCGTGGAGGTGATCCTCAAGGATCACCGGACCATGGAGGAGCTGTTCCGGCAGATGCGGAGCGTGGAGGCCGATCGTGCGGGAGCACTGAAGAAGTTCTCCGCGTTGCTCATCGCCCATGCCGAGGCAGAGGAGGCCGAGGTATACGGAGCGCTGAAGCGCTTCAAGAACGTGGACGACGAAGAGGTCGAGCACGGTGCGGAGGAGCACGAGGAGGGCAACAGGGCGCTGCTGGCATTGCTGGAGGTCGAGGACGTCGGTTCGGAGGACTGGGACTCGAAGCTGGAGGATCTGGTCGAGGCCGTCTCCCACCACGTGGACGAGGAGGAGAGGACGATCCTCAACGGAGCACGGGAGAACGTCCCCGACGAGCGTAGGGCCGAGCTGGGCGCCGCCTTCCTGAAGGAGCGCCGGAGGCAGCTGGAGTCGGACTGCGGCAGCATCGAGAACGTCCGGGCCGTCGTCGGCGGCCGATGAGAGGAGCCGGCCGCCTCGGCCGAGCGGGTCGGGGCCTGCCGGTACGCGTTCCGTCCGGGGCGGCAGCCCCGGCGGACCGCCCGTCGACCCCGAGCGCGGTCCACGGCTGTGCTTCCACCTCAAGTCCGGCAGCTGTGACCCCCCCCGCTCTCATCGAGGTCCTGTCGAGGTCCTGGAAGAGCCCAAGGCGCTCTCCACGGGGACGGGTCGTGCCGGTCCGGGGCGCCGAACAGGACCGGCTCACCCTCGAACGACCGTCCGCCTACGCAACCGATCAGCAGGAAGACGAGGAAGGCAGCGACGCCGTCCACGAGCGCCATGGACCGGTCGTACGACGCGAACTCCACGACGCGCTCGACGAAGCCCGCGGAGGATGCCACGGCGAGGAGGAGCGGGCCGGAGAGGCCGCGCGAGTCGAGGATCGCTTCCCCGCCACGGTGTCAGGCCGACGGTTCGCCCGGGCGCCGCTTCCACCAGTTGGGACGGGTGCGAGGGCGGACGGCACGCCCCAACCGCCGGCCGACGAGCATGTAGCCGAGGAGGGCTCCCGTCGTGTTGAGGAGGACGTCGTCGATGTCGAAGGCACGTCCTGTGACGAGCGCACCCTGCACCAGTTCCACGAGCAGCATGGTGGCGGCAGTGACGAGCGTGACCCTGAGGAGTCCGCGTGTCTTGCGGGACAGCAGCGGCAGCAGGATCCCGAAGGGGACGCCGAGCACGATGTTTCCCCCGACCTGCTTGACGGTCTCCACGAACCCGGGCTGGTTGAGATAGTTCCCGATCGACCGTCCCGGCGTCAGGTTGTCGTGGGTCAGGGGTGCGGATGCCGGTGAGGCGTCCAGGGTGAGTCTGGCCAGGACCCCGGCGAACGCCACCATGCCCGCGAAGGCCGTCAGAGTGACCAGCACCCGTACGAGTCGCCCCGGGCCTCGTCGGGCCGGGGCCGCCGCCCTCGCCTTCGGTGCCCTCGGACCCGGCCGGTCCGGCGCCTCTCCCTCCGGTCCGGCCCCGTCCGGCCCCGCCTCGGCGGACGCCGCCGTCCTGCCTCCCGCCCCTCCGCCCCGTCTTCCCAACGCTTTCCAAACGTTCATGCGCCTCTTCCTCCCCTGCGCGACCACCTGCGGACGGACCCCGCGTACCCGCGACGAGATGGCTGTATGCCGTGCGGTCCGTCGAGGGCCGCACATCTGACGCACCCTCCCCAAGAGCGTCAACTCATCACCAGAAAACGGAAGTTGAGCATGGAAGGCGTCGAGGCGGGCATCCGGCGCCCATGGGAGAAGACACCGAGAACAGCCCCTCGCCGCTCCGCCGGACACGGAGACGCTCGGGAGGGAGATGGCGCCTCGTCACCGGCGT
>NZ_JAINVG010000038.1 GCF_020400725.1 Streptomyces sp. NK15101 | reverse complement strand
GACGCCGCCGCCGCCGAGGAGCAGGACGAGTTCGACGTCATCCTCGAGGGTGCCGGCGACAAGAAGATCCAGGTCATCAAGGTCGTGCGCGAGCTCACCTCCCTGGGCCTCAAGGAGGCCAAGGACCTCGTCGACGGCACCCCGAAGCCGGTCCTCGAGAAGGTCGCGAAGGACGTCGCCGAGAAGGCCGCCGAGTCCCTCAAGGCCGCCGGCGCCTCCGTCACGGTCAAGTAAGACCGTTTCGGCTCGCTGAGCTGACTCCTGCCCCCGTGTAACGCGGAGGCACCGAGAGGCGATCATCCATCTGGGTGGTCGCCTCTCGGCGTTCCCGGGAACGGGCGTGGCGGGGGTCCTGCGGGCCGCCGGAAGCGGAGTATGGTGATCTTCGCCGTGCGCCCCGCAGGCCGGCGGGTCTTGACGAACCGCACGCAGCGCGCAATTCTCAGGACGCGTCGTCACAACGATCCGTTTCCGAGGCATGGATCGACGGCGGAACGGGCAGTATCGAGGTGCGCCGCACGGCGCGAGGTACCGCGGAGATGAGAGCAACGAGGGTCGCGAAGAAGTCGCCCTGGACATCAGTGAGCCAAGTGGCTACACTGACCCTTTGCGCTGCCTGTTAGCTGCCCCCTGCCCGTCACCAGGGGCATACCTTCGCATCAACTTCGTGGACCGACCCCGTCTGACCTGGCCTTTTGGTCATCTCAGGAAAAGTCTGCCGTGAAGTGTTGCTGGGGACCGGTACGCGCGTAGTGAGTCCGAGCCCTCGGAAGGACCCCCTCTTGGCCGCCTCGCGCAACGCCTCGACCAATACGAACAACGGCGCAAGCACCGCCCCGCTGCGCATCTCCTTTGCAAAGATCAAGGAGCCCCTCGAGGTTCCGAACCTCCTCGCGCTGCAGACCGAGAGCTTTGACTGGCTGCTCGGCAACGCCGCCTGGAAGGCTCGCGTCGAGGCTGCCCTTGAGTCGGGACAGGACGTCCCCACGAAGTCCGGTCTGGAGGAGATCTTCGAGGAGATCTCCCCGATCGAGGACTTCTCCGGGTCGATGTCGCTGACCTTCCGCGACCACCGCTTCGAGCCGCCGAAGAACTCGATCGACGAGTGCAAGGACCGTGACTTCACGTACGGCGCCCCGCTCTTCGTCACGGCCGAGTTCACCAACAACGAGACCGGCGAGATCAAGTCCCAGACGGTCTTCATGGGCGACTTCCCGCTCATGACGAACAAGGGCACCTTCGTCATCAACGGCACCGAGCGTGTCGTGGTGTCGCAGCTGGTCCGTTCCCCCGGTGTCTACTTCGACTCCTCCATCGACAAGACGTCCGACAAGGACATCTTCTCCGCCAAGATCATCCCGTCCCGGGGTGCCTGGCTGGAGATGGAGATCGACAAGCGCGACCTGGTCGGTGTCCGCATCGACCGCAAGCGCAAGCAGTCCGTCACCGTGCTCCTGAAGGCCCTCGGCTGGACCACCGAGCAGATCCTGCAGGAGTTCGGCGAGTACGAGTCGATGCGCGCCACCCTGGAGAAGGACCACACCCAGGGCCAGGACGACGCGCTCCTTGACATCTACCGCAAGCTCCGTCCGGGCGAGCCGCCGACCCGTGAGGCCGCTCAGACGCTGCTCGAGAACCTCTACTTCAACCCGAAGCGCTACGACCTCGCGAAGGTCGGCCGCTACAAGGTGAACAAGAAGCTCGGCGCCGACGAGCCGCTGGACGCCGGTGTCCTCACCACCGACGACATCATCGCCACGATCAAGTACCTGGTGAAGCTCCACGCGGGCGAGACCGAGACGATCGGCGAGAACGGCAACGAGATCGTCGTCGAGACCGACGACATCGACCACTTCGGCAACCGTCGTCTGCGCAACGTCGGCGAGCTCATCCAGAACCAGGTCCGCACGGGTCTGGCTCGTATGGAGCGCGTCGTCCGCGAGCGCATGACGACCCAGGACGTCGAGGCGATCACGCCGCAGACCCTGATCAACATCCGGCCGGTCGTCGCCTCCATCAAGGAGTTCTTCGGCACCAGCCAGCTGTCGCAGTTCATGGACCAGAACAACCCGCTGTCCGGGCTGACGCACAAGCGTCGTCTGTCCGCGCTCGGCCCGGGTGGTCTCTCCCGTGAGCGGGCCGGCTTCGAGGTCCGAGACGTGCACCCGTCCCACTACGGACGCATGTGCCCGATCGAGACCCCCGAAGGCCCGAACATCGGTCTGATCGGTTCGCTCGCCTCGTACGGCCGCGTCAACGCGTTCGGCTTCATCGAGACGCCGTACCGCAAGGTCGTCGACGGCCGGGTCACCGACGAGGTCGACTACGTCACCGCCGACGAGGAGGACCGGTTCGTCATCGCGCAGGCCAACGCCGCGCTCGACGACGAGCTCCGCTTCTCCGAGAACCGCGTCCTGGTCCGCAAGCGTGGCGGCGAGGTCGACTACGTCGAGCCGTCGGACGTGGACTACATGGACGTCTCGCCGCGCCAGATGGTGTCGGTCGCGACCGCCATGATCCCGTTCCTCGAGCACGACGACGCCAACCGTGCCCTCATGGGCGCGAACATGATGCGTCAGGCCGTCCCGCTGATTAAGTCGGAGGCCCCGCTCGTCGGCACCGGCATGGAGTACCGCTGCGCCACCGACGCCGGCGACGTGCTCAAGGCCGAGAAGGACGGTGTCGTCCAGGAGCTGTCGGCCGACTACATCACGGTCGCCAACGACGACGGCACGTACATCACGTACCGCCTGCACAAGTTCTCCCGCTCCAACCAGGGCACCTCTGTGAACCAGAAGGTCGTCGTGGACGAGGGGCAGCGCGTCATCGAGGGCCAGGTCCTCGCCGACGGTCCTGCCACCGAAGACGGCGAGATGGCGCTCGGCAAGAACCTCCTCGTGGCGTTCATGCCGTGGGAGGGCCACAACTACGAGGACGCGATCATCCTGTCGCAGCGCCTCGTGCAGGACGACGTCCTCTCCTCGATCCACATCGAGGAGCACGAGGTCGACGCCCGTGACACCAAGCTCGGCCCCGAGGAGATCACCCGGGACATCCCGAACGTCTCCGAGGAGGTCCTCGCGGACCTCGACGAGCGCGGCATCATCCGCATCGGTGCCGAGGTCGTCGCCGGCGACATCCTGGTCGGCAAGGTCACCCCGAAGGGTGAGACCGAGCTGACCCCGGAGGAGCGCCTGCTCCGCGCGATCTTCGGTGAGAAGGCCCGTGAGGTCCGTGACACCTCGCTGAAGGTGCCGCACGGCGAGATCGGCAAGATCATCGGCGTTCGCGTCTTCGACCGCGAGGAGGGCGACGAGCTTCCCCCGGGCGTGAACCAGCTGGTCCGCGTCTACGTCGCCCAGAAGCGCAAGATCACCGATGGTGACAAGCTCGCCGGCCGTCACGGCAACAAGGGTGTCATCTCGAAGATCCTCCCGATCGAGGACATGCCGTTCCTCGAGGACGGCACCCCGGTCGACATCATCCTCAACCCGCTGGGTGTCCCGTCCCGAATGAACCCGGGACAGGTCCTGGAGATCCACCTCGGCTGGCTCGCCAGCCGCGGCTGGGACGTCTCCGGTCTCGCGGACGAGTGGGCGCAGCGCCTCCAGGCGATCGGCGCCGACCAGGTCGCCCCCGGCACCAACGTCGCGACCCCGGTCTTCGACGGTGCGCGTGAGGACGAGCTCGCGGGCCTGCTCCAGCACACCATCCCGAACCGCGACGGCGAGCGCATGGTGCTCCCGTCCGGCAAGGCGAGGCTGTTCGACGGCCGCTCCGGCGAGCCGTTCCCGGACCCGATCTCCGTCGGGTACATGTACATCCTCAAGCTCCACCACCTGGTCGACGACAAGCTGCACGCCCGCTCGACCGGCCCGTACTCGATGATCACCCAGCAGCCGCTGGGTGGTAAGGCCCAGTTCGGTGGTCAGCGCTTCGGTGAGATGGAGGTGTGGGCGCTGGAGGCTTACGGCGCCGCGTACGCCCTCCAGGAGCTGCTGACGATCAAGTCCGACGACGTGACCGGCCGCGTGAAGGTCTACGAGGCCATCGTCAAGGGCGAGAACATCCCTGAGCCCGGCATCCCCGAGTCCTTCAAGGTCCTCATCAAGGAGATGCAGTCCCTGTGCCTCAACGTGGAGGTGCTGTCCTCGGACGGCATGTCCATCGAGATGCGCGACACCGACGAGGACGTCTTCCGCGCAGCGGAGGAGCTCGGCATCGACCTGTCCCGGCGCGAGCCGAGCAGCGTCGAAGAGGTCTGACGGGAGTCCGGCGCGGGGACTCGGTGAAACACCGCCGAGTCCCCCCGCCGGCCCCAGGACCCCCGTATCAGACCCACAGCCTTACAACCCTGAGAGGGATTGACGCATAGTGCTCGACGTCAACTTCTTCGACGAGCTCCGGATCGGTCTGGCCACCGCTGACGACATCCGTCAGTGGAGCCACGGCGAGGTCAAGAAGCCGGAGACCATCAACTACCGCACCCTGAAGCCCGAGAAGGACGGACTCTTCTGCGAGAAGATCTTCGGTCCGACCCGGGACTGGGAGTGCTACTGCGGCAAGTACAAGCGCGTCCGCTTCAAGGGCATCATCTGTGAGCGGTGTGGCGTCGAGGTCACCCGCGCCAAGGTGCGCCGTGAGCGGATGGGCCACATCGAGCTGGCCGCCCCCGTCACGCACATCTGGTACTTCAAGGGCGTTCCGTCGCGCCTCGGCTACCTGCTCGACCTCGCCCCGAAGGACCTGGAGAAGGTCATCTACTTCGCGGCGTACATGATCACGTACGTCGACGACGAGCGCCGTACGCGTGACCTGCCCTCCCTGGAGGCGCACGTCTCCGTCGAGCGTCAGCAGATCGAGAACCGTCGCGACTCCGACCTGGAGGCCCGCGCCAAGAAGCTCGAGAACGACCTCGCCGAGCTGGAGGCCGAGGGCGCCAAGGCCGACGTGCGCCGCAAGGTGCGCGAGGGTGCCGAGCGCGAGATGAAGCAGCTGCGCGACCGCGCGCAGCGCGAGATCGACCGTCTGGACGAGGTCTGGTCGCGCTTCAAGAACCTCAAGGTCCAGGACCTGGAGGGCGACGAGCTCCTCTACCGCGAGCTGCGTGACCGCTTCGGCACGTACTTCGACGGCTCGATGGGTGCCGCGGCGCTGCAGAAGCGCCTGGAGTCCTTCGACCTGGAGGAGGAGGCCGAGCGCCTCCGCGAGATCATCCGTACCGGCAAGGGCCAGAAGAAGACCCGTGCGCTCAAGCGCCTCAAGGTCGTCTCCGCGTTCCTGCAGACGGCGAACAGCCCCAAGGGCATGGTCCTCGACTGCGTCCCGGTCATCCCGCCGGACCTGCGTCCGATGGTGCAGCTGGACGGTGGCCGCTTCGCGACCTCCGACCTGAACGACCTGTACCGCCGTGTGATCAACCGCAACAACCGTCTGAAGCGTCTGCTCGACCTCGGTGCCCCCGAGATCATCGTGAACAACGAGAAGCGGATGCTCCAGGAGGCGGTCGACGCCCTCTTCGACAACGGCCGTCGTGGCCGCCCGGTCACGGGCCCCGGCAACCGTCCGCTGAAGTCCCTCAGCGACATGCTGAAGGGCAAGCAGGGTCGATTCCGTCAGAACCTGCTCGGCAAGCGTGTGGACTACTCCGCGCGTTCCGTCATCGTCGTCGGCCCGCAGCTCAAGCTGCACCAGTGCGGTCTGCCCAAGGCCATGGCGCTGGAGCTCTTCAAGCCGTTCGTGATGAAGCGCCTGGTCGACCTGAACCACGCGCAGAACATCAAGTCGGCCAAGCGGATGGTCGAGCGCGGCCGCACGGTCGTGTACGACGTCCTCGAAGAGGTCATCGCCGAGCACCCGGTCCTGCTGAACCGTGCGCCCACGCTGCACCGCCTCGGCATCCAGGCCTTCGAGCCGCAGCTGGTCGAGGGCAAGGCCATCCAGATCCACCCGCTCGTCTGCACCGCGTTCAACGCGGACTTCGACGGTGACCAGATGGCCGTCCACCTGCCGCTCTCCGCGGAGGCGCAGGCCGAGGCCCGCATCCTGATGCTGTCCTCGAACAACATCCTCAAGCCCGCCGACGGCCGTCCGGTGACGATGCCGACCCAGGACATGGTCCTCGGTCTGTTCTTCCTCACCACCGACGGCGATCTCCGTGACACCAAGGGCGAGGGCCGCGCGTTCGGCTCCACGGCCGAGGCGATCATGGCGTTCGACGCCGGCGAGCTCGCGCTGCAGTCGCAGATCGAGATCCGCTTCCCGGTCGGCACCGTCGCTCCCCGTGGCTGGGTCCCCCCGGTCGCCGAGGAGGGCGAGCCGGAGTGGCAGCAGGGTGACTCGTTCCGTCTGAAGACCTCGCTGGGCCGCGCGCTCTTCAACGAGCTGCTGCCCGAGGACTACCCGTTCGTCGACTACTCCGTCGGCAAGAAGCAGCTCTCCGAGATCGTCAACGACCTCGCCGAGCGCTACCCCAAGGTCATCGTGGCGGCGACGCTCGACAACCTGAAGGCGGCGGGCTTCTACTGGGCGACCCGTTCCGGCGTCACCGTGGCCATCTCCGACGTCGTCGTTCCCGAGGCGAAGAAGGAGATCGTCAAGGGCTACGAGGCGCAGGACGAGAAGGTCCAGAAGCAGTACGAGCGCGGTCTGATCACCAAGGAAGAGCGCACGCAGGAGCTCATCGCGATCTGGACCAAGGCGACCAACGAGGTCGCCGAGGCGATGAACGCGAACTTCCCCAAGACGAACCCCATCTTCATGATGGTTGACTCGGGTGCCCGAGGAAACATGATGCAGATGCGGCAGATCGCCGGTATGCGTGGTCTGGTGTCGAACGCGAAGAACGAGACCATCCCGCGTCCCATCAAGGCGTCCTTCCGTGAGGGTCTCTCCGTCCTCGAGTACTTCATCTCGACGCACGGTGCCCGTAAGGGTCTCGCCGACACCGCCCTGCGTACCGCCGACTCGGGTTACCTGACCCGTCGTCTGGTGGACGTCTCGCAGGACGTGATCATCCGCGAGGAGGACTGTGGCACCGAGCGCGGTCTGAAGCTGCGGATCGCGGCCAAGGATGAGGCCGGTGTCCTGCGGAAGACGGACGACGTCGAGACCTCCGTGTACGCGCGGATGCTCGCCGAGGACGTCGTCGTCGACGGCAAGGTCATCGCGCCGGCCAACGTCGACCTGGGTGACGTGCTCATCGACGCCCTGGTCAACGCGGGCGTCGAGGAGGTCAAGACCCGTTCGGTCCTGACCTGTGAGTCCGCCGTCGGCACCTGTGCGTTCTGCTACGGCCGTTCGCTCGCCACCGGCAAGCTGGTCGACATCGGTGAGGCGGTCGGCATCATCGCCGCCCAGTCCATCGGTGAGCCCGGTACCCAGCTGACGATGCGTACCTTCCACACCGGTGGTGTGGCCGGTGACGACATCACCCAGGGTCTGCCCCGTGTCGTCGAGCTCTTCGAGGCGCGCCAGCCCAAGGGTGTCGCCCCGATCTCCGAGGCGGCCGGTCGCGTCCGCATCGAGGAGACCGAGAAGACCAAGAAGATCGTCGTCACCCCGGACGACGGCACCGACGAGACGGCCTACCCGATCTCGAAGCGTGCCCGTCTGCTCGTGGGCGAGGGCGACCACGTCGAGGTCGGCCAGAAGCTCACCGTGGGTGCCACCAACCCGCACGACGTGCTGCGCATCCTCGGTCAGCGTGCGGTCCAGGTCCACCTGGTCGGCGAAGTCCAGAAGGTCTACAACTCGCAGGGCGTGTCGATCCACGACAAGCACATCGAGATCATCATCCGGCAGATGCTGCGCCGCGTGACGATCATCGAGTCCGGCGACGCGGAGCTCCTCCCGGGCGAGCTGGTCGAGCGCTCGAAGTTCGAGCAGGAGAACCGTCGTGTGGTCACCGAGGGCGGTCACCCCGCCTCCGGCCGTCCGCAGCTGATGGGTATCACCAAGGCCTCGCTGGCGACGGAGTCCTGGCTGTCGGCCGCCTCCTTCCAGGAGACGACCCGAGTCCTGACGGACGCGGCGATCAACGCCAAGTCCGACAGCCTCATCGGCCTCAAGGAGAACGTCATCATCGGTAAGCTCATCCCGGCCGGTACGGGTCTGTCCCGCTACCGCAACATCCGGGTCGAGCCGACCGAGGAGGCCAAGGCCGCGATGTACTCGGCCGTCGGCTACGACGACATCGACTACTCGCCGTTCGGCTCGGGCTCCGGCCAGGCCGTTCCGCTGGAGGACTACGACTACGGTCCGTACAACCAGTAAGTAGTGCGTGACCGAAGGGCGGTCACCCCCGCGAGGGGGGGGCCGCCCTTCGGCGTGCTCAGCGGACCGCGACCTCCCAGAGCGCGACGAGGACCCCGGCGCTCGCGGTCAGCGCCGCGATGCTGGCCAGCGGCCAGCGGGCCCGTTCCAGTTCGTCGAGGCGGGCCTCGTGGTCGGCGAGCTGCTTGTCGGTCTGGTCGCTGCGCTGCACGAGCAGCGCGAGCGAGCCGTCGACGCGGGCGAAGCCGGCCTCCAGGGTGCCGCGGAGCCGCTCCAGTTCGAGGGCGACGGCGACGGGGTCGTTCGGGTCAGGCTCGGTCATCGGCACCGCCCGGGGTGCTGCGCAGCCAGGACGGCAGCAGGTTCTGCACCACGTCGAGGGCCATCACCCGGGCCAGCCCGCCGGCGACGGCCAGCGCCCCGGCGACCCAGGGGAGGGTCGCGGGGATGCCGGAGGCGTCGACGACGGCGGGGAGCACGACGGCGATGCCGACGGCGGACTGGAGGACGGTACGGGCCGTGCGCTTGGCGGCATCGGACATCACTGTGCTCCTTGCGGTTACTTCGTGTACGGGACCTTCAGCGCGTTCCATGACGTGGCGCCCGGGATGCCGTCGGCGTCGGAGCCGCGGAAGCCGAGCTTGTGCTGCCACTTCGCGTAGCTGAGCCGGTCGGCCTCGCCCCAGCGGGGGCTCGGGCCGACGGTGTACGCGGAGCAGCCCTCGGCGACGAGGCGGCGGCCCATGGCCGTGATGATCGGGGAGCTCGTCTCCCGGCGGAAGAACGAGGTGCCCGGGAAGGGCTGGAGGCGGGGGGCGGCAGGCTTCCCGGCGCCGGGGGCGGGCCTGGCCGGGGCCTTGTTCAGGCGGGCCTGGATCCGGTCGCGCATCGTCGGCATGGCGAAGCCCCGGGGGTCGTCCTTCCAGTCCGACCACTCCTTGTGGCCGATGACGGAGCGGGCGCCCCAGCCGTGGGCCCGGCACAGGGCGGCGGAGACCCGTTCGATCGCGTCGAGCTGGGCGGGCGGCCAGGGGTCGCGGCCGTCGCCGAGGTTGACGCACTCGAAGCCGTAGAAGCGGGAGTTGCCGTCGACGGCGCCGGAGCTGCCCTGGTGCTCGCGCGGGGCGGGCGGCCGGTCTCCGTACGTCTCGCTGTTCACGGCCCGGAGGACGGAGGGGTCGCCGCCGCCGGCGTGGTTGGCCCGGCCGTTGCCGACGAGGTGGACGCTGCCGTCCTTGGCGATGACGCCGTGGCAGAGCGGGCCCGGCAGCCCTTCGTACCCGTCGAAGCACATCTCGACGGTGTTGGCGGTGCCGGCGGAGACGGTGTGGTGGATGATCACGCCGGTGACCGGGCCCCAGGCGCCGACGTGGTTGCGGTTGTGGGTGCGCCAGCCGGGGTGTTCGACGACGGTGACGCCTTCGGCGCGGAGCGCGGCGACGAACCGGTCCGCGGTGAGGGGAGTGGCCATCTGGTGTCCTCCGGACATGAGAAAGGCCCGCGTCCGGCGGGCCTGCGGTTTTTCCGTACGGGCTTACGGGGCGGGCTCCGGGGCCGGCGGGGCCGCCCAGGTGGCGCACAGGTCGGCGTACGCGGACCGGCGGGTCTCGAAGTCGGCGAGCGCGGCGGTCACCGCCCGCTGGGCGGCGGTCGGGTCGGGGACGGCCGGGGCGCCGTCGCGCGCGTCCACGATGACCAGGCCGGAGCCGCGCAGGACGGTGTCGCCCGCGCCCTTCTCGGCGAGCTCGGCGGTGACGTACACCGACGGGTACTGGCCGGTGACCGGGTCGCGCTGGACGGTGTGGCCCAGGCTGTTGTCGTAGACGCGTACGGAGAGGGTGTGGCCGTTCTCGGTGACGGTGGCGCGGCCGGCGTAGTCGATGGCCACGCCCCACGGCTGGGTGGGGTCGATGTTCATGGGGTGCTCCTCGTGGTCCTGGTGCTCTTCGGCCTCGTGCTCCGGGGCGGGCGCGTCAGGTCTGGGCGCCGTGGATGAGGACGGGCTGGGCGTAGACCGTGCCGGCGGAGGCCAGGGCCTGGATCTCGATGTTCATCGTCTGGCCGAACCGGGTCTTCATGTCGCCGGGCAGCAGTCCGATGTAGTCGTAGGTGGTGCCGGCGGTGACCGTGGGGCCGAACGGGACGTTGTCGACGAGGACCCGCACCTGGCCGGTGCCGCCGCTGGACGCGGCCGTGCTGATGGCGAGCCGCATCTTCGGCTGCCAGACGGGGTTGGAGCAGCGGGCGATGGTCGTGAAGGCGGCGGCGGTGGTGGAGGGCCACTTGGCGGGGTCGGTGGCCAGCGGCGGCATCAGCTGCAGCCAGGGCCGGGCGAGACCGCCGGTCATGATGTCGTCCGCGAAGATCTCGTGGTTGTAGCCGTCGAAGATCCGGAACAGCGGCCGGGTGATGGTGACGCTCTCGGACGGCGTCGGCCGGAACTCGTTGACGGCGGGACGGGTGTTGACGGCCGTGGACAGGGCCTTGAGCCGGCGTTCCATCTGGTTGAGCCGGTCGATGATGTCCTCGGGCAGCTGGGGCATCAGGCCTCCTCGAGGTAGAGCTCGGCGGTGTCGGGACGGCCGCGCTCCGGCGGGGTGATCTTGGTGCCGATGATGCGGTAGCGGGCGTCGAGGCCCTGGGAGTACCACTCGTCGGTGATCCGGATGCGGGCGACGCGGCCGAGGAGCGCCGGCGGGACGATCCCGCCGAGGTGGATGCTGATCGAGGGGATCACCACGGCGCCGCGCGCCTGCGCGAGCTCGGTGGCGGCCACCGAGTCGAGTGCGAGCGGGTCGGTGATCTCGTTGTGGTCCGAGGACAGGTCGATCAGCGGCCAGCCTTCCACGAGCAGGTCGCTGGCGTACTGCTGGGCGGAGAAGATCGGCCGGGACTCGGCGGCCGCGTTGGCGTTGGTGGAGGCGCCGCGGGCCAGGGCGGTGGTGCCGCCGCGGGTCGCGTCGTACGGGAAGGAGTACGACAGGATGACGCCGGGCCGGTCGAAGACCAGGTCGGTCGCGCCGGTGACGATCTTGGGTTCGCCGAGGCGGAGCTGTCGGATCCGCCGCCCGGTGACCGGGTCGCGGTAGACCATGATCTGGTGCTCGAAGCCGTTCTCCGTGGCGGCGAGCTGGTCGAGCGCCTCCAGGTAGACCGTCTCGTCGCCCTTGCGCCAGGAGGCCGTCTTCTTGAACTTGGGGACCTCGTCGCCGAACGTGATCCCGAGACGGCGGGGTTCCTCGCCCTCGGGGGCGTCGGGATAGGTCTGGACGTCGAGCTCGCGCCAGAGCCGGCGGGCGATCTCCACCTGGTCGGTGGGGGTGTCGTACGTGATGTCCGTGCGGATGCGGCGGCGCCCGGCGTACGAGTCGAAGGTGGCGGCCTGGATGCCGAGGGTCAGCACCCCGCGGCCGCTGGACTGCAGGGTGCTGGTCCAGACGATGCCGCCCCACCACAGGTCGCCGCCGCGCTCCAGGTAGACCGAGGTGCGGCCCTCCCGGACCTTCTTGACGCGGTCGGCGATGGCCTTGTCGGGGATGGGGATCGTGCCGGAGAGCGAGCCCGCCTTGCCGATGTAGTCGTCGAACGAGACGTCCCGCAGGGGGAGGATGTCCAGCGTCTGGTCGGTGAGCAGGTCGCAGAAGATCGCCCGGTAGGGCGTGTCGATTGCCATCGAGGACCCCCTTACAGGACGTAGGTGGCGGAGACGCGGATGTTCCGCCCGGGGACGAGGGCGCCGCTGGAGGACCAGGTCCGCAGGTTGATCTGGCCGTTGGTGTAGATGTTGGCGCCGCCGTCGCCGAAGCCGTCGCAGGCCGTGGCCTCGAAGTCCATGGCCGGACGCCAGCCGGCCGGGATGGTGCACAGCGGCTCGTCGGGCATGTTGCCCGCGCTGTCGACATTGACCTGGGCGCCGCTGCGGGTGACGGTGACGGTGATGCTGCACAGGCCGCCCTTGGTCTTGCGGGCGGAGAACGACACCAGCGACCAGTTGGTGAGGGCGACGGCACCGGAGCTGGTCGTCTCGACCTCGACCGGCGGCTGGTAGGCCACCCAGGCGCTGCCGTTCCAGCGCTGGAGCTGGCCGCCGTTGTAGTCCCGGTACTGGCCGGTGTAGCTGCCGGTGGTGATCGTGCCGCTGGGCGCGATGCCGCCGATCTCCTTGGGGTAGGCGACCCAGGCGGTGCCGTCCCAGCGCTGGAGGAAGTGGGCGTTGTCGTTGTCCTGGTACTGGCCCGGATAGGCGCCGGGCACGCCGGCGTTGTTGTAGACGGGCAGGATGCCGCCGGAGGAGACGGTCGTGGTGCGCAGGTCGGTGGAGGCGCCGCCCGCCCAGTCGATGCCGCCGGTGCCGGCCGAGGCGCCCTTCTTGACCTTCACCGTGAACAGGGTCAGGGAGCGGGCGGGGGCGGCCGGGGCGACCGGGACGGCCGCCGGGGTGCCCTTGACGATCTCGATGCCGGCCTCGTACTTGCCGAGGGCGTCCACGTCGTTGTCGTAGACGCGGACCACGACGAGGTCGATGCGGTCGTTGAGCGGGTCGCCGTCGGCGAAGGTGATGGTGATGTCCTCGTCGAGGGCGACCGGGTAGGCGCCGTCGGTGTTGCCGCCCTGGATGACGGCCTTGCCGTGGTAGACGGTGGCCGTCATCGGGCCGGTGGAGCTCATCCACAGGCCGCCGACCCGGTACTTGCCGTCGTACGTGCCGGGCAGGATGCCGGACCGGACGCCGAGCGGGTTGACGGGGGTGGTGGCCCCGATGTGGGTGATGCGGGTGTTCTGGCGGGTCTGCCCGGTGGGCGTCAGCCATCCGGAACGTACGGGCATGGGTGGACTCCTGTCGTGGGGCGGCGGGCGCGGCCGTCTCAGTGCTGGGGGGTGACCTGGAGGAAGGTGTTGTTGAACCAGGTCTGCAGAGCGGTGTTGGTGCCCCGGTAGTAGGCGGTGACGGTGTACGTGGCGCCCGCCGTGAGGTTCTGGAGGCGCTGCGTGGTGGCGACGGAGATGTTCGCGGGGGAGGCGGCGACCACCGCGTTCGAGTCGTTCACGTCGGAGTGGACGGTCGAGCCCTGGGTGACCTTCACGCCCATGAAGCCCACGCCGGAACCGGTGCCGACCAGCTGGATCCGCGAGCCGTAGCTGAGGAGGGCCTGCCGCGAGGCCGGGGCGACGAAGCTGAGGGACACCACGCCGCGGTTGGTCAGTGTGTTCACCCAGGTCGTCGAGGTGGTGTAACCGGAGACGAGCGAGTCGGTGAAGTACGGCCCCGGGACGGCGGGCGTCCATGCCGACCCGTTCCAGCGTTCGAGCCGGCCGTCCCCGCCGTCCCGGTACTGGCCGGTGTAGCTGCCCTGCAGGGTGGACGCGGAGCTGGGGACGATGCCGCCGACCGCCTCCGGGTAGGCGACCCACTTGCCGCCGTCCCAGCGCTGGAACTGGTTGTTGGCGGTGTCCTGGTACTGGCCGGGGAAGGCGCCCGGCAGGACCGGGCCCTCGACCGGGAGGATGCCGCCGAGGGCGACGACCGGCGTGCGCAGGTCCTTCAGGGAGGTGTTCCACGGGATGCCGCCGTTGCCCGCGCTGGCGCCGGCCGGGACCGTCACCTCGTACAGCGCGAGGCTGCGCGCGGGGGTCGCCGGCGCCTTGGGGGCCTGGCCCGGCACGCCCTGGATGATCTCGATCTTCGCCTCGTTGCGGGTGGAGCCGTCGTAGAGGTTGTCGTAGATCTTCAGGACGACCAGGTCGATCCGGCCGTACTGGGCGTCGCCCGCGGCGAAGGTGATCTGCTCGGAGGCCGGCAGGGCCACCGGGTAGACGCCCTGGGAGATGTCGCCCTGGATGACGGCCCGGCCCTCCGAGACGGTCGCCGTCATCGCGGAGGCCTTGTCCATCCAGAAGCCGGACAGCCGGAACTGGCCGCTGTAGGAGCCCGGCAGGATGCCGGAGCGGACCTGGACGGGGTTGACCATGGTGGTCGCGCCGACCTGGTTGAGGCGGGTGTCCTCGCGGGTCTGGCCGGTCTCGGCGACCCAACTGCTGCGCAGGTTCACGGATTTCTCCTATCGGGGAGGTGCGGTGGGGGCGGGGGCGTCAGGACCTGATCCACTGGGCGGACAGGTTGCTGTAGTAGCCCGAGCCGCCGAGGGTGCGGATGGCAGCCGTGTGGTTGTGGTAGCCGGCGAGCTGCAGGACGTTGCCCGCGGTGAGCTTGATCAGGCCCTGCCCGCCGACGGTGACGGCGCCGGTGGACGCCTGCGTCAGCCAGGTCATCCGGGGGACGCCGACGCCGCCGAGGTGGATGCGGGCGCCGCGCACGCCGGAGGTGGAGTCGCCGGTCCAGGCGACGTGGCCGGAGACCCGCCACCAGCCGGTGCGCGGGACGACGAAGCTGTCCGTGCCGTTCCAGCCGGTGAAGTCGTCGATGTCGACGCCCTGGAGGGTGATCGGCGTCCAGGTGCCGGCCGGCACGCTCTGCATCGACGTCTGCGAGACGCTGAACAGGACGGCCGCCCTGCCCTCGGCGTACTGCCACGCCGCGCCGTCCCAGCGCTGCAGGACGCCGGCGTTGTCGCGGTACTGGCCGGTGTAGGAGCCGGTCGTCATCGTCCCGTGCGGGGCGATGCCGCCGATCGGCTTCGCGTACGAGACCCAGGTCGTGCCGTCCCAGCGCTGGAGCTGGCCCGCGACGTCCCGGTACTGCCCGACGTAGGCGCCCTTGAAGCCGCTGGTCGGGATGATGCCGCCGAGGGCGGTCATCGGGTAGTGCAGGGTCGTGACGACGCCCGGCGCGGTCCACAGGACGCCGCCGGTGCCGGCCGAGGTGCCGGCCGGCACCGAGACGGTGTAGAGCGGGAAGGCGCTGCCGGGGCCCGAGCCGGGCGCCGCCGGGGTGGCCGCCGGGGTGCCCTTGACCAGCCGGATCACGGCCTGGGTGGCGCCGCTGCGGTCGTACGCGTCGTCGAGCACGGCCAGTTCGATCAGGTCGATCCGGCCGTACTGCGGGTCGCCGTCCGGGATGGTCAGCGTCTCGGGGGCGGTCACCGCGATCATGTACGCGCCCTGGGCGGTGTCGGCGCCCTGGACCACGGCCCGGCCGGTGCCGATCGAGCACTGCATCGCGGACGTGCCGGTCAGCACCAGGCCGCCGGGCACGATGCCGGGCCGCGAGCGCAGCGGGGTCTCCGCCGCGCTCTGCCCGTTGGGCGTGAGGAGCGCGGCCAGGGCGAGCCGGGTGTCCTCGCGGGTCTGGCCGGTGGACTGGAGCCAGGCGGCCCGTACGGTCATGGGTTCACCTCTTCTGTGCGGGGCGGGAAGGGGTTCGGCGCCCAGGCGGGCGTCACCACTCGGCGCTGCGCCAGCGGACCGTCATCAGGGCCTCTGGGGTGGCCGCGTCGGGCCGGAACGACAGCTCCGTGCGGCCCGGTTCGAGGAGGAACAGCTCCTCCGGGCTGGAGTCGGCCATCGCGGTGTGGCGGCGGGAGGCGGTGTTGTTGAGCATCACCGTGCCGTTGGCGGTGTCGACGACGAGCTCGTCGCCGGGGGCCAGGTCGATCGCGTACCGCAGCCGGCGCTTGGAGACCCGCTCGGTGACGGTCGGCATCGAGCAGGGGCCGCGGAAGACGATCACCGGGTGCGTGGCGGCGGAGCCGGTGTTCTCGGCGACGGCGTCACCGGTGGACTTGGCCTGTCCCCAGTCGAGCGGCCAGGTCAGCGGCCAGGTCAGGCCGGTCTCCGGCTGCGGGGGAGTGGTGGAGGCGGTCTGCTCGTTGACGGAGTAGCGGCGCGGGTCGGAGGCGAGCCACTGGATCGACATCTTCGAGCTGCCCTGGGTGGCGAAGCCCTGGTCCGCGGGGACCACGCGCTGGGCGATCCGGGCGCGCACGGCGAGGAGTTCGCCGTGCAGCCGGACGGTGAGCCAGCGCTCCTCGTCGAGCAGGGCCAGCGACTGGCGCAGGGCGCGGAGGGCCTCCGTCGCGCCGTTGTACTCCGGCATCAGCACGACCGTGCCGCTGATCTTGCGCGGCTTGGCGTACCGGGAGCCGGGCCAGGCGCCGTGCGAGGTGGGCCGGTCGGCGTCGGAGGAGTCGTACTCCGGCAGGTCCTCCCAGCCCTGGAGACCGGACCGGTCGACGTTGAACGGCGTGCCGGGGCCGATGAGAAGCCCGGCCCACTGGATCTGCCCGTCCTGGGTGATCAGCGAGCCGGGCGCGAGGTCGGCGGTGAGGCTGCTTCCGGCGTATGTGGTTGTGGTCTCGGCCATGGGGCCGTCACCTCACTTCTGAGGGGCTGTCGGGCTTTCTGGGGTCGGAGGGGGCTTCAGCCGTGGGCGGCGACGAGGAAGAGCAGGTCCTCGGCGGTCGACCGCGGGCCGGCGCCCGGCTCCTCGTGGAACTCCGCGATGCGGTGGGGCCGCCGGGGAGCCTCGGTGAGGGCCGGGACGCGCCGGTGTTCCAGGACGGTGAGCGGGTCGATGCGCGGCGCGCTGTCGGCACCGGGGAAGACGACACCGCCCTCGGCGAGCATCGGGATCTTGTCGATGTCGACGCCGAACTTCTTGCCGAGGATGCTGAAGCTCAGCTTGTTGAGCCCGTCGATGATCCAGTTGGCGAAGGCGATGAGGCCGTTGATGGGGCCTTTGACGACGCCGAGCACGGCACTGAGGGCGCCCTTGACCAGGTCGCCCATGCCGCGCAGGGCCTTGGCGACGGCGTCCTTCGCGTGCCGGAAGAAGCCCGGGATCTTGTCGGTGATGAAGGACAGGACCGGCTTGACGGCGTTCTTGATGCCGCCGATCGTCCGCGAGGCGATGCCGCGCAGGGCGTTGGAGGCGGAGGTGACGGCTGTGCGGACCCGGGAGATGCCGCTGATGCCGGAGCCGATGAGCCTCAGTGCCGTCGTGAACAGGGTGAGGTACGCCTTGAAGTAGGTCCCGACGGCCTGGCCGATGAGCTTGATGACCGGCTGAAGGAACTTCCAGACGGACTGGAAGCCCTTCAGGGCCGCCTGGAAGACCTGCCTCATGATCTTCTGGCCGGTCTCGGTCTGCATCGCGTACTCGATGAACCAGGCGGCGACGGGGACGAGGATGCCGACGAGGAAGCCGATCGGGTTGGCCCGCATGGCGAGGTTGACGCCCGTCATGGCGACGGACGCGACGGTCATGACCGTGCCGTAGGTGTCCATCAGCTTGGTGATGGTGTCGGTGATGGGCAGCAACGGGGCCAGGACGGAGAGGATGCCGCCGACGGCGGGGCCGAGCCTCCCGGCGACCGCTCGCGCCTTGCCCGCCGCGGTGCCGATCTTCGTCAGGCCGGTGGCGGCTCTGGACCGCTGGATCCGGCGGAAGGAGTCCGCGGCGCCGGACGCGCCGGTTCCGAGGCCGCGCACGGAGGTGCCGGCGGTGCGCAGACCGGCGGTGAACCTGTCCACGCCGCCGGCCGCGCGCCGGGCGTCCTCCCTGAGCCGCTTCAGTCCGTCGCCCGCCTGGCCGAGCCCCCGCTTGAGGGAGGTCATCACCGGCAGGGCACCGGTGAACGGGTTCGGGAAGGCGGCGACGGCGCTCATCCGCGCGCCTTCGCCAGGTACATCAGCGCGTCCGCCGTGGACTGCGGGTCGCTGTTGCGGGCCGCGTGGTAGTGCTCGATGTGCAGCCCGGCACCGCCGCCGCCCTTGCCCGCCTGCAGCTGCGCGGTCATGCGGGCGCGCCGGGCGGTGAGGGCGAGCAGCCGGTCCAGCTTGGACAGCGGGAGGACGGCCTCGGCCTCGCCGGCCTCGGCGAGGATCGCCGGGACGCCGCCGCTGCGGGGCATGACGACGCCGCCGGCGGCGAGCATGGGGATGGTGGGGATGTTGACGCCGAAGGTCTTGCCGCCGACGACCGGCACCCAGCCGGGGACGCTGACCTTGACGCCGTTGACGGCGCGGATCATGCGGTTGATCAGGCCGATGACGGCGTTGATCGGGCCGGACACACCGCTCTTGATGCCGTTGAACGCCCGGGACGCGATGTCCTTGAGGCCGTTCCAGATGGAGGACATCTTGTCCTTGACGGCCTTGAAGGCGTTGGGGATCGCGGTCTTGATCCAGTTCACCACCGGGGTGATGACGGCCTTGATGCCGTTCCAGACGGCGCCGACGACCGTCTTGATCGCCTTCATGACCGTGGTGATGACCGTCTTCCAGATCTTCACGTAGGTCTTGATGACGGTGGCGACGGCCTTGACGACGGTGGAGACGGCCTTCTTGATGCCGTTCCAGACCGTCTTGATCAGGTCGCCGGCCTTCTTCATGATCGGGCCGACGGCCTTCATGACCGCGCTGATCACGGTCTTGATGCCGTCGAAGGCCTTCTTCAGGACCTTCTGCATCGTCTTCGACTGCATCGCCATTTCGACGATCTTCTCGATGAGAGGCATGAAGAGTTCGATCAGGCGGGCGAGGAAGTTGCCCTTCATGGACTTGTTGAGCTTGTCCTGGCCCTTGGCGGCCTTGCCGGCGCCGGACTCGTACTTGCCCAACTTCGTGCCGGCCGACTCGGCGGTCCTGCCGGCCTTCGTCATCGACTTCTCGGCCTGGTCCGAGGCGGTCTTGAGGTTCTTGAGCTGGGTGCCGGAGCCCTGGGCGTTGGTCTTGAGGTTCTTGAGCTGGCCGTTCGCCGAACCGCCGGCGTCACCGACCTTCTTGACCGAGGCCGCGGCGCCGGTGGCCTGCGTCTTGAGGTTGCGCAGGGAGTCGGACGCCTTCTTCATGGAGCTGGTGAGAGACATGGTTTACCTCCTTTCGGGGGAACGGGGCTCAGGCCATGACCTGAGCGGCCTCCTGGGCCTTGATCTTGAGGGTGTTGAAGGCCTGGGCCACGTCCCGGCCCGCGTCCGCGAGCCGCTCGGCGGCCCTGGCCGCCGACTCCAGACCGCGGGCCTTGGGGAGCTTCTTGGGGTCGAAGTGCCGCTGGGCGCTCGCGAGCTTGCCCGTCGCCTTGGCGACAGCCGTGATCTTGTCGGGGTCGGCGTCGGCCATGGCCAGGTTGAGCTTCTCGATCTTGCGAGGGTCCGGCATCTTCTTCGGGTCGTGGTGCTTCACGGCGCCGGTGAGCTTGCCGAGTGCCTTGGCGAGGGCGGTGATGTCGGTGGGGACCGCACCGGTGATGGCGTTCTTGATCCTGGTGATGCCGTCGGCCGTCTTGACCATCGCGGAGGCCTTCGGCATCTGGCGGAACGCGGTTTTGAACGGGCCGGCCTGGGTGTTGAACTCCCTCAGGTGCGGATTGATCGCCTCTAGCTGCCCGCGCAGGGCGTCGAAGTTCGCGTCCCGTGGGATCGAGGCGATTCCGCCGCCTGCGTTGGCCTCCCGTTCCCGGATCTGGTCCCTGGTGAGGCGCTCGAATCCGTTCTGGTTCTCGTTGAGGACGAAGGCCTTGCCGGTGAGGGCGATCTGCACCGCCCGGAAGCCCTCGAGGATGATCCTCCGGAAGGCGATGACCAGGCCGCCGATGATCATCGGGACGGCGATGCCCGAGACCGCTGCCAAGAGGTACTCCACCTTGGCCTCGTGGCCCTCGTGGAACTTCTCGACAGCGGCGCCGAGGCCGTCGAGCCCGAAGGCTTCCAGGAGCTCGGACGACTTCTCCTTGTGGAGTTCCTGGTACATCTCCTCGAACTTCGTCTTGAAGTCCGGGACGATCAGGTGCTCTCGGAGCCAGTTGGTCGAGGGCAGCCAGCCCCCGTCCACGATCCGGAGTTTGTGGCCGAGGCCGGCGATCTGGATCGAGAGTTCCTCGTTCGTTACTTCTGCCATGGTTGCTCCGCTTCCGGCCGGTGACGGCCAAGCGCCGAAAAGCCCCCGCCGGCATGGAACTTCGGCAGGGGCTCGTGCGTGGGGGCGGTACGGAGGGCTAGGCGTCGGCGTCCCGGCGGGAGCCGTGGCGCACCGTCGCGAGGGCGTCGTTCCAGCCCGCCGCGTACGCGAGGGTCTCGTAGCGGCTGACCTCGGCGCACAGCGTGCCGAGCAACGCTCTCTTGTCGAGGGCGACGGGTCCGTCGAGGAGCTGGCGGAGGCGGTCCTGGAGCGGGATGTGCGGTCGGGATGCCTCGGCCTGCTGAGTCATGGACGCCTGCCTTCCGGTTACTTGCCCGTGCCTGCGTGGCGGCGCCGCGGAGGGAGGCGGGGGCACCACGTTATCGAACTACTGTGCGAACAGAGTCTGAAGCACCTGTTCGGGATTTGTCGAGCGGGAAACGTCTGACGGCGTGTCTTCTTGCCGGTTGTCCGTGGGTGTTGATCCTCGAACAGAGCTTCTGTTCGACCGGGGTACTCTGGAAGGCGCGTTCCCCGGACCTGACTCATTCGGGGGGCCGGGGGCGCGAGGGGCGCGTGGGGACCCCAGGGGGTCGGAAGGCAGTGCTGACGCATGGACACGGAGCCGGGCGGTAACCGGCGCGAGCAGGTCACCGACTGGCTCGAATCCCACCCTGATCTGCCCCATCTCTTCGCACGGCTCGCCGAACTCGTCCATGTCGCCGGGTACGCCCCGGAGGACCTCGTCGTGCTGCCCCGCGCCGAGGTGGACCGCCGCGAGACCGCCGCGTTCACCGCCGGCTGGGCCGAGGCCGTCTCCGACGAACTCCCCCGCATCCGCAGGGAGTACGAGCGGCGCGTGGCCGACGCCTACGCGCAGGGCCAGGGTGACGCGCGTGGAATACGGCGCCCGCAGCGGCGCACGGACGCCGCCCACCCGGACGGGGCCCGCGTCATCCCGCTGCCCTTCGCCCGTCTCATGGAACCCCCGGCCGCGGTGGTCAGGGCCGAGGAACGCGTCCGCCGGGAGCGCGAGTTGTTCGAACAGCGCCCCGAGCCGGAGTACGAGCCGGAGCCCGCGCCACCGCCCCTGCCCGGGTACGGACCCGAACAGGAGCGCGCCTCCGACCGCGAACCGGGCCCCGGACACGGAGCCGCGCCCGACCCGGATCCCGAGCCCGACGCGGACGCGCGGGTGAGCGCCCAGGAGAACCGCCCCCGCAGGAACGCCCAGCCGGTGCGGAAGGTCGTCCGCGGCAAGGGCGGCCGCCCGATCGTGCCGCCGATCGGCGGCGTGCCCGGCCAGGCCGGGGGGACCCCCGACCGGCGCGGCCGCCGGCTCTCCGAACGGGCCAGGACCCTGGAGGAGGAGCTGGCCGAGCGAGCACAGGAAGCGCCCCCGGATCCCGCCTCCTGACGGCGGCGGGATCCGGGGGCGAAGGGGCGTCAGCCGAAGAAGCGGGCGAGGGCCGAGGGGGAGACCGCCTCGGCGGCGCCCTCCGGGGCGGACCCCCCGTCCTGCTCCTTCCCGTCCTCGTCCGTGTCGCCCGGCCGGGGGACGGGCTTCGGCGGATCCGGGGTCTCGTCGTCCTCGCCGGTGTTGACGCACTGGAACATCCAGTTGGCGACGGCCAGGTGGTCCACCGCGGCGGCGAGGAGATGGTCCGTGAGCGACCACTCCGCCGCCTCGCCGTGGATCTCGCGCTGCACCGCGCTGTCCGTCGGCAGGTGCCTGACCATGACCATCAGCCGCCGGCTGGAGAGCTCGCCCCGGTGCCAGTCCAGGAGATCGGTGGCGTAGTAGCGGAGCAGGTCCGCTTCGAGGGCCTCGGCGTGTTCGTCGACGAACTCGACGAGGCTCAGTCTTCCCCCAGGCCGAGCCCGGTCTCCTTGCCGTAGGCCTCCAGGATGGCGGCGATGTCCTGCATCGTGAGGTCGTGCTCCTCGAAGCGGACGTACTGCTCCTCACCCATCAGGAGTTCGAGCAGACCGTCCACGTCGTTGTCGTCGAGCTTCCGCAGCGCCTTCGCGGTCTTGCGGGAGAGCTCGGTGGGAAGCGTGTAGGACTCGCCGTCCAGCTCGAAGGACCAGGTGCGGCCGTGGGCCTCCAGTCGCTGGGCGCGGGCGGCGTTGACGTCGAAACGGGCCATGGTGACGCGTACTCCTTGTTCGAGTGGGTGAAGAGGAGAGGTGTGGGGCGGGACGGCGGTGCGCCGTCCCGCCCCGGGCGGAGAAGGATCAGACGGTCGCGGAGTACTGGCTGTCCTTCATGAGGAAGGTCGCCAGCGGCTTGCCGTCGCCCTTCGACATGGCCGTGAAGGTGACGCCCAGCTGGGAAGCCGCCTTGCGGGCCAGCTTGATGTCGTCCGTGGCGGTGACCTGGCCGCGCGGGATGATGAAGCGGTACTTCACCGCGGTCGTGCCACCGGCCTTGACGTCGGTGAACTCCAGGCCGAGGGCGCGCACGTCCGCGTACGGACGCTCGGCGATCTCGTAGCGGTAGGTGTCGACCGCCGGGGTCGGCTCCGCCTTCACCGCGTCGCCGCCCATGAAGAACGGCAGCGTGTCCTCGTTGAACTGGAGCAGCGAGAACTTCAGGGACAGGTCACGGCTCGAGTAGATGTAGTGGACCGGGGAGACCGACTGCCACGAGTCGATGGCCTCCAGCTTGTCCTTCTTCGAGAAGGTGACGCCGTCGCCCGAGGTGAAGCCGAGGTCCTTCCAGCCCGCGCCGGACCAGTCGGCGGCGGAGTCCGTGCCGAAGGTGGCGGGGAGGGAGGTGCCGGCGTCGGCGACGTAGAGCTTGCCGATGCCTGCGACGCGGATCTCGGCGGAGTTGTTTCCTGCCATGGTGGGTTTTCTCCTTGTTTCGTGAGGGCTGCCGGTGACCGGACGCGGGGTCCGGGTACGGCAAAGGCCCCGCCGGACGGCGAGGCCTGGTCTGTGGGGGCGTCGGGAGGACGCCGGGGGAGGGTGAGCGCCTAGAAGACGTTCAGGGAGAGCTGGATGACGCAGAGGTAGCGGTTTGCGCCCCGGTAGAGGTAGTCGGGCATCCAGCGCGGTCCGTCCTGCTCCTCGACGTCGCTGACGAAGTTGGCGCCGAGCTGCTTGCCGATGGTGGCGAGCAGCGCCTGCCGGGCGGCGTTGGCGAGGACGTGGGCCGCGGTCTTGGTCGGCCCGTACACCTCGAACTCGATCAGCGGCTTGTCGACGTGCAGGTCGCCGATCCAGGCGCCGCCGCGGCGGTTCACCAGGACCGCGCTCTGCGTGCCGTCGAAGCCGGCCGGCGCCTGGGCGGCGACCGTGACGCCGGCCAGCGCCGGGGCGGCCTTGAGGACGTCGACGACCAGCTTCTCGACGTCCGGGAACGCACTCGGGGGAGTGGTCATGACGGTTCTCCTCGGAGAAGGGGGGGGGCGGGACGGGTGCTGCGGGTGGCCGTCCGGGGCGCTCGACGCGGGGAAGGGGGCGGGGGCGCGGAGCGCTCCCGGACGGCGAACGGCGGAGACCGCGGCCCGTCTCACGGGCACAGCTCCGCCGCTGCACCAACTGTGACAGAGAGCGTGCGCGCACGCAACTAGTGAGGGGTCTGATCCCTGCCGAATGCGGCGCCGACTCCCGAAGCCGGTGCGGGGCCCGGCCCCGAGCCGCCGCGGCCCCTGACCTGAGCCTGGGGGGCCACCAGGACCTGCGGCGCCCGGCCGGGCCCGGGTCCGTGCGGGCCCGCCCCGAGGCGTGCGGTGCCCGGGGCCGCCCCGACCCTCCGGGGCGCCCGCCGGAAGGGTCCCGTTAGGTTGGCGGCCCCCGATCGACCAGGAGCCGCCCCGTGTCCCCCCGCCCCCGCCTGCTCTACGTGACCGACCTCGCCTCCCCCGCCCGCGGCCGCCGCTACGGCGACGAGGACGTCCACCTCACCGCCCGGCTGCGCGAGGCCTTCGACCTGGCGCTCTGCCACCCGCTCGACGCCGCCGCCCTCATGGACGGCTTCGACGCCGTCGTCGTCCGCAACAGCGGCCCGGTCATCGGGTACCGGAAGGGGTACGAGGCCTTCCGCGAGCGGGCCCGCGCCCTCGGCACCCGCGTCTACAACCCGCTCCACGGCCGCGGCGACATGGCCGGCAAGCAGTACCTCCTCGACCTCACCGCCGCCGGGCACCCCGTCATCCCCACCGTCGACCGGGCCGAGGACCTCCACCTCCTGCCGGAGGCCGCCGAGTACGCGGTCAAGCCCAAGGCCGGCGCCGACTCCATAGGCCTGCGTTTCCTCCCGTACGGAGAACTCGCCGGGCTCGCGTACGGGGAGCTCCTCGTCCAGCCGCGCGTCGACTTCCGGTACGAGGTCTCCTTCTACTTCGTCGACGACCTCTTCCAGTACGCCCTGCACGCCCCCGATCCCGAGCGCCGCTGGGTCCTGGAGCCGTACGAACCCACCGCCGACGACCTCGCCTTCGCGCGCCGCTTCATCGACTGGAACACCCTCGACCACGGCGTCCAGCGCGTCGACGCCTGCCGCGCCCCCGGCGGCGAGCTGCTCCTCGTCGAGCTGGAGGACCTCAACCCGTACCTCTCCCTCGACCGCGTCCCCGAGGAGACCCGCGACCGCTTCGCCACCGTCCTCACCGACTCCCTCCGCCGCTTCCTGGAGGCGTGACGGCGGCACGACGGGCATGACGAAGCGCCCCGCGTCCGGAGGGGACGCGGGGCGCTTCTCGTCGCGGGGTCGCGGGGTCGCGGGGTCAGGCGGTGCGGGGCCGGCGGCGGGCCAGGCGCTCCGCCGCGAAGACGTCCTCCAGGCGGAAGAGCTGCGCCCGCCCGGCCCGGCCCGCGGCCCGCAGGTGGCCGAGCTGGACCCACTTGCGGATCGTCGCGGGCGCCACCCCCGCCTCCTCGGCGGCCAGCGGGCCGGGGACCAGCGTGGGCAGGGCGGGCGAGCTCAGCATGAGGTCTCCTTCGGGTCGTCCATCGCCGCTTCGATCTCCCCGGTACGGGTCCCCGAGGCCTCCGACAGCTCCTCCCACCGGTCCTCCGGCCACAGGTGCCGGTAGGCGGGGTCGTCCTGACAGCCGCACACCTCGTCGGTGCAGACGCAGGCCGGGTTCACGCACAGCACCGCGCGCCGGTCCGGGAAGGCCCGCAGCGACACCGAGTCGCACCAGGGGCAGCGGCCCGAGACCCGCACGATCGTCTCCGCGTCGCCGAGCGTCCGGGCGCAGCGCCGGGCCATCCTGCGGATCTCGTCCCGCACGTGCCGGGCCAGGTCCGGGTGGGCCGCGATCGGGTCGAGCAGCGCCACGAGGCGCCGGAGGCGGTCGATCACCGGGGCGCGGGGCGGACGGGGGAGCGCGAGCCGGGCGCAGACCGCCTCCTCCAGCTCCACCACCCCGTCGGTGATGTCACGGATGGCGTCGGAGACGTGCAGCCGGATCGGGGCGGCCCCGTGGCCGGGGACGGCGAGTCCGTGCCGCTGTTCGAGCAGCAGCGCCTCCCGGCGCTCCTCGCGGATCAGCTCGTCGCGGCCGGAGGGGGAGGGGCCGGTGGGGGAGGGGCCGGAGGCGGGCCCGCGCCGGCCGGGCGCGAGCTCCTCGGCGAGCTCGGGGAACTGCCGTACCAGGGAGGCGGTCCAGAGCACGACGTCCCGCAGCACGGGCTCGGTGTCGGTGCGGTCAGCCACGGCGGACGCTCCCCGCCGGGGCGAGCGCCTTCGCCACGCGCCGGGCGTCCGCCGGGCGTCCGTTGCGCCAGAGGCGGCCCGCGCAGACCCCGTCGAAGTAGCTCTCGGCCGGGGCCACCGCGGCCTCGCACTCGCTCCGCACGGGGCAGGAGGCGCAGGCCCGCAGGGCGGGGGCGGCCTCCTTGGCGCGGCGGGCGAAGACGACGGCCGGGGAGAGGCCGGCGCACGCGGCGGAGGCCTGCCAGGGGGACGGGTCGGGATGGAACAAGGGGTTCTCCACGGTCCGGGGCCCGCCGGGGCCGTCCATGGGGCCGGTGGGGCGCCTGGGGCTCAGGGGGCCGACGAGTGCGGCGGCGAGCCAGACTTACACGTTGCGTGCGAGCGCGCAACAAGAATCGAAAGGGCCGCGGCCCACCCTTCACCGATTCGACACGATTGCGTGCTCGAAAGCACGTAATTCCGTGCGCGCAAGCACGCTAAGGTATGGGATCCGGAGGGTGGGGAGCGAGGAGCGGTACACATGAGCACTCAAGGGCTCGACGAGTTCGCAGGCTGGGTGGAAGGCCTGATGAGACAGCGCGGTTACGACATCGACAGCCCGCGCGGAGGCGGCAAGTCCCGGATCGCGGACGAGGCCGGCGTCCACCGCGCCGCCGTCACGCGTCTGCTGCAGCGGCAGAGCATGCCCGACCTGGAGACCATGCGCCGGATCGCCCCGCTGCTCGGCGTCTCCGTCCGCGACATGCTCATCCGGTCCGGCCGCGTGACCCCCGAGGAGCTCCCGATGGCGGCGGACCTGCTGCCACCGAGCGACTGGCAGCCCTCGATGGAGGACTTCGCCCGCTGGCTGGGGGTCCCCGACGAGCGCATGGGCGTCTTCGTCAAGGTCGTCAACCAGTTCCTGGAGCCCGACGCCGACGAGGCGGGCGCCGACGAGGCCGTCGAGCCCCGTCGTACCGCCCGGGACTGACCCGCGAGGGGCCCCCTTCCGGGCGGCCCGGCGGCGGGGTCCGGCGGCGGAAGTCCGGCAACGGGGTCCGGGGTGCCGCGCAGGAACGTTCCGGACCCGGCTCGGGGCTCCGCGCAGGAACGTTCCGGACCCGGCTCGGGGCCCCGCGCAGGAACGTTCCGGACCCGGCCCGGGCCTCCGCGCAGGAACGATCCGGACCCGCCCCCGGCCCGCTCCGGCCGGGGGCGGGGGTGCGTGGGCATTTGTTTTGACCGGAGTCCGTGCGATAGGTACGCTCAAGCCTTGTGCCTGGGGTGTGCCTGGGCTCCCGTGCGTGTCCTCAACCGCACGGCGAGTCAGATACCGGCCGCCGCGATCCGCGCTTTTTCCGCCTCGTGCGGGGGTCCGCGAGATTCGACACGCCCGACCGCGTGGGTCGGTGAATGTTCCAGGTTAGTTTTACCGACGGCACACAGAAACCGGAGAAGTAGTGCCTACGATCCAGCAGCTGGTCCGCAAGGGCCGGCAGGACAAGGTCGAGAAGAACAAGACGCCCGCACTCGAGGGTTCCCCTCAGCGTCGCGGCGTCTGCACGCGTGTGTTCACGACCACCCCGAAGAAGCCGAACTCGGCCCTCCGTAAGGTCGCGCGTGTGCGTCTGACCTCGGGCATCGAGGTCACGGCCTACATCCCGGGTGAGGGCCACAACCTGCAGGAGCACTCCATCGTGCTCGTGCGCGGTGGCCGTGTGAAGGACCTGCCGGGTGTTCGTTACAAGATCATCCGCGGTTCCCTCGACACGCAGGGCGTCAAGAACCGTAAGCAGGCTCGCAGCCGCTACGGCGCCAAGAAGGAGAAGTAAGAATGCCTCGTAAGGGCCCCGCCCCGAAGCGCCCGGTCATCATCGACCCGGTCTACAGCTCTCCTCTTGTCACCTCGCTGATCAACAAGATCCTGCTGGACGGCAAGCGTTCCACCGCCGAGCGCATCGTGTACGGCGCCATGGAGGGTCTTCGTGAGAAGACCGGCCAGGACCCGGTCATCACGCTGAAGCGCGCTCTCGAGAACGTCAAGCCGGCCCTCGAGGTCAAGTCCCGCCGTGTCGGTGGCGCCACCTACCAGGTGCCGATCGAGGTCAAGCCGGGCCGCGCGTCCACGCTGGCCCTCCGCTGGCTCGTCGGTTACTCCCGCGCCCGTCGCGAGAAGACCATGACCGAGCGCCTCATGAACGAGCTCCTCGACGCCTCGAACGGCCTCGGAGCTGCGGTCAAGAAGCGCGAGGACACGCACAAGATGGCCGAGTCCAACAAGGCCTTCGCGCACTACCGCTGGTAGTCGCAACCCACATCGAGACCGAGAGAAGACTGAAGCCTTATGGCTACCACTTCGCTTGACCTGGCCAAGGTGCGCAACATCGGCATCATGGCCCACATCGACGCGGGCAAGACGACCACCACCGAGCGGATCCTGTTCTACACCGGCGTTTCGTACAAGATCGGTGAAGTCCACGACGGCGCTGCCACGATGGACTGGATGGAGCAGGAGCAGGAGCGCGGCATCACGATCACGTCCGCCGCGACGACCTGCCACTGGCCGCTCGAGAATGTCGATCACACGATCAACATCATCGACACGCCGGGTCACGTCGACTTCACCGTCGAGGTGGAGCGTTCGCTGCGCGTGCTCGACGGTGCTGTCACCGTGTTCGACGGTGTGGCCGGCGTCGAGCCCCAGTCCGAGACCGTCTGGCGTCAGGCGGACCGCTACGGCGTTCCGCGCATCTGCTTCGTCAACAAGCTCGACCGGACCGGTGCCGACTTCCTCCGCTGCGTCGACATGATCGTGGACCGCCTCGGCGCGACCCCGATCGTCATGCAGCTCCCGATCGGTGCCGAGGCCGACTTCGAGGGCGTCATCGACCTCGTCCGCATGAAGGCTCTTGTCTGGTCCGCCGAGGCCACCAAGGGCGAGATGTACGACGTCGTCGACATCCCGGCGGACAAGCTCGAGCAGGCCGAGGAGTACCGCGGCAAGCTCGTCGAGGCCGTCGCCGAGAACGACGAGGAGCTCATGGAGCTCTTCCTCGAGGGCACCGAGCCCACCGAGGAGCAGCTCTACGCGGCGATCCGTCGTATCACCATCGCCTCCGGCAAGGGCGGCGAGACCACGGTCACCCCCGTGTTCTGTGGCACCGCGTTCAAGAACAAGGGCGTCCAGCCCCTGCTCGACGCTGTCGTCCGCTACCTGCCGTCCCCCCTGGACGTCGAGGCCATCGAGGGCCACGACGTCAAGGACGCCGAGACCGTCGTCAAGCGCAAGCCCTCCGACGACGAGCCGCTGGCCGCCCTCGCGTTCAAGATCGCGAGCGACCCGCACCTCGGCAAGCTCACCTTCGTCCGGATCTACTCCGGTCGCCTGGAGGCCGGCACCGCGGTGCTGAACTCCGTCAAGGGCAAGAAGGAGCGCATCGGCAAGATCTACCGCATGCACGCGAACAAGCGTGAGGAGATCGACTCGGTGGGCGCCGGCGACATCGTCGCCGTCATGGGCCTCAAGCAGACCACCACCGGTGAGACGCTGTGCGACGAGAAGAACCCGGTCATCCTGGAGTCCATGGACTTCCCGGCGCCGGTCATCCAGGTCGCCATCGAGCCCAAGTCCAAGGGTGACCAGGAGAAGCTGGGTGTCGCCATCCAGCGTCTCGCGGAGGAGGACCCCTCCTTCCAGGTCCACTCGGACGAGGAGACCGGCCAGACCATCATCGGTGGTATGGGCGAGCTTCACCTCGACATCCTCGTCGACCGCATGCGTCGCGAGTTCAAGGTCGAGGCGAACGTCGGCAAGCCGCAGGTCGCGTACCGCGAGACGATCCGCAAGGCCGTCGAGCGCGTGGACTTCACCCACAAGAAGCAGACCGGTGGTACCGGTCAGTTCGCCAAGGTGCAGATCGCGATCGAGCCCATCGAGGGTGGCGACGCCTCCTACGAGTTCGTGAACAAGGTCACCGGTGGCCGCATCCCGAAGGAGTACATCCCTTCGGTCGACGCGGGTGCGCAGGAGGCCATGCAGTTCGGCATCCTGGCCGGCTACGAGATGACCGGCGTTCGCGTCATCCTTCTCGACGGTGCCTACCACGAGGTCGACTCCTCCGAGCTCGCGTTCAAGATCGCCGGTTCGCAGGCCTTCAAGGAGGCCGCGCGCAAGGCTTCTCCCGTCATCCTTGAGCCGATGATGGCCGTCGAGGTCGTCACGCCCGAGGACTACATGGGTGAGGTCATCGGCGACATCAACTCCCGCCGTGGCCAGATCCAGGCCATGGAGGAGCGCAGCGGCGCCCGCGTCGTGAAGGGCCTCGTGCCGCTCTCGGAGATGTTCGGCTACGTCGGAGACCTCCGCAGCAAGACCTCGGGTCGCGCAAGCTACTCGATGCAGTTCGACTCCTACGCCGAGGTTCCGCGGAACGTCGCCGAGGAGATCATCGCGAAGGCCAAGGGCGAGTAACTCTCCCGAGTTCACGCTTTAGGCTTGACACCAGTCGCCGGGGCTCAGCCCCCGAAACCCGAGGGATCGGGCCCCGGCTACTGGCATCCCAGCAAAGATCACCTGGCGCCGATGAAGCAAGGCGTTCAGAACCACTCCAGGAGGACCCCAGTGGCGAAGGCGAAGTTCGAGCGGACTAAGCCGCACGTCAACATCGGCACCATCGGTCACATCGACCACGGTAAGACGACCCTCACGGCCGCCATTACCAAGGTGCTGCACGACGCGTACCCGGACCTGAACGAGGCCTCGGCCTTCGACCAGATCGACAAGGCTCCCGAGGAGCGCCAGCGCGGTATCACCATCTCGATCGCGCACGTCGAGTACCAGACGGAGTCGCGTCACTACGCGCACGTCGACTGCCCCGGTCACGCCGACTACATCAAGAACATGATCACGGGTGCGGCGCAGATGGACGGCGCCATCCTCGTGGTCGCCGCCACCGACGGCCCGATGCCGCAGACCAAGGAGCACGTCCTCCTTGCTCGCCAGGTCGGCGTTCCGTACATCGTCGTCGCCCTGAACAAGGCCGACATGGTGGACGACGAGGAGATCCTGGAGCTCGTCGAGCTCGAGGTCCGTGAGCTCCTCTCCGAGTACGAGTTCCCGGGCGACGACCTGCCGGTCGTCCGCGTCTCCGCGCTCAAGGCCCTCGAGGGCGACAAGGAGTGGGCGGACAAGCTCCTCGGTCTGATGAAGGCCGTCGACGAGTCCATCCCGCAGCCCGAGCGTGACGTCGACAAGCCGTTCCTGATGCCGATCGAGGACGTCTTCACGATCACCGGTCGTGGCACCGTCGTCACCGGTCGTATCGAGCGTGGTGTCCTCAAGGTCAACGAGACCGTCGACATCATCGGCATCAAGACCGAGAAGACCACCACCACGGTCACCGGCATCGAGATGTTCCGCAAGCTGCTCGACGAGGGCCAGGCCGGTGAGAACGTCGGTCTGCTCCTCCGTGGCATCAAGCGCGAGGACGTCGAGCGCGGCCAGGTCATCATCAAGCCGGGTTCGGTCACGCCGCACACCAAGTTCGAGGCCCAGGCCTACATCCTGTCGAAGGACGAGGGTGGCCGTCACACCCCGTTCTTCAACAACTACCGCCCGCAGTTCTACTTCCGTACCACGGACGTGACCGGCGTCGTGACCCTCCCCGAGGGCACCGAGATGGTCATGCCGGGCGACAACACCTCCATGTCCGTCGAGCTGATCCAGCCCGTCGCCATGGAGGAGGGCCTCAAGTTCGCCATCCGTGAGGGTGGCCGGACCGTCGGCGCCGGCCAGGTCACCAAGATCACTGCCTGATCTTGAACTGACCTGGTAGCTCGTACGAGCTGCTGAGCAGTGAGGGAAGGCCCCGCACCGAGAGGTGCGGGGCCTTCTCGCATGTCCGGGGGCCTTGGGGGCGTCCCGTCGATCAGGCCTGATCCGACGCGAATCGCCGGACGGGCCCTACGGCCGCCAGCTCCACGGGTGGCCGTCCGCGCCCAGGCCCACCACGGTCGCCCCGCGGGGACCCAGGTGGAGCGCGGTCGAGACGGCCGCCTCCTTCCGCGTACGGAGCCGGCCGCCGGTCCTCAGAGCCACCCGGCCCTCCTCGTCCGTGCCGAGCAGCACGGTCCCGAGCGCGGCCGACCGTGCGGCGACCACGCCCCCGTACCCGTCGAGACCGGCGTCGCCGCCCGGGCCGGCCAACCGCGCGGACGCCGGTGCCCGGTGGTACAGCACGCCGTCCGCGCTCGCCACCGTGGACCCGGAGAGCGGCAGCGCGGCCCGCCGGGGGACCCCGTCCACCCAGTGCCGCACGGCGTCCCGCCCCGCCGCGTACACGTGCACCCGGCCCGCCGCGTCCGCCGAGACGGCCAGCCCGTCCTGGACCTCCGCGTCGCCGGGGAGCGGCCGCCACGGGGACCAGGAGCCGTCCGCCGCCCGGACCCGCGTCGAGACGCCCTTGTCCGCGTTCCGCACGAAGAGGTGGACCCGGCCGTCGGGGGCCGCGAGGGCCACCGGCGCGCCGATCCTGCGGCCCCGGTCGTCCGAGCGCTCCGGGTTCCCCAGGCCCCGCCAGGCCAGGAAGCCGCCGCCGGGCGAGCGCTGCTCCAGGAGCACCACCTCGCGCCGGTTGGCCCCGCCGTGCCCGTCGAGCGCGGCGAACCGCACTCCGAGGAGCAGCACCCGGCCGTCGCCGAGCACCGCCGAGCCGAGCGCCGGCGCGAGCGGGCCGCCGCCCAGGTCCACCGGCTCGCCCCAGACGCCGGGCGCGGACTCCCGCCAGCGGACCGCGCGCAGCCCCAGCACCCCGTACGCCGCGAGCCGGCCGTCCGGCTCCTCGGCGAGGGCCGGGCCCGCGCCCGGCCAGCGGTGGTGCGTGGAGCGCACCCAGCCCTTGCGGTTGGTCAGCGGACGGTCGCCGCCGACGCCGTAGTCGCCGCAGCCGGAGGGGTTCCCGCACCGCCAGGACGGGGCGCCGCCGTAAGGGACGAGCCGGGCGGCCTTCTCCGCCAGGACCCCGGGCGGGAGGTTCTTGGGCCAGTGGCGGTTGTAGTAGCCGCGGAAGGCGGTGGTGGTGAAGGCGGGCACCGGTTCGCCCTCCCGGACCGCCTCCGCGACCCAGCGGCTCAGCGCGGCCCAGGTGAAGGAGGCGACCGCGGTGTGGTCCCCGTGGTCGGCGTACCCCGGCTGCTCGGAGTCCCGCTTCCGGGTCGCCTCGTCGCTGTGCTGGATGTCGGGGTCCGGGTCCAGGGTGTGCACGACCGTGGGCCGGTGGCGGCGCAGCAGGGCGACGAGGGCGTCGACCAGCCGGTCGTAGTCGTAGGTGTCCGCGCGGGTGACGGGGGAGCCGGCCGACAGATGGGTGCGCAGCTCCAGGGCCCGGTCCTGCCAGAGCGCGGGCACGGCCATGTAGCGGCGGTTCGTGTGCATCGGCAGGTTGAGGAAGACCAGCTCGACCCTGCGGGAGCCGTGCGCGAGGGTGTCGGCCTCCGCCCGCCGGCCGCCGGGGAGCGTCAGCACCTCGCGGCGCCACGGCGTGAACGCGGGGAGGCCGAGCGCCACCGCGTACGCCTGGCGCAGGCCCTGGTGGCGGGCGGCGGAGTAGGCCGCCCGGTCCGGGGGAGTCTCCGGCATCCCCGCGATCCGGTTCCGTCCGGTGTGCTCGCCGGCCGTCACGTACACGGAGACGAGCGGGACGCCCGCGTCGAGCAGCCGCTGCGTGTCCGGGTTCATGAAGTACAGGTCGTCGTCCGGGTGTGCGGAGAACTGCATGAGCAGCGGTCGCCGGGCCCGCGCGGAGGCGATCGGCCTGCCGGGCGCCGGATCGGCCGTCGGCGTGGTCCGGCGCGGCTCCGGTACGGAGCATCCGGCGGCGGCCGCGGTGACCGCGAGGGCGGCGAGAACCGTCCGCCGACGGGGTGGAGTGTGCAATGCGGGCCCCTTCGCTCATCCGTCCACAGGAAGACGGGTGTGCGAGCGGTGAGGTTGTGCCTCGGCGGGTCCCGCGCAGAGATCTTCGGAAAAGATCTTGGAAATGCTGCGGACGGATGTCGAGAGCGCGATCCTGGCAACGACCGAAGGGTGACAGCGCGCCACCGGGGCGGGCGGGACGGGGAGGACACCCGAGATGAAGTACGTCGCGATGATCTACGGCAACCAGGCCAAGTGGGACTCCTTCCCGGCCGAGGCCTGGCCCGAGGCGATCGCCCGGCAGGAGGCCTTCAACCGCAGGTACCGGGAGAGCGGCGAGCTGATCGGCGCGTACGGCCTCGCCGACGCGGCCGCCGCCCAGCTCGTCCGCCGCGAGGGCGGGGCCCCCGCTGTCACCGACGGCCCGTACCTGGAGACCAAGGAGTACCTCGCCAGCTTCTACCTGCTCGACTGCGACAGCCTGGAGCGGGCCCAGGAGATCGCCGCCGACATGCCCTTCGCGGACGTCGACCCCGTCGAGCTGTGGCCGGTCCTGCACGAGTCCGCGGCGGACGTGTGACCGGCGTGCGCGGGAACGGGGACCGGGTGACCGGCGCGCACGGGAGCGGGGACCCGGAGCCGTGAACGACCCGCATGACATCGAGGACCTGCTGCGCAGCCACGCGCCGCAGGTCCTCGGCGCGCTCGTCCGCCGCCACGGCAGCTTCGACCTCTGCGAGGACGCCGTCCAGGAGGCCCTGATCGCGGCCGCGCGGCAGTGGCCCGAGGACGGGGTGCCCGAGCACCCGCGCGGCTGGCTGCTGACCGTCGCCACCCGCAGGTTCGTCGACCTGGTGCGCGCCGAGGCCGCCCGCCGCCGCCGGGAGGACGCCGTCGCGGTCGCCACCCCGGACTCCGAGCTCCTCGCGCGCGCCGCCGACGACGCTCCGGACACCGACCGGGACGACTCCCTGTCCCTGCTCTTCCTCTGCTGCCACCCGGACCTGTCGCCGTCCAGCCGGATCGCGCTCACCCTGCGGGCCGTCGGCGGCCTCACCACCGCGCAGATCGCCGCCGCCTTCCTCGTGCCCGAGCCGACCATGGCGCAGCGGATCAGCCGGGCCAAGCAGACGATCAGGGCCGGCGGCTGGTCGCTCGCGCTGCCCGAGGGCGAGGACCGGGCGTCCCGCCTCGCCGAGGTGCGGCACGTGCTCTACCTCGTCTTCAACGAGGGCTACACGGCCAGCGGCGGCGACGCGCTCATCGCGCCCGAGCTGTCCACGGAGGCGATCCGGCTGACCCGGATGCTGCACCGGCTCGTCCCCGACGACGCCGAGACGGCGGGCCTGCTCGCGCTGATGCTGCTCACCGACGCCCGCCGTCCGGCCCGCACGGGCCCGCACGGGGAACTCGTACCGCTCGCCGAGCAGGACCGGGGGAGCTGGGACGGCGGCCTGATCGCCGAGGGCGTGGAGCTGATCAGCCGCACCCTGCCGCGGGGCCGGGTCGGCCCGTACCAGCTCCAGGCGGCGATCGCGGCCGTGCACGACGAGGCCCCGTCCGCCGAGGCCACGGACTGGCCGCAGATCCTCGCCCTGTACGAACTCCTGGAGCGCACCGGGCCGAACCCGATGGTGACCCTCAACCGCGCGGTCGCCGTCGCCATGGTCCACGGACCGCGGGCCGGCCTGGACCTCCTCGACGGCCTCGTGGCGGACCGGCGGCTCGCCCGGAACCACCGCCTCCTCGCCACCCGGGCGCATCTGCTCGAACTCCTCGGCGAGAAGGAGGGCGCGGCCGACGCCTACCGCGAGGCGGCCCGGCACACCACGAGCGCGCCCGAGCGGCGGCATCTGACGGAGCGGGCCCGGCGTCTGGGGTGACGGGCGAGAGGGGGCGTGCGCGTCAGAAGTGCGCGCCCCGGCGCATGGGCGTACGTGACGTGGGGTACAGTCTTCGACCCCGATTGGCGGCCGCATGGCCCCGTATGGCAGACTGTCGGGGTTGCTCGGTTGAGTGCCGATGCTGCGCGCCTCCCGTCGGGAGGACCGGAAGCGAGTCCCACAGTACTCGTCGCTCCTTCTCAGGGGCGGACGTACGGGAATCTTCTGGGAAGCGTCAGCGGGGTGCCGGCCAGGCGCCCGGTGGGTGTTCAGCCCCCGGCCTGCGGTCGTGGCGACCGTGCCCCCTTGGTTGGGAGATCCCTAGGGATTTCTGCGTAGAGGGAGCGCGACACGCCCGACCGCGTGGGTCGGAGGGGGACGCGAACCGGCCGGGTTCCAGAGCGTTTACGAGAGACAAAGGACTACTAGTAGCCATGGCGGGACAGAAGATCCGCATCCGGCTCAAGGCCTACGACCACGAGGTCATCGACTCCTCGGCGAAGAAGATCGTCGAGACGGTGACCCGCACTGGTGCGTCGGTCGCGGGCCCGGTGCCGCTGCCCACTGAGAAGAACGTGTACTGCGTCATCAAGTCGCCGCACAAGTACAAGGACTCGCGCGAGCACTTCGAGATGCGCACGCACAAGCGCCTCATCGACATCCTCGACCCCACGCCGAAGACGGTTGACTCGCTCATGCGCCTCGACCTGCCGGCGGGCGTCGACATCGAGATCAAGCTCTGAGGTGACGCGCGAGATGGCTAAGAACATCAAGGGCATCCTGGGCGAGAAGCTCGGCATGACGCAGGTCTGGGACGAGAACAACCGGGTCGTCCCGGTGACCGTCGTCAAGGCCGGCCCGAATGTCGTGACCCAGGTCCGTACGAACGACGTCGACGGCTACGAGTCGGTCCAGATCGCCTTCGGCGAGATCGACCCGCGCAAGGTGAACAAGCCCCTCAAGGGCCACTTCGCCAAGGCCGACGTCACCCCGCGCCGCCACCTGGTGGAGCTCCGCACCGCTGACGCCTCCGAGTACACGCTCGGCCAGGAGATCACCGCCGAGGTCTTCGAGGCCGGCGTGAAGGTCGACGTCACCGGCAAGAGCAAGGGCAAGGGCTTCGCCGGTGCGATGAAGCGCCACAACTTCCGTGGTGGCAAGGCCTCGCACGGTGCCCACCGCGTGCACCGCAAGCCCGGTTCGATCGGTGGCTGCGCCACCCCGGGCCGTGTCTTCAAGGGCATGCGCATGGCCGGTCGCATGGGCAACGAGCGTGTGACCACCCAGAACCTGACCGTCCACGCCGTTGACGCCGAGAAGGGTCTGCTGCTCATCAAGGGCGCCGTCCCCGGCCCCAACGGTGGCCTCGTCCTGGTCCGCACCGCGGCCAAGGGGGTTTGAGGAACCGATGAGCACCATTGACATCCTTTCGCCGTCTGGCGACAAGGCCGGGACCGTCGAGCTCCCCGAGGAGATCTTCGGCGCCAAGGTCAGCGTCCCGCTGATCCACCAGGTCGTCGTCGCGCAGCTGGCCGCGGCCCGTCAGGGCACGCACAAGACCAAGACCCGTGGCGAAGTCCGCGGTGGTGGCAAGAAGCCTTACCGCCAGAAGGGCACCGGCCGCGCCCGTCAGGGTTCGACCCGCGCCCCGCAGTTCGCCGGTGGTGGCGTCGTGCACGGTCCCGTGCCGCGTGACTACTCGCAGCGGACCCCGAAGAAGATGAAGGCCGCCGCCCTCCGCGGTGCCCTGTCGGACCGGGCGAACCACTCCCGCATCCACGTCGTCACCGGCGTGGTCGAGGGTGCGATCTCCACCAAGGCCGCCAAGACGCTGTTCGGCAAGATCTCGGAGCGCAAGAACCTGCTCCTGGTCGCCGAGCGCTCCGACGAGGCCGCGTGGCTGTCCGCTCGTAACCTGCCCCAGGTGCACATCCTGGAGCCGGGCCAGCTCAACACGTACGACGTGATCGTCTCCGACGACGTGGTCTTCACCCAGGCCGCCCTCGAGTCCTTCGTGTCTGGCCCCCAGACCGCTGAGACCGAAGGGAGCGACGCCTGATGACTGAGGCCGTCGTCACCAGCAAGACCTTCTCGGACCCGCGCGACATTCTCGTCAAGCCGGTCGTCTCGGAGAAGAGCTACGCCCTGCTGGACGAGAACAAGTACACGTTCATCGTCGCGCCTGGCTCCAACAAGACCCAGATCAAGCAGGCCGTCGAGGCGGTCTTCTCGGTCAAGGTCACCGGGGTCAACACGATCAACCGGCAGGGCAAGCGCAAGCGCACCCGCACCGGTTTCGGTAAGCGCGCCAACACCAAGCGCGCCATCGTGACCCTTGCCGAGGGCAACCGTATCGACATCTTCGGCGGTCCGACCGCCTAACGGCGGTCTGGATCGTCCGGAATCGGACGAGGACTGAGAAATGGGAATCCGCAAGTACAAGCCGACTACGCCGGGCCGTCGTGGCTCCTCCGTAGCCGACTTCGTCGAGATCACGCGGTCCACGCCGGAGAAGTCGCTGGTCCGCCCCCTGCACAGCAAGGGCGGCCGTAACAACACCGGTCGTGTGACCGTCCGTCACCAGGGCGGTGGCCACAAGCGCGCCTACCGCGTGATCGACTTCCGTCGTCACGACAAGGACGGCGTGCCGGCCAAGGTCGCTCACATCGAGTACGACCCCAACCGCACCGCGCGCATCGCGCTCCTCCACTACGTGGACGGCGAGAAGCGCTACATCATCGCCCCCAAGGGTCTGACCCAGGGCGACCGCGTCGAGAACGGCCCGGGCGCGGACATCAAGCCCGGCAACAACCTGGCGCTCCGCAACATCCCGGTCGGTACCACGATCCACGCGATCGAGCTCCGTCCCGGTGGCGGCGCCAAGTTCGCCCGCTCGGCCGGTGCCTCCGTGCAGCTGCTGGCGAAGGAGGGCACGATGGCCCACCTCCGCATGCCGTCCGGTGAGATCCGTCTCGTCGACGCCCGCTGCCGCGCCACCATCGGCGAGGTCGGCAACGCCGAGCAGTCGAACATCAACTGGGGCAAGGCCGGCCGCAAGCGCTGGCTGGGCGTTCGCCCGACCGTCCGTGGTGTGGCGATGAACCCGGTCGACCACCCGCACGGTGGTGGTGAGGGCAAGACCTCCGGTGGTCGCCACCCGGTCTCCCCGTGGGGTCAGAAGGAGGGTCGTACTCGTTCGCCGAAGAAGGCTTCGAACAAGTACATCGTCCGCCGCCGCAAGACGAACAAGAAGCGCTAGGAGCGGGTTTAGATGCCGCGCAGTCTCAAGAAGGGACCCTTCGTCGACGGCCACCTCGTCAAGAAGGTGGACGCCCAGAACGAAGCCGGTACCAAGAACGTCATCAAGACCTGGTCCCGTCGCTCGATGATCATCCCGGCCATGCTCGGCCACACGATCGCGGTGCACAACGGCAAGACCCACATTCCGGTGTTTGTCACCGAGTCGATGGTCGGCCACAAGCTCGGCGAGTTCTCGCCGACGCGCACCTTCCGGGGTCACGTGAAGGACGACCGGAAGTCGAAGCGCCGCTAACAGCGGGGTGGAATGACCATGACAGACACTGGAAGGACAACCATGGAAGCCAGGGCCCAGGCGCGGTACATCCGCGTCACGCCCATGAAGGCCCGCCGCGTGGTGGACCTTATCCGTGGCATGGACGCCACGGAGGCTCAGGCGGTCCTGCGTTTCGCCCCGCAGGCCGCGAGCGTGCCGGTTGGCAAGGTGCTGGACAGCGCCATCGCCAACGCCGCGCACAACTACGACCACAGTGACGCCTCTTCGCTGTACATCAGCGAGGCGTACGTGGATGAGGGCCCGACCCTGAAGCGGTTCCGTCCGCGTGCCCAGGGCCGCGCCTACCGGATCCGTAAGCGGACCAGCCACATCACCGTGGTCGTCAGCAGCAAGGAAGGAACCCGGTAATGGGCCAGAAGGTTAACCCGCATGGGTTCCGGCTCGGCATCACCACGGACTTCAAGTCCCGCTGGTACGCCGACAAGCTGTACAAGGACTACGTCAAGGAAGACGTCGCCATCCGTCGGATGATGACGTCCGGCATGGAGCGCGCGGGCATCTCGAAGGTCGAGATCGAGCGCACCCGTGACCGCGTGCGGGTGGACATCCACACCGCGCGTCCCGGCATCGTCATCGGCCGCCGTGGCGCCGAGGCCGACCGCATCCGCGGCGACCTCGAGAAGCTCACGGGCAAGCAGGTCCAGCTGAACATCCTCGAGGTCAAGAACCCCGAGATGGACGCCCAGCTGGTCGCCCAGGCCGTTGCCGAGCAGCTCTCCTCCCGCGTCTCCTTCCGTCGTGCCATGCGCAAGAGCATGCAGGGCACGATGAAGGCCGGCGCCAAGGGAATCAAGATCCAGTGCGGCGGCCGTCTCGGCGGCGCCGAGATGTCCCGCTCGGAGTTCTACCGCGAGGGCCGCGTGCCCCTGCACACGCTCCGCGCGAACGTCGACTACGGCTTCTTCGAGGCCAAGACCACCTTCGGCCGCATCGGCGTGAAGGTCTGGATCTACAAGGGCGACGTCAAGAACATCGCCGAGGTCCGCGCCGAGAACGCCGCTGCCCGTGCGGGTAACCGCCCGGCCCGTGGCGCCGGCGCTGGCGACCGCCCGGCCGGCCGTGGCCGCGGTGGCGAGCGTGGCGGCCGCGGCCGCAAGCCGCAGCAGTCGGCTCCGGCCGCCGAGGCCCCCAAGGCCGAGGCTGCCGCCGCTGCTCCGGCTGAGAGCACCGGAACGGAGGCCTGACCGACATGCTGATCCCCCGTAGGGTCAAGCACCGCAAGCAGCACCACCCGAAGCGCTCCGGCGCCAGCAAGGGTGGTACGCAGGTTGCGTTCGGCGAGTACGGCATTCAGGCCCTTACGCCGGCGTACGTGACCAACCGCCAGATCGAGGCGGCTCGTATCGCGATGACCCGCCACATCAAGCGTGGCGGCAAGGTCTGGATCAACATCTACCCGGACCGCCCGCTGACGAAGAAGCCCGCCGAGACCCGCATGGGTTCCGGTAAGGGTTCTCCGGAGTGGTGGATCGCGAACGTCAAGCCGGGTCGGGTGATGTTCGAACTGTCCTACCCGAACGAGAAGATCGCGCGCGAGGCCCTGACCCGTGCGGCCCACAAGCTGCCGATGAAGTGCAAGATCGTGAAGCGCGAAGCAGGTGAGCTGTGATGTCGGCCGGTACCAAGGCGTCCGAGCTGCGCGAGCTGGGCAACGAGGAGCTTCTCAACAAGCTCCGCGAGGCCAAGGAAGAGCTGTTCAACCTCCGCTTCCAGGCGGCGACGGGTCAGCTCGAGAACCACGGTCGGCTCAAGTCCGTCCGTAAGGACATCGCCCGGATCTACACCCTGATGCGTGAGCGTGAGCTGGGCATCGAGACGGTGGAGAACGCCTGATGAGCGAGAGCAACGTGACTGAGAAGACCGAGCGCAACGCTCGTAAGGTCCGCGAGGGCCTCGTCGTCAGCGACAAGATGGACAAGACCGTCGTCGTCGCTGTCGAGGACCGCGTCAAGCACGCGCTGTACGGCAAGGTCATCCGCCGTACGAACAAGCTCAAGGCTCACGACGAGCAGAACGCTGCCGGCATCGGCGACCGCGTCCTCCTGATGGAGACCCGGAAGCTGTCCGCCACGAAGCACTGGCGCGTCGTCGAGATCCTCGAGAAGGCCAAGTAAGGAATTTCCCGCAAGGGAGATCCCACATGTTCAGCCTGAGGGGTTTTCCTCAGGTCAGTTCCGCCAGGCTCGGCAGGGGCACTCCGGTGCCCCTGCCGGGAACCGGCAGACAATCAGGAGATAGACGTGATCCAGCAGGAGTCGCGACTGCGTGTCGCCGACAACACTGGTGCCAAGGAGATCCTTTGCATCCGTGTTCTCGGTGGCTCGGGTCGCCGCTACGCGGGCATCGGTGACGTCATCGTCGCCACCGTCAAGGACGCGATCCCCGGTGGCAACGTGAAGAAGGGTGACGTCGTCAAGGCGGTCATCGTTCGCACCGTCAAGGAGCGCCGCCGCCAGGACGGCTCGTACATCCGCTTCGACGAGAACGCCGCTGTCATTCTCAAGAACGACGGCGACCCTCGTGGCACCCGTATCTTCGGCCCGGTCGGCCGTGAGCTGCGCGAGAAGAAGTTCATGAAGATCATCTCGCTCGCGCCGGAGGTGCTGTAAGCATGAAGATCAAGAAGGGCGACCTGGTCCAGGTCATCACCGGTAAGGACAAGGGCAAGCAGGGCAAGGTCATCACGGCCTTCCCGCGCGAGAACCGCGTCCTGGTCGAGGGTGTCAACCGGGTCAAGAAGCACACCAAGGCCGGCCCCTCGCAGGCCGGTGGCATCGTCACGACCGAGGCTCCGGTCCACGTCTCCAACGTCCAGCTGGTCGTGGAGAAGGACGGCAAGAAGGTCGTCACGCGTGTCGGTTACCGCTTCGACGACGAGGGCAACAAGATCCGCGTTGCCAAGCGGACGGGTGAGGACATCTGATGGCTACCACCACTCCGCGTCTCAAGACGAAGTACCGCGAGGAGATCGCGGGCAAGCTGCGTGACGAGTTCAAGTACGAGAACGTCATGCAGATCCCCGGCCTCGTCAAGATCGTGGTCAACATGGGTGTCGGCGACGCCGCCCGTGACTCGAAGCTGATCGACGGCGCGATCCGCGACCTCACGACGATCACCGGTCAGAAGCCGGCCGTCACGAAGGCCCGCAAGTCCATCGCGCAGTTCAAGCTCCGCGAGGGCCAGCCGATCGGCGCCCACGTCACGCTCCGTGGCGACCGCATGTGGGAGTTCCTGGACCGCACCCTGTCGCTCGCGCTCCCGCGCATCCGCGACTTCCGCGGCCTGTCCCCCAAGCAGTTCGACGGCCGTGGCAACTACACCTTCGGTCTCACGGAGCAGGTCATGTTCCACGAGATCGACCAGGACAAGATCGACCGTGTCCGGGGTATGGACATCACCGTGGTGACCACGGCGACCAACGACGACGAGGGCCGTGCCCTTCTGCGTCACCTCGGCTTCCCGTTCAAGGAGGCGTAAGCGAGATGGCGAAGAAGGCTCTCATCGCGAAGGCTGCCCGCAAGCCCAAGTTCGGCGTGCGTGGCTACACGCGCTGCCAGCGCTGTGGTCGTCCCCACTCCGTGTACCGCAAGTTCGGCCTCTGCCGCGTGTGCCTCCGTGAGATGGCTCACCGTGGCGAGCTGCCGGGCGTGACCAAGAGCTCCTGGTAATCCCCCAGTTGGGATGACCGGAGTCTCTCGGTAAGCATTGGGTCGGCGGAGGCCCACCCCCGCATGCCTTAGGCTTGTGGGGTTGGGCGTCCGCCGCCCGTACGACTTACTACGCCGTAGGTCCCCGCGCCGCACCCGTCCCGCCCCTGTGTGGGGAGAGGGATGGCGCACTGGAAACCCCGGCGAGAGAGGCCGAAGGCCAATTCATGACCATGACTGATCCGATCGCGGACATGCTGACTCGTCTGCGTAACGCGAACTCGGCATACCACGACTCCGTGACGATGCCGCACAGCAAGATCAAGTCTCACATCGCGGAAATCCTCCAGCAGGAGGGCTTCATCACGGGCTGGAAGGTCGAGGACGCCGAGGTCGGCAAGAACCTCGTGCTCGACCTCAAGTTCGGTCCGAACCGTGAGCGCTCCATCGCGGGCATCAAGCGGATCTCGAAGCCGGGCCTCCGGGTTTACGCGAAGTCCACCAACCTGCCGAAGGTCCTCGGCGGCCTGGGCGTGGCGATCATCTCCACGTCCCACGGTCTCCTGACCGGTCAGCAGGCGCAGAAGAAGGGCGTGGGTGGGGAAGTCCTCGCCTACGTCTGGTAGTCGGGAACGGAGGAATAGCTAATGTCGCGTATTGGCAAGCTCCCCATCACGGTTCCCGCCGGCGTGGACGTCACCATCGAGGGCCGCACGGTCACGGTCAAGGGTTCCAAGGGCACCCTGAGCCACACCGTCGCCGCGCCGATCGAGATCGTTAAGGGCGAGGATGGCGTGCTCAACGTCAACCGTCCGAACGACGAGCGTCAGAACAAGGCCCTGCACGGCCTGTCCCGCACGCTGGTGGCCAACATGATCACCGGTGTGACCCAGGGGTACGTGAAGGCGCTCGAGATCAGCGGTGTCGGTTACCGCGTGGCCGCGAAGGGCTCCGCTCTGGAGTTCCAGCTCGGCTACAGCCACCCGATCGTGGTCGAGGCGCCCGAGGGCATCTCGTTCAAGGTCGAGTCGCCGACCAAGTTCTCGGTCGAGGGCATCGACAAGCAGAAGGTCGGCGAGGTCGCCGCCAACATCCGCAAGCTTCGCAAGCCCGACCCCTACAAGGCCAAGGGCGTGAAGTACGCGGGCGAGGTCATCCGCCGCAAGGTCGGAAAGGCTGGTAAGTAAGCCATGGCATACGGTGTGAAGATCGCCAAGGGCGACGCCTACAAGGGCGCCGCCAAGAAGCGCCGCCACATCCGCATCCGCAAGAACGTGTCGGGTACGGCGGAGCGTCCGCGCCTCGTCGTGACGCGTTCCAACCGCGGTATCACCGCTCAGGTCATCGACGACCTCAAGGGCCACACCCTTGCGTCGGCGTCGACCCTGGACGCGTCGATCCGCGGCGGCGAGGGTGACAAGTCCGCGCAGGCCAAGCAGGTCGGCGCCCTGGTCGCCGAGCGCGCCAAGGCCGCCGGCGTCGAGGCTGTCGTGTTCGACCGTGGTGGCAACAGGTACGCCGGGCGCATTGCCGCTCTGGCTGACGCCGCCCGCGAAGCCGGGCTGAAGTTCTAAGCCCCGGTTCCGGGACTAACGGACGTAACAGAGAGAGGTAATCCAATGGCTGGACCCCAGCGCCGCGGCAGCGGTGCCGGTGGCGGCGAGCGGCGGGACCGGAAGGGTCGCGACGGTGGCGCTGCCGCCGAGAAGACCGCGTACGTTGAGCGCGTTGTCGCGATCAACCGCGTCGCCAAGGTTGTCAAGGGTGGTCGTCGCTTCAGCTTCACCGCGCTCGTCGTGGTGGGTGACGGTGACGGCACCGTAGGTGTCGGTTACGGCAAGGCCAAGGAAGTTCCCGCGGCCATCGCCAAGGGCGTCGAGGAAGCCAAGAAGAACTTCTTCAAGGTTCCCCGCATCCAGGGCACCATCCCGCACCCGATCCAGGGCGAGAAGGCGGCCGGCGTTGTCCTGCTGAAGCCTGCTTCCCCCGGTACCGGTGTTATCGCCGGTGGCCCGGTGCGCGCCGTTCTGGAGTGCGCCGGCGTTCACGACATCCTGTCGAAGTCGCTCGGCTCCGACAACGCGATCAACATCGTGCACGCGACCGTGGAGGCCCTCAAGGGCCTGCAGCGTCCCGAGGAGATCGCGGCTCGCCGTGGTCTGCCGCTCGAGGACGTCGCCCCCGCGGCTCTGCTCCGTGCGCGTGCTGGGGCGGGTGTGTAATGGCTCGCCTCAAGGTCACGCAGACGAAGTCGTACATCGGCAGCAAGCAGAACCACCGCGACACCCTCCGTTCCCTGGGCCTCAAGCGCCTGGGTGACGTGGTTGTCAAGGAGGACCGCCCCGAGTTCCGCGGCATGGTGCACACCGTCCGCCACCTCGTGACGGTCGAGGAGGTTGACTGACATGGCGGAGAACAACCCGCTGAAGGCCCACAACCTCCGTCCGGCCCCGGGCGCCAAGACCGCCAAGACCCGTGTGGGTCGTGGTGAGGCGTCGAAGGGTAAGACGGCCGGTCGTGGTACGAAGGGTACGAAGGCCCGTTACCAGGTTCCGGAGCGCTTCGAGGGTGGCCAGATGCCCCTCCACATGCGCCTTCCGAAGCTGAAGGGCTTCAAGAACCCCTTCCGCACCGAGTACCAGGTCGTGAACCTGGACAAGCTCGCCGCGCTCTACCCGCAGGGTGGCGAGGTCACGGTGGCCGACCTGGTCGCCAAGGGTGCCGTTCGCAAGAACCAGCTCGTCAAGGTCCTGGGCCAGGGCGAGGTCTCCGTGGCGCTGCAGGTGACGGTCGACGCCGTCTCCGGCTCCGCCAAGGAGAAGATCGCCGCCGCCGGCGGCACCGTCACCGAGCTCGTCTGAGCTTCGGTCGACAGCTGAACAAGCCCGGCCGGTTCCCCCGTGGGGGAGCCGGCCGGGCTTGTTCGTACGCCGAGGAGACCGGCCCGCGGCCGAGGCGCGTCCCCGGCCCTCGCGACAGGGCCGGAGCCCGCTCCCGCCCCTGCCGTCCGGCTTCGGCGCGGTCGGCCCGCCGGACGTGCTCCTCCACGGGGCCCACGGCGGTCGCCGCGGTGGGTGACGCCCTCACCGGTGTCCCCCGGAAGTGGTAACGGCGGGCGCCGGCACCCGGTCGCCGCGGAACGGCCCGATCGGTCTCCCGGCGGCGGGGGCGCCGCCATGACGGCCGCTGGTCGGAACGGACGCCGGACCGGAGCCGTACGCCCGGGACCGGGGGTCCGTTTCCGGCCGGGGACGCCTTCCAAAAGGTGCATCCCCGGTTGGTCGTTCCTAGGGGGGCATGGTCGCCGGTAAGGTGGCGTGCACTGTCTAAACTCCGTGCGGTATGCCCGCACGGGATTGATGACCGATAACCAATCGTCGAACCTCAAGACCGTCACCCTTGACGCATAGCGCGGGGGTCGCAGGAGGCACCGTGCTCACCGCGTTCGCCCGGGCGTTCAAGACGCCCGACCTGCGCAAGAAGCTGCTCTTCACGCTCGGCATCATCGTGCTGTACCGCCTGGGGGCCCACATCCCGGTCCCCGGCGTCAGCTACGAGGCCGTACAGCAGTGTGTCAAGCAGGCCAGCGAGGGCAACAACAGCCTGTTCGGCCTGGTCAACATGTTCAGTGGCGGGGCGCTGCTGCAGATCACCATCTTCGCGCTCGGCATCATGCCGTACATCACGGCGAGCATCATCCTGCAGCTGCTGACCGTCGTGATCCCCCGCCTCGAAGCCCTCAAGAAGGAGGGTCAGGCCGGTACTGCCAAGATCACGCAGTACACCCGGTACCTGACCGTGGCCCTCGCCATCCTCCAGGGCACCGGTCTCGTCGCCACCGCCAAGAGCGGCGCGCTCTTCAGCGGCTGCATCGTCGCCGACCAGGTCGTGCCCGACCAGTCGATCTTCACCATCGCCACGATGGTCATCACGATGACCGCGGGCACCGGCGTGGTCATGTGGCTCGGTGAGCTGATCACTGACCGCGGCATCGGCAACGGAATGTCGATCCTGATGTTCATCTCGATCGCGGCCGGCTTCCCGGGCGCCCTGTGGGCCATCAAGAAGAGCGGCAAGCTCGCCCAGGGCTGGATCGAGTTCGGCGTCGTCATCCTCATCGGTTTCGTGATGGTGGCCCTCGTGGTCTTCGTCGAGCAGGCCCAGCGACGCATTCCGGTCCAGTACGCGAAGCGGATGATCGGCCGCAGGTCGTACGGCGGTACGTCCACTTACATCCCTTTGAAGGTGAACCAGGCCGGTGTGATTCCTGTCATCTTCGCGTCGTCGCTTCTCTACATCCCGGCCTTGATCGCGCAGTTCTCGAACAGCACCGCGGGCTGGAAGACCTGGATCGAAGCCCACTTCGTCAAGGGTGACCACCCCTACTACATCACCGCGTACTTCCTCCTGATCGTGTTCTTCGCCTTCTTCTACGTGGCGATCTCGTTCAACCCCGAGGAAGTTGCGGACAACATGAAGAAGTATGGTGGCTTCATCCCGGGTATCCGGGCTGGTCGACCTACTGCCGAGTATCTGAGCTACGTGCTCAACCGGATCACTTGGCCGGGCTCGCTGTACTTGGGTCTGATCGCTCTCGTGCCGACGATGGCGTTGGCAGGCTTCGGCGGGGCCAATTCCAACTTCCCCTTCGGCGGGACGAGCATCCTCATCATCGTGGGTGTGGGGCTGGAGACCGTGAAGCAGATCGAGAGCCAGCTCCAGCAGCGCAATTACGAAGGGTTCCTCCGCTGATGCGAATCGTCCTCGTCGGACCGCCCGGTGCGGGCAAGGGCACGCAGGCCGCGTACCTCGCCAAGAACCTGGGCATCCCGCACATCTCTACGGGCGACCTGTTCCGTGCCAACATCTCGCAGGGCACGCCGCTGGGCGTAGAGGCGCAGTCGTACATGAAGGCCGGCCAGCTCGTGCCGGACTCCGTGACGATCGGGATGGCCGAGGACCGCATGCGCCAGGCGGACGCCGAGGGCGGCTTCCTGCTCGACGGGTTCCCGCGGAACGTGGCCCAGGCCCAGGCCCTGGACGCGTTCCTCAAGGCCGACGGCATCGAGCTGGACGCGGTCCTGGACCTGGAGGTCCCCGAGGACGAGGTCGTGAAGCGGATCGCGGGTCGCCGCATCTGCCGCAAGGACTCCGCGCACGTCTTCCACGTGACGTACAACGCCCCGAAGACCGAGGGCGTCTGCGACGTCTGCGGCGGCGAGCTGTACCAGCGCGACGACGACACGGAGGAGACCGTCCGCAAGCGCCTGGCGGTCTACCACACGGAGACCGAGCCGATCATCGACTACTACCGGGCGCAGAACCTGGTCGAGACGATCTCGGCGCTCGGCAAGGTGGACGAGGTCACCGCCAAGGCGATGGCCGCGCTCAAGAAGTAACCCCGGTTCGTTCGACACGGCCGCGGTGCCCCTCGGGGGCGCCGCGGCCGTATCGTTGTTCTGTTCCCCGTACTCGATGGAAAGGCCGCGGCCACGATGGTGCAGATCAAGACCCCCGAGCAGATCGCGAAGATGCGCGAGGCGGGGCTGGTCGTCGCCGCCATCCACGCGGCGACCCGCGAGGCGGCCGTGCCGGGCGCCACGACGAAGGACCTCGACGAGGTCGCGCGGAAGGTCATCGCCGACCACGGGGCGAAGTCGAACTTCCTGGGGTACGGCGGTTTCCCCGCGACGATCTGCACCTCGGTGAACGAGGTCGTCGTCCACGGCATCCCCGACGAGAAGACCGTCCTCAAGGACGGCGACATCATCTCCATCGACGCGGGCGCGATCGTGGACGGCTGGCACGGTGACGCGGCCTACACGGCCTTCGTGGGCACCGGGCACGCGCCCGAGCTCGTCGAGCTCTCCCGGGTGACCGAGGAGTCGATGTGGGCGGGCATCGCGGCGATGAAGCTCGGCAACCGCCTGGTGGACATCTCGAAGGCGATCGAGACGTACATCAAGCGGCAGCCGCGGCCGGCCGTGGGCGACCACAGCCTGGGCCGCTACGGCATCATCGAGGACTACGGCGGCCACGGCATCGGCACCGAGATGCACATGGACCCGCACCTGCTGAACTACGTCTCCCGCAAGCGCGGCAAGGGCCCGAAGCTGGTCCCCGGCTTCTGCCTGGCGATCGAGCCGATGGTCTCCCTGGGCACCCCGCACACGGAGGTCCTGAAGGACGACTGGACGGTCGTCACCACCGACGGCACCTGGTCCTCCCACTGGGAGCACTCCATCGCCCTGACGGAAGAGGGCCCGCTGGTCCTCACGGCGGTCGACGGCGGCAAGGCGAAGCTGGCCGAGCTGGGCGTGACGGCGGCGCCGGACCCGCTGGCGTAGTGCCCGGAGCGCGGTCGACGGACGAAGTCCGGCGCAGCGGGCCGAAGCCCGTGAGGCGCCCTCGGCGCCGAGCCCGCGAGGGCCGCGTGGAGGATGGGCCGGCGGCGCCGGACCCGCTGGCGTAACGATCTCCGGCGTTGGGCAGACTTCCCGATTCGTCTTTTCCTGGGGCCTGACGTAGACTGATGCGTCGGCTCTCGTGTACCCGTGTGCCTGCACGCGGCGGCGAGAGTCGATCAAGGTAGCCGATTCGAAAGGCGAAGCGTGGCCAAGAAGCAAGGTGCCATCGAAATCGAGGGCACCGTGATCGAGTCCCTCCCGAACGCCATGTTCAAGGTGGAGCTCCAGAACGGTCACAAGGTCCTCGCGCACATCTCCGGCAAGATGCGGATGCACTACATCCGGATCCTCCCGGACGACCGGGTCGTCGTGGAGCTCTCTCCGTACGACCTGACGCGTGGCCGGATCGTCTACCGGTACAAGTAGATCTTGCCCGCACCCGCCCTCCGCGCGGGTGGTGGCACTGACCCGGAGAACCTCACATCCCATGAAGGTCAAGCCGAGCGTCAAGAAGATCTGCGACAAGTGCAAGGTGATCCGCCGTCACGGCCGGGTCATGGTCATCTGCGACAACCTGCGCCACAAGCAGCGCCAGGGCTGACGCACGCCGACCGACCTGCAACTTCGCAGTTCTTCGCGCGACGCATAGCAATACGTACATACGCAGAGCCCGTCGGGCCGTGATCCACGGTTGACGGCACCTCCGGCGGGGGCCGGGGACCCGACCTGTACCTCATACGGCAGCCGGGAGCGGTTCTGCAGCAGACCCCCGAGAACACAGGAGCCATTGAATGGCACGCGTTTCCGGTGTTGACATCCCGCGTGAAAAGCGTGTGGTGGTCGCACTCACCTACGTCTTCGGTATCGGGCGTACCCGGTCCGAGGAGATTCTCGCCGCGACCGGCGTGAACCCGTCCACCCGTGTCCGCGACCTTGCCGAGGAAGACCTCGTCAAGATCCGCGAGTACGTGGACGCCAACCTCCGCACCGAGGGTGACCTCCGCCGTGAGATCGCCGCCGACATCCGCCGCAAGGTCGAGATCGGCTGCTACCAGGGCCTGCGCCACCGTCGTGGCCTGCCCGTCCGCGGTCAGCGCACCAGCACGAACGCCCGTACCCGCAAGGGCCCGCGTCGCGCCATCGCCGGCAAGAAGAAGCCGGGCAAGAAGTAGTCCACAGCGGACGACTGTCCACGGTCTTCGCTGTAGGACCGACCACCTCCCGTAGGAGTTAAGAGATGCCCCCCAAGGGACGTCAGGGCGCTGTCAAGAAGGTGCGCCGCAAGGAAAAGAAGAACGTCGCTCACGGCCACGCGCACATCAAGAGCACGTTCAACAACACGATCGTCTCGATCACGGACCCGTCCGGCAACGTGATCTCCTGGGCCTCCGCCGGCCACGTCGGCTTCAAGGGCTCGCGCAAGTCCACCCCCTTCGCCGCGCAGATGGCCGCCGAGTCGGCCGCCCGCCGCGCGCAGGAGCACGGCATGCGCAAGGTCGACGTCTTCGTCAAGGGTCCCGGCTCCGGCCGTGAGACCGCGATCCGCTCCCTCCAGGCCACGGGCCTCGAGGTCGGTTCGATCCAGGACGTCACCCCCACGCCGCACAACGGCTGCCGTCCCCCCAAGCGCCGCCGCGTCTGACGCACGGGCTGCTTGAGCAGGACTTCGGGCGGTGCGTCCCCTCTCTCGGGGGCGTGCCGCCCGTACCCTTGCAGTACGCGCAGTAAAACCACCGGGCTGCCGCCCGGTGGCTGTCGGGCGTCAAATAGTGGGCGTCCACGACTGAAGGAAACACAGACATGCTTATCGCTCAGCGTCCGTCGCTGACCGAAGAGGTCGTCGACGAGTTCCGCTCCCGGTTCGTCATCGAGCCGCTGGAGCCGGGCTTCGGCTACACCCTCGGCAACTCCCTCCGCCGTACCCTCCTCTCCTCGATCCCGGGTGCCGCTGTCACCAGCATCCGCATCGACGGTGTCCTGCACGAGTTCACCACCGTGCCGGGCGTCAAGGAGGACGTCACCGACCTCATCCTGAACATCAAGCAGCTGGTCGTCTCCTCGGAGCACGACGAGCCGGTCGTGATGTACCTGCGCAAGCAGGGCCCGGGTCTGGTCACCGCCGCCGACATCGCGCCCCCGGCCGGTGTCGAGGTGCACAACCCCGACCTCGTTCTGGCGACCCTGAACGCCAAGGGCAAGCTGGAGATGGAGCTGACCGTCGAGCGCGGTCGCGGCTACGTCTCCGCCGTCCAGAACAAGCAGGTCGGCCAGGAGATCGGCCGCATCCCGGTCGACTCGATCTACTCGCCGGTCCTCAAGGTCACCTACAAGGTCGAGGCGACCCGAGTCGAGCAGCGCACCGACTTCGACAAGCTCATCGTCGACGTCGAGACCAAGCAGGCCATGCGCCCGCGTGACGCCATGGCGTCCGCCGGCAAGACCCTGGTCGAGCTGTTCGGTCTGGCCCGCGAGCTCAACATCGACGCCGAGGGCATCGACATGGGCCCGTCCCCGACGGACGCCGCCCTCGCCGCCGACCTGGCGCTGCCGATCGAGGAGCTCGAGCTCACCGTTCGCTCGTACAACTGCCTCAAGCGTGAGGGCATCCACTCCGTGGGTGAGCTCGTCGCCCGCTCCGAGGCCGACCTGCTCGACATCCGCAACTTCGGTGCGAAGTCGATCGACGAGGTCAAGGCGAAGCTGGCCGGTATGGGCCTCGCGCTGAAGGACTCGCCGCCCGGATTCGACCCGACCGCCGCCGCCGACGCCTTCGGCGCCGACGACGACGCGGACGCCGGTTTCGTCGAGACCGAGCAGTACTAGTCGCAGTCTTGCTGCGGGCCGGTTCCGGCCGGCCGCGCAGTTCCCCGCGCCCCCACGGGTGCGCGGGGTCTCCGACGGGTGACCGCCCGCTCGGACACTGACATCGGTACCTCATACGGCCGGTGCAGATCACAAGGAGAAACACCATGCCGCGTCCCGCGAAGGGTGCCCGCCTCGGCGGTTCCGCCGCGCACGAGAAGCTGCTCCTCGCCAACCTGGCGAAGTCGCTCTTCGAGCACGGCCGCATCACCACGACCGAGGCCAAGGCCCGTCGCCTGCGTCCGGTCGCCGAGCGCCTGATCACCAAGGCGAAGAAGGGCGACATCCACAACCGTCGCCTGGTGCTGCAGTCGATCACGGACAAGGGCGTCGTCCACACGCTCTTCACCGAGATCGCCCCGCGCTACTCGGAGCGTCCGGGTGGCTACACCCGCATCACCAAGATCGGCAACCGTCGTGGCGACAACGCCCCGATGGCCGTGATCGAGCTGGTCGAGGGCGAGATCGCCAAGAAGGCGACCGTCGCCGAGGCCGAGGCCGCCACCAAGCGCGCCGTCAAGGAGGCCGACGAGGCCGCCGCCACCGAGGCTCCGGCCGAGGAGTCGAAGGACGCGTAAGCGTTTTTCCGACGTTTCTCGTGAGCGGGCCCGTACCCCCTGGGGTGCGGGCCCGTTCCCGTGTGTTTGAGAGGATCTCCGCGTGAGCGATGACGTGCAGGACGGTTTCGTACGGGTTCGGCTGGACCTCTCGTACGACGGCAAGGACTTCTCCGGCTGGGCCAAGCAGGCCCAGGGACAGCGGACCGTACAGGGAGAGATCGAGGACGCCCTGCGGACCGTGACCCGGTCCAAGGAGACGTACGAGCTGACCGTCGCCGGCCGGACCGACGCCGGCGTGCACGCGCGCGGCCAGGTCGCCCATGTCGACCTGCCCGTGGAGGTGTGGGAGGAGCACCGCGACAAGCTGCTCCGGCGGCTCGCCGGGCGGCTCCCGCACGACGTGCGGGTGTGGTCCCTCGCCGAGGCCCCCGCGGGCTTCAACGCCCGGTTCTCCGCGATCTGGCGCCGCTACGCCTACCGCGTCACCGACAACCCCGGCGGCGTCGACCCGCTGCTCCGAGGGCACGTGCTGTGGCACGACTGGGCCCTCGACATGGACGCCATGAACGAGGCCGCCACCGCGCTCGTCGGCGAGCACGACTTCGCCGCGTACTGCAAGAAGCGCGAGGGCGCCACGACCATCCGCACCCTCCAGGTGCTGCGCTGGGAGCGGCGGGAGGACGGGATCCTGGAGGCGACCGTCAAGGCGGACGCCTTCTGCCACAACATGGTCCGCTCGCTCGTCGGCGCCCTGCTCTTCGTCGGTGACGGCCACCGTCCGGTCGACTGGCCCGGCAAGGTGCTCGCCGCCGGGGTACGGGACTCGGCCGTCCACGTCGTGCGGCCGCACGGCCTCACCCTCGAAGAGGTCGGCTACCCGGAGGACGCGCTGCTCGCCGCCCGCAGCCGGGAGGCGCGCAACAAGCGGTCACTCCCCGGGAGCGCCGGCTGCTGCTGAGGCCTGGGCGCGGCCCCGGGCGTATATCTGGTTGAAGGCGAAGGTGCCGAGGTCGTCGCTGGCCTGGAAGACGGGCTTGTCGGCCTTGGTGACCTTCTTGCCGTCGGTGAACCCGGCCTGGGTGAAGTACGCGTACCGGCCGATCGCGTTCGAGCGGCGCAGGCAGACCGTGGCGTGGCAGAAATCACCCACGCCCGCGCCCGTCAGGGGCGCGATGCCGCCGGTGGCCTGGTCCTTCGCCTTCTGGGCCGCCGCCTCGGACGGGAAGACGGCGACGCCGACGGTGATCGCCACGCCGTCCTTCACATAGGTGGCGCGGAGCACCCGCTGGCAGCCGTGCCGCTTCAGGACGCTGCCGAGGCCGCCCTGCGTGACGGCCGCGCAGTTCGTCGTGGCGGAGGTCGCGCCCTTCTTGTACGCGCGGCCGTTCATGCTCAGCTTCCTGCCCGGGAAGAGGCCCTCGGCGGTCAGCGGGGCCTTGTCCTTCTTCGGGTCCGAGATGTAGTCCTTCGGGTTCGGCGGGGGCGGCGGCGCCACCGACGAGAAGGTCGGCTCGGGGGTCGGCGTGCCGGTGGGGGAGACCGTGCCGGTGGGGACCGGACCGTTCTTGGCCTGGTCGTTCTTCTTGTTGGTGCTCACGACGGCGGTCGCCACGATCGCGCCCACGGCCACCGTGGCCAGGACCCCGCCGGCGATCAGCAGGAGGCGCTTGCGGCGGCCCCGGGAGGCCGAGGCGTCGGCCAGGGCGCCCCAGTCGGGGGTGTCGCCGCCGGCCTGCGCGCCGGGGAAGGGGTTCGGCTGCGCCGGCTGCGGATAGCCGTAGCCCGGCTGCTGCCCGTTTCCCTGCTGCGGCGGGTAGCCGTACCCGGGCTGCTGTCCGTACCCCTGCTGCCCCTGCTGCTGCGGCTCCTGCGGCCACTGCGGTCCCCCAAAGCTCATGCCGCGCATCCTAAACCGGTTGGGCGGGGCCCCGGCGGGCGGTGACAATGCATCCCATGGGACACGTCGAGGCCGCGCATCTGGAGTACTACCTTCCCGACGGGAGGGTCCTGCTCGGGGACGCCTCCTTCCGGGTCGGGGAGGGCGCCGTCGTCGCCCTCGTCGGGGCCAACGGCGCCGGCAAGACCACACTGCTCCGGATGATCGCCGGGGAGATCCAGCCGCACGGCGGCACGGTCAAGGTCAGCGGCGGTCTCGGCGTGATGCCGCAGTTCGTCGGCTCCGTACGGGACGAGTCCACCGTCCGCGACCTGCTCGTCTCGGTCGCCCAGCCCCGGATCCGGGAGGCCGCGAAGGCGGTCGACGAGGCCGAGCACCTGATCATGACGGTCGACGACGAGGCCGCGCAGATGAAGTACGCGCAGGCCCTCAGCGACTGGGCCGAGGTGCAGGGGTACGAGGCCGAGACCCTCTGGGACATCTGCACCATGGCGGCGCTCGGCGTCCCGTACGAGAAGGCGCAGTTCCGGGAGGTCAGGACGCTCTCTGGCGGCGAGCAGAAGCGGCTCGTCCTGGAGTCGCTGCTGCGCGGCCCCGACGAGGTGCTGCTCCTCGACGAGCCGGACAACTACCTCGACGTGCCGGGCAAGCGGTGGCTGGAGGAGCGGCTGCGGGAGACCCGCAAGACCGTCCTCTTCATCTCCCACGACCGGGAGCTGCTCTCCCGGGCCGCCCAGAAGATCATCGCGGTCGAGCCGGGCCCGGCCGGATCGGACGTCTGGGTGCACGGCGGCGGCTTCGGCACCTTCCACGAGGCCCGCCGGGAGCGCTTCGCCCGCTTCGAGGAGCTGAAGCGGCGCTGGGACGAGAAGCACGCGCAGCTGAAGAAGCTGGTGATCACCCTGCGGCAGGCGGCCGCGGTCAGCCACGAGATGGCCTCCCGGTACGCCGCCGCGCAGACCCGGCTGAGGAAGTTCGAGGAGGCGGGGCCGCCGCCGGAGCCGCCGCGCGAGCAGGACATCCGGATGCGGCTGCGCGGCGGACGGACCGGGGTGCGGGCCGTGACCTGCGAGAACCTCGAGCTGACCGGCCTGATGAAGCCGTTCTCGCTGGAGATCTTCTACGGGGAGCGGGTCGCCGTCCTCGGCTCGAACGGCTCCGGGAAGTCGCACTTCCTGCGGCTGCTCGCGGGGGACCCGTCGGTCGCCCACACGGGCACGTGGAAGCTCGGCGCCCGGGTCGTGCCGGGGCACTTCGCGCAGACCCACGCGCACCCGGAGCTGACCGGGCGGCCGCTCGTCGACATCCTGTGGACCGAGCACGCCAAGGACCGGGGCGCGGCGATGTCGATGCTGCGGCGGTACGAGCTGGAGCGGCAGGGGGACCAGTCGTTCGACAAGCTGTCGGGCGGGCAGCAGGCGCGGTTCCAGATCCTGCTCCTGGAGCTGGCGGGCACGACGGCGCTGCTGCTCGACGAGCCGACGGACAACCTGGACCTGGAGTCGGCCGAGGCGCTCCAGGACGGGCTCGAGTCGTACGAGGGGACGGTGCTGGCCGTCACGCACGACCGGTGGTTCGCGAAGTCCTTCGACCGGTACCTGGTCTTCGGGTCGGACGGGGTCGTACGGGAGACGACCGAGCCGGTGTGGGACGAGCGGCGGGTCGAGCGGGCGCGGTGACCTCGGGCGGTCGGCGGGCCGGGCGGGCGCGGTGACCTCGGGCGTCGGCGCGTTTTGACCCGTCCGGGGTGGCGCGGGTACTGTTGCGGTTTGTTATGCGTATCGGCTTCGTCGTTCTCACGCGAAGGGCCCATACGCAAGTTCCCTGGAGCAGTTACCAGTGGCTCGCATACGGGCGGTGTCCCGGCAGTGCAGGCCCCAGCTGCATGATCGCTTCAGGTGTGTCTGGACTCCATCCACTGAAGAAGCGAAGGCTACGAAGTGCGTACGTACAGCCCCAAGCCCGGCGATGTCACTCGCCAGTGGCACATCATCGACGCGCAGGACGTTGTCCTGGGCCGCCTGGCGACGACGGCTGCGAACCTCCTCCGAGGCAAGCACAAGCCCGTCTACGCCCCCCACATGGACATGGGCGACTTCGTCATCATCATCAACGCCGACAAGGTTCACCTGTCCGGCAACAAGAAGACCCAGAAGATGGCCTACCGTCACTCTGGCTTCCCGGGTGGTCTGCGCTCCGTCCGTTACGACGAGCTGCTCGACAAGAACCCCGAGAAGGCCGTCGAGAAGGCCATCAAGGGCATGATCCCCAAGAACTCCCTGGGCCGTCAGATGCTCTCGAAGCTGAAGGTCTACGCGGGCGAGAACCACCCGCACGCTGCCCAGCAGCCGGTCCCGTTCGAGATCACCCAGGTCGCGCAGTAAGTCCGGCCACCCCCTAAGACGAAAAGAATCTGAGGAGCATCGTGGCCGAGACCACCCCCGAGACCCCCGTCGACGAGTTCGAGGGCGTCGAGGAGTACACCACCGAGACCGAGCTCGTCGAGGGTGAGTACACCTCCGAGTCCCTCGCGTCCCGCTTCGGCGACCCGCAGCCGGCCGCCGGCCTGGGCCGTCGCAAGAACGCCATCGCCCGCGTCCGGATCGTTCCGGGCACCGGCAAGTGGAAGATCAACGGTCGCACCCTTGAGGACTACTTCCCCAACAAGGTGCACCAGCAGGAAGTCAACGAGCCCTTCAAGGTGCTCGAGCTCGACAACCGCTACGACGTCATCGCCCGCATCGCGGGTGGCGGTGTCTCCGGCCAGGCCGGCGCCCTGCGCCTCGGCGTGGCCCGTGCGCTGAACGAGGCGGACGTCGAGAACAACCGCCCGGCGCTGAAGAAGGCCGGCTTCCTCTCCCGTGACGACCGTGCGGTCGAGCGGAAGAAGGCCGGTCTCAAGAAGGCCCGCAAGGCTCCGCAGTACAGCAAGCGTTAATCGCCTGCTCGGTCTGCTTTCGTACGCCCCGGCGGCACTGCCCGTGCCGTCGGGGCGTACGTTTTTTCATAACCTCTTTCGTCACCTCTTTCATCTTTCATCAGCTTGGGCACGTATTTTCGGAGGACAGCTGTGGGACGACTCTTCGGCACGGACGGCGTACGCGGCGTCGCCAACGCGGACCTGACGGCGGAACTGGCGCTCGGCCTGTCGGTCGCGGCCGCGCACGTGCTCGCCGAGGCGGGCACTTTCGAGGGCCACCGGCCGACCGCCGTGGTCGGGCGGGACCCGCGCGCCTCCGGAGAGTTCCTCGAAGCGGCCGTCGTCGCGGGCCTCGCCAGCGCCGGCGTCGACGTGCTGCGCGTCGGCGTCCTGCCCACCCCGGCCGTGGCCCACCTCACCGGCGTCCTCGGCGCCGACCTCGGCGTGATGCTCTCCGCCAGCCACAACGCCATGCCCGACAACGGCATCAAGTTCTTCGCCCGCGGCGGCCACAAGCTCGCCGACGAGCTGGAGGACAAGATCGAGGCCGTGTACGAGGAGCACCGCACCGGCGCCCCCTGGGAGCGCCCGACCGGTGCCGGCGTCGGCCGCGTGCGCGACTTCGGCGAGGGCTTCGAGACGTACGTCTCCCACCTCCTGTCCGTCCTCCCCAACCGCCTCGACGGGCTCAAGATCGTCCTCGACGAGGCCCACGGCGCCGCCGCCCACGTCTCGCCCGAGGCCTTCTCCCGCGCCGGCGCCCAGGTCGTCACCATCGGCGCCGAGCCGGACGGCCTCAACATCAACGACGGCTGCGGCTCCACCCACCTGGAGCTGCTCAAGGCCGCCGTCGTCGAGCACGGCGCCGACCTGGGCATCGCCCACGACGGCGACGCCGACCGCTGCCTCGCCGTGGACGCCGCCGGCAACGAGGTCGACGGCGACCAGATCCTCGCCGTGCTCGCCCTGGCCATGCGCGAGGCCGGCACCCTGCGCGGCGACACCGTCGTCGCCACCGTCATGTCCAACCTGGGCTTCAAGCTCGCCATGGAGCGCGAGGGCCTGAACCTCGTCCAGACCGCGGTCGGCGACCGCTACGTCCTGGAGTCCATGAAGGAGAACGGCTACGCGCTCGGCGGCGAGCAGTCGGGTCACGTCATCGTGCTCGACCACGCCACCACCGGCGACGGCACCCTCACGGGTCTGATGCTGGCCGCCCGCGTCGCCGCCACCGGCAAGTCGCTCGCGGACCTCGCCGGCGTCATGGAGCGGCTCCCGCAGATCCTCGTCAACGTCAAGGACGTCGACAAGTCCCGGGTGACCACCTCCGGCGAGCTCGCCGCGGCCGTCACCGCCGCCGAGCGCGAGCTCGGCTCCACGGGCCGCGTCCTGCTGCGCCCCTCCGGCACCGAGCCGCTCGTCCGCGTCATGGTCGAGGCCGCCGACATCGAGCAGGCCCGCGCGGTCGCGCAGCGCCTGGCGGACGTCGTGAAGTCCGCGCTGGGCTAGCCTTTCTGAGGCACCGTCATACAGGGAAGGGCCCTCGCCGCACCGGCGGGGGCCCTCGCTCGTTCCCGCGGAGGCTCAGAGCTCCGATCCGCGACGCCAGCTGCCGCGTTTCGTGTGCCACAGCATCTTCTGCCCGTACAGGGTGAGCGTCCCGGCCAGCATGATGCCGAAGAGGTTGAGCGTCAGCTGCGCGATCGAGCCCCACATCTGGCCCACGTCGCCGTAGCTGAGCGCCACCGCCGCGTTCGCTCCCGCCGGGACCGTCGTCACCGAGATCGCCACGCCCACCAGGGCCCCGGACTTGGAGGAGGTCAGGGACAGGGTGCCGGCGATGCCCGCGAGCAGCGCCACGACGAAGGAGAACGGGTCCGGCTGCCAGATGAAACTGGTGTTGGGGCGGTCCGCGTCCAGCTGCGCCTTGCTGAACAGGCCGAGCGCGTCCATCCCCAGGCTGAACACCGTCGTCGCCACCATCGCCGCCGTGAAGCCGACGAACAGCGCCATCAGCGAGCGCGCCGCCAGCTTCGGGCGCCGTTGCACGATCGCCGTGCAGACACCGGCCAGCGGGCCGAACTCCGGGCCGACCGCCATCGCGCCCACGATCAGGATCGCGTTGTCCAGGACGACACCGCAGGCCGCGATCATCGTCGCCAGGATCATGAACGCGCTGTACGTGATCGAGAGCGTCGACTCCTCGTGCGTCGCCCCCGTCAGCTGCTCCCAGACCACCGCGTCCGCGGGCTCGCCCGGGGCCTCCCGCTCGGCCGCGTCCGCGCGCGTCGACAGCGAGAGGTCGATGTCGTCCATGGCGATCGAGCCGTCCTCGTCGATCCTCAGTTCCCGCAGCCCGTTCAGCAGCTCGTGCGCCGCCTCGCGGGCCACGTCGCACAGCACCAGGTCGCCCGAGGGGTCCCGGGCGGCTCCGGCCAGCACCACCAGATGGGTGGTGCCGACCGTCGACTCGATCAGCCGGACCGCGGCGGAGGTGCGCTCGGGCGGGACGATCATCCTCAGATGCAGCATGGGAAGAGGGTACGGAGGTCAGAGCTTGCGGAGGCTCAGGCGTTGCACCTTGTGGTCGGAGCCCTTGCGGACGACGAGGGTCGCCCGGCCGCGGGTCGGGGCCACGTTCTCCAGGAGGTTGACCTTGTTGATGGTCCGCCACATCGTGCGGGCGTAGTCGAGGGCCTCCTCCTCGGAGACCTGCGTCCAGCGCCGGAAGTACGAGGACGGGTCCTGGAACGCGGTGTCGCGCAGCTTCCGGAAGCGGTTCAGGTACCAGCGCTCGATGTCCTCCGGCCGGGCGTCCACGTACACCGAGAAGTCGAAGTAGTCGGCGAGGCCGACGCGGGTGCGGCCGTCCTTGCCGGGAAGGGCCGGCTGGAGGACGTTCAGCCCCTCGACGATGAGGATGTCCGGGCGGCGGACGACGAGCCGCTCGCCGGGCACGCGGTCGTAGATCAGGTGCGAGTAGACCGGGGCCGAGACCTCCTCCTTGCCCGCCTTGACGTCCGCGACGAAGCGGGTCAGGGCCCGGCGGTCGTACGACTCGGGGAAACCCTTGCGGGACATCAGGCCGCGCGCCTTCAGCTCCTCCATCGGGTAGAGGAAGGCGTCCGTGGTCACCAGCTCCACGCGCGGGTGCTCCGGCCAGCGGGCGAGCAGCGCCTGCAGGAGCCGGGAGACCGTGGACTTGCCGACCGCCACCGAACCGGCGACCCCTATGACGAAGGGGGTGCCGCGCTGCTCGGCGCTCTCGCCGAGGAAGGTGTTCAGCGCGCCCCGGAGACCGCTGGTGGCCTGCACGTACAGGTTGAGCAGCCGGGACAGCGGGAGGTAGATGTCCCGCACCTCGTCGAGGTCGATGACGTCCCCGAGGCCGCGGAGCCGCTCGACCTCGTCGGCGGTCAGCGGGAGCGGCGTCTTGTCGCGCAGGGCGCTCCACTCACCGCGGGTGAGGTCGACGTACGGGGTCGCCTCGGACGGCCGGCGGTGCCCGGTCCCGTTCCGGGGACTTCCGTGTCCGGCGCCCTCTCCGGTCCCGGCGGCGCTGCCGGGGTCTGGGTCGGGGCCGTCCCCGCTGGCGCTTCGTGGCGGCGAAGTGATCACCCCGCCATTGTCGGGGGTCGGCGGGCTCCGTGGGCCGTGGGGTCGGTCACGCGACAAAAGCCGTTGTCGTACCCCTGACCTAGGGTGATCATGCTGATGCCGCGTGGGCTCCGGGACTTCACGCGGGGGAGCCGCCCCGAGGCGGCACTGAGAGAACAGAGAGCCGTTCACCGATGCGTACGTCCGTCAGGAGCACCGCCGTCGCCGTCACCGCAGCCTCCCTCGCGCTGTTCGTCACCGCCTGCGGCGGCGGGGAGAAGGGCGACGACGAGGACACCGGCAAGGGGGCCGCGCCGAGCGCCTCCGCCACGAGCGCCGCGCCCGCCGCGGAGGCGCTCTCCGCCGCCGAGCTGGAGAAGCTGATCGTCGAGCAGGCCGACCTGCCGGGCCACCAGGTCCAGAAGGCCAAGGCCGCGGACATCCTGAAGGCCGACGCCGTCTCCGCCGACAAGCCCTCCTGCACGCCCCTCGCCCACGCGATGTCGGCCGTCGCCACCGGCGAACCGGGCGCCTCCGCGCAGCGCAAGGCCATCGAGGTGCCGAAGACCGAAGGGGCCACGGCCTCGCCGGAGGAGGCCCTCGGCGCCCTCGCCGCGCCGATCACGAGCGTGACCCTCGGCTCGTACGAGGGGCAGGGCGCCCAGGAGGCCTTCGCCTCACTGAAGACCGCCGGCACCGACTGCGCGGGCGGGTTCACGCTCCTCGGCGGCGGCGAGAAGACGCAGATCACCAAGGTCGCGCCGGAGACGGTGTCCGCCGGCGACGAGTCGCTCGCCTGGACGGTCACCACCGGCGCGGACGGCGAGTCGTTCGTCACCAAGCTGGTCGTCTTCCGCAAGGGCAACACCCTGGCCTCCTTCTCCACCCTCAGCCTCGGCGGCAAGGTCGAGGAACTGCCGAAGGCCGTGATCGACGCGCAGGTCGCCAAGCTCGGCTGACCCCGGATCCTCCGGTGCGCCCCCGCTTCCCCCCCCGCGACACCGGCGGGGGCGCGCCCCGCGTCGACTCCGGCCGGTGGGAGGGGTTCCGGCGTAGCCTGCCGTCATGTGCGGAATCGTGGGTTACGTCGGCGGGCAGTCGGCGCTTGATGTGGTGGTCGCGGGCCTCAAGCGGCTCGAATACCGGGGCTACGACTCGGCCGGTGTCGCGGTGCTCTCCGACGGGGGGATCGCCGCGGCCAAGAAGGCGGGCAAGCTCGTCAACCTGGAGAAGGAGCTCGTCGACCGGCCGCTGCCCGGCGGCTCCGTCGGCATCGGGCACACCCGGTGGGCCACCCACGGCGGGCCCACCGACGCCAACGCGCACCCGCACCTGGACAACGCCGGACGCGTCGCCGTCGTCCACAACGGCATCATCGAGAACTTCGCCGCGCTCAGGGAGGAGCTCGCCGAGCGCGGCCACGCGCTGCTCTCCGAGACCGACACCGAGACCGTCGCCCACCTCCTCGCCGAGGAGTTCTCCTCCGCCGGGGACCTCGCCGAGGCCATGCGGCTCGTCTGCCGCCGCCTCCACGGGGCCTTCACCCTCGTCGCCGTCCACGCCGACCAGCCCGACGTCGTCGTCGGCGCCCGCCGGAACTCCCCGCTCGTCGTCGGCGTGGGGGAGGGCGAGAACTTCCTCGCCTCGGACGTGTCCGCCTTCATCGCGCACACCCGCTCCGCGATCGAACTCGGACAGGACCAGGTCGTCGAGCTGACCAGGGACGGCGTCACCGTCACCGACTTCGACGGCGTGCCCGCCGACGTCCGGGCCTACCACGTCGACTGGGACGCCTCCGCCGCCGAGAAGGGCGGCTACGCCTCCTTCATGCTCAAGGAGATCGCCGAGCAGCCCAAGGCCGTCGCCGACACCCTCCTCGGGCGGATCGACGGGGCCGGCCGCCTCACCCTCGACGAGGTGCGCATCCCCGGCGCCGTGCTCCGCGAGGCCGACAAGGTCGTCATCGTCGCCTGCGGCACCGCCTTCCACGCCGGGCTCATCGCCAAGTACGCCATCGAGCACTGGACCCGCATCCCCTGCGAGGTCGAGCTCGCCAGCGAGTTCCGCTACCGCGATCCGATCCTCAACCAGCGCACCCTCGTCATCGCGATCTCCCAGTCCGGCGAGACCATGGACACCCTGATGGCGCTCCGGCACGCCCGGGAGCAGGGCGCGAAGGTGCTCGCCGTGTGCAACACCAACGGCTCGACCATCCCGCGCGAGTCCGACGCCGTGCTCTACACGCACGCCGGGCCCGAGGTCGCCGTCGCCTCGACGAAGGCCTTCCTCACGCAGCTGGTGGCCTGTTACCTGCTCGCCCTCTACCTCGGCCAGGTGCGCGGCACCAAGTGGGGCGACGAGATCCACGCCGTCGTCCGCGACCTCGCCCGCATCGGCGACGACGTCGAGCGCGTCCTGGAGACCATGGAGCCGGTACGGGCCCTCGCCCGGTCCCTCGCCGACAAGGACACCGTCCTCTTCCTCGGCCGGCACGTCGGCTACCCGGTGGCCCTGGAAGGCGCGCTCAAGCTCAAGGAACTCGCGTACATGCACGCCGAGGGCTTCGCGGCGGGCGAGCTCAAGCACGGTCCGATCGCGCTCATCGAGGAGGACCTGCCGGTCGTCGTCGTGGTGCCCTCGCCGCGCGGGCGGTCCGTCCTCCACGACAAGATCGTCTCCAATATCCAGGAGATCCGGGCGCGGGGTGCACGGACCATCGTCATCGCCGAGGAGGGCGACGAGGCCGTCGTCCCGTACGCCGACCACCTCGTCCGCATCCCCGCCACGCCTACGCTGCTCCAGCCGCTGGTCGCCGCCGTGCCGCTCCAGGTCTTCGCCTGCGAGCTCGCCACCGCGCGGGGCAACGAGGTCGACCAGCCGCGCAACCTGGCCAAATCCGTGACCGTGGAGTGAGTGGGAAATGATCATTGGGGTGGGGATCGACGTGGCGGAGATCGACCGCTTCGCCGCGTCCATCGAACGGACGCCGGGGCTGCTCCAGCGCCTCTTCGTCGAGCGCGAGGTGCTCCTCCCGAGCGGCGAACGGCGCGGGCCCGCCTCGCTCGCCGTGCGTTTCGCCGCGAAGGAGGCCCTCGCGAAGGCGCTCGGAGCGCCGGGCGGACTGCACTGGACCGACGCCGAGGTGTACGTCGAGGGCAGCGGGCAGCCGCGGCTGCGGGTGCGGGGGACGGTGGCGGCGCGGGCGGCGGAGCTGGGCGTCCGCCACTGGCACGTGTCGTTGAGCCATGACGCGGGGGTGGCGTCGGCGGTGGTGATCGCGGAGGGGTGACCCCACCCTGCGGGGCGGCGCGGTGGGCCTGCGGCCCGGCGCGACCGCGCCCTCGCTCCCGCCGCCCCGTTGTGGGCAGTCGTTCCGCCGGGCCGGCGCCCACTCGCGCCCCCGTTGTGGGCAGTCGTTCCGCTGGGGCAAGGGGGTCCCCCCTGCTCGAGCGGAGCCGAGAGCTTGGGGGAGGGTGGGCACAACGGACGGCACCCTTTGCCGGGCCCAGGCTTCCGCGCCCTGACCCGCACCCCGTGCACAGCTCACACGTGGTGCGGGTCCAGGCTCGGAACGCGGAGGCGCCGCTGGAGGGCGCCGTCCCGTGTGCCCACCCGTCCCGCCCCAGCGGGACGACTGCCCACACGGCGGGTGGCGGGGGGGGGCCCCGCCCCGCCGGGCGCGGCCCCACACGGCGGGCGGAAGCGCGGCCCACGCGGCGGTGGCGGAAGCGCGGCCCGCGCGGCGGTGGCGGGAGCGCGGTCCGTGTGGGCGGGGAGCGGTCGGTGGGGACTGCGGGAAAGGCGGGGGCGCGGCAGACTGCTGGGCATGCGTACCGCTCATCGCGTGGAGACCGTCCGGGCCGCCGAGGCCGACCTGATGGCCCGTCTGCCGCACGGCGCCCTCATGCAGCGCGCCGCCGCCGGCCTCGCCGCCGCCTGTTGTTCGCTGCTCGGGAAGGGGCGGGTGTACGGCGCCCGGGTCGTCCTGCTCGTCGGCAGCGGGGACAACGGCGGCGACGCCCTGTACGCCGGGGCCCGGCTCGCCCGGCGCGGCGCCGGCGTGACGGCGGTGCTGCTGGGGGAGCGGGCGCACGACGGCGGGCTCGCGGCGCTCCGGGCCGCCGGAGGGCGCGTCGCCGACGAGCCGTTCGCCCCGCTCGCCCGCGCCGACCTCGTCCTCGACGGCATCACCGGCATCGGCGGGCGCGGTGGCCTCCGCCCCGACGCCGTCCCCGTGGCCAGGGCCGCGCGCGGCTCGGACGCCGTCGTCGTCGCCGTCGACCTGCCCAGCGGTGTCGACGCCGACACGGGGGAGGTCCACGGGGAGGCGCTGCGGGCCGACGCGACGATCACGTTCGGGACGTACAAGCCGGGCCTGCTCGTCGACCCGGCCAGGGAGTACGCGGGGGCGCTGCGGCTGGTCGACATCGGCCTCGGCGAGGTCCTTCCGGGGGTGCCGGACCTGGAGGCCCTCCAGCACGAGGACCTGGCGCGGCTGCTGCCGGCACCGGGCGCCGAGAGCGACAAGTACCGGCGGGGCGTCGTCGGGATCCTCGCCGGATCGGCCCGCTATCCGGGTGCCGCCGTGCTCGCGGTGGCGGGCGCGCTGCGCGGCGGGGCGGGGGCGGTGCGGTACGTGGGCCACGCCGGTGACGCCGTGATCGCCGCGCACCCCGAGACCCTGGTGCATCCGGGGCCTCCCGACAAGGCGGGGCGGGTCCAGTCGTGGGTCGTCGGGCCCGGTCTCGGGGAGGGCCCGGGCGCCGGGGTCGCCGTCGCGGAGGTCCTCGCCTCGGACGTTCCCGTGCTCGTCGACGCGGACGGCCTGCGGGGGCTCGCGCCGGACGCCGTCCGGGCCCGTACGGCTCCGACCCTGCTGACCCCGCACGCCGGCGAGGCGGCGGCGCTGCTCGGCGTCGCGCGGGAGGAGGTCGAGGCGGGGCGGCTGGCGGCGGTGCGCGAACTGGCGGGCCGCTTCGGGGCGACGGTCCTCCTGAAGGGTTCGACGACGGTGGTGTGCGGGGCGGACGGCGGGCCCGTACGGGTCAACCCGACCGGGACGTCCTGGCTGGCGACGGCCGGCAGCGGCGACGTCCTCTCCGGCCTCGCGGGCTCCCTCCTGGCGGCCGGCCTCCCGGCCCTGGACGCGGCCTCCTGCGCGGCCTACCTCCACGGGCTCGCCGCCCGGCGGGTGGCGGAGGACGGCGCACCGGTGACGGCGACGGAGGTCGCGGACTCCCTGCGGGGGGCGTGGCGGGACGTGACGGCGGGGGCGTAGGGCCGCCGGGTCCACCGCCCACACGGGCGAACACCGTTGACCCAGCCGTGGGTTCCGGCGCGCCGCCGGGGCGGGGTGCGGATTGGGTGGGTGGGGTGACCAGTTGGAGAAGCCGTACCGCGCCCCTGTTGTTCGCCCTCGCCGCCTCGCTCGCGCTGGGGCCCGTCGCCCTCGCCGACGCTCCCGTCGGCGATCCCGATCCGCTCGTCCCCGGGATCGTCGGGGCCGGGCCTGCCGAGTACCCGATGGACACGCCCGATCAGGCGTTGCCGCCCCTTCAGCCGGAGGGCGAGGTCCCCGTGCCCGAGCCCGAGGAGGAGGTCGACGAGCTGGTCGAGTACCTGCCGCGCAGCGCCGTCGGGGCCGTCGGGGCCGCCTGCACCGCGAAGGCGAGCACCTATCAGCGGCGGGTCGAGCGGCTGCTGGGGCTGCGGATCGACGGGAAGCAGTCCGTCGCCGACTGCCGGGCGATCCGCGCCTTCCAGGTGAAGGAGAAGATCAAGCCGGCCGTCGGTTACGCCGGGCCCGTCACCTGGGCCCGTGCCGAACTGCTCGCCGCCCGGAAGAAGCTCGACCCGGGCGGGCGCTGCCCGGTGAAGAAGTACGCCGTCGCCTGCGTCGACCTCGACCGCCAGCTCATGTGGGTGCGAAAAGGGAATAAGGTGACGTATCCGGTCGTCAACGTACGGACCGGACGGCCCGGTTACGCCACCCGCACCGGCTGGCACACCGTCTACTGGCGCCACAAGGACCACTGGTCGTCCATCTACGACACCCCCATGCCGTACGCCCAGTTCTTCAGCGGGGGCCAGGCCTTCCACGCCGTCTACGGGCAGCTCGCCACCCCCGGCGGCAGCCGTGGCTGCGTCAATCTGAGCCACGGCGACGCACGGAAACTCTGGGACGTCCTCCGTAAGGGTGACCGGGTCTACATCTGGGGAAAGCGGCCCGGGCACTGACACCTGAGAGACTGGGCGCGATGACTGAGACACCTCCGCCCCCCAGGGCCCGCGCCGAGATCGACCTCGGCGCGCTGCGTGCGAACGTCCGCACGCTGCGCGCCCGCGTCGCCCCCCACGTCCGGATCATGGCCGTGGTCAAGGCCGACGCGTACGGACACGGCGCCCTGCGCTGCGCCCGCGCCGCCCTGGACGCGGGCGCGGACTGGCTCGGCACGGCCACCCCGCACGAGGCGCTCGCCCTGCGCGCCGCCGGGATCACGGACGTGCCCGTCATGTGCTGGCTCTGGACCCCCGGGGACCCCTGGGACCAGGGCGTCGAGGCCGGTCTCGACATGTCCGTCAGCGGGATGTGGGCCCTGGGCGAGGTCGTCGAGGCGGCCAGGGCGGTCGGGAAGACGGCCAGGATCCAGCTCAAGGCCGACACCGGTCTCGGGCGCAACGGCTGCCAGCCCGCCGACTGGCCCGAGCTGGTCGGGGCCGCCCTGAAGGCGGAGGTCGACGGGCACGTCAAGGTGACCGGCCTCTGGTCGCACTTCGCCTGCGCCGACGAGCCGCACCACCCCTCCATCGCCGCCCAGCTCGACGTCTTCCGCTCGATGCTGGACCACGCCGAGCAGGCGGGTGTCCGCCCCGAGGTCCGGCACATCGCCAACTCCCCGGCCACCCTCACCCTGCCCGAGTCCCACTTCGACCTGGTCCGGCCCGGCATCGCGATGTACGGCGTGTCCCCGAGCCCCGAGCTCGGCACCTCCGCCGAGCTCGGCCTGCGGCCCGTCATGTCGCTCAAGGCGAGCGTGGCGCTGGTCAAGCACGTGCCCGCCGGGCACGGGGTGAGCTACGGGCACCACTACGTCACCGAGGGCGAGACCACCCTGGGGCTCGTCCCGCTCGGTTACGCGGACGGGGTTCCCCGGCACGCCTCCGGACGCGGCCCGGTCCTCGTCGGCGACCGCGTCCGCACCGTCGCCGGGCGCGTCGCCATGGACCAGTTCGTGGTCGACCTCGGCGGGGACACCCCCGAGCCCGGCACCGAGGCCGTGCTCTTCGGTCCCGGCGACCGGGGCGAGCCGACCGCCGAGGACTGGGCGGTGGCCGCCGACACCATCGCGTACGAGATCGTCACCCGGATCGGGGCGCGCGTCCCGCGCGTCTACCTGGGGGAGTAGCCCGCCATGGCGGAGTCGAGCGGGAGCAGTTGGCGGCGCGCCGGGTTCGCCGGCGCCGCGATAGGCGTCCTCGCCGCCGGAGCGGCCGCCGGGGTCGCCGTCGAGCGGCTCACCGTCGGCCGTTCCATGCGGCAGAAGGCACGGCTCGCCCTGGATGCCACCGGCCCGTACGGCGGGCTGCGCGGCACCCCCGGCCGGGCCCTCGCCGAGGACGGGACCGTCCTCTACTACGAGGTGGACGAGGTCGAGCAGGAGGCCTCGTCGGCCGGCCGCCGCCGACGGCTCTTCGGGCGGAAGGAGCCCGCCCCCGTCACCGTCGTCTTCAGCCACGGCTACTGCCTCAACCAGGACTCCTGGCACTTCCAGCGGGCCGCCCTGCGCGGGATCGTCCGCACCGTCCACTGGGACCAGCGCGGCCACGGCCGCTCCGGGCACGGGGACTCCCGGACCGGGACCGAGGGGGTGCCCGTCTCCATCGACCGGCTCGGCCACGACCTCAAGGCCGTCCTCGACGCCGCCGCCCCCGAGGGGCCGCTCGTCCTCGTCGGGCACTCCATGGGCGGCATGACGGTGATGGCGCTCGCCGAGCAGTACCCGGAGCTGATCCGCGACCGGGTCGCCGGCGTCGCCCTCGTCGGCACCTCGGCGGGGAAGCTGGCGGAGGTTTCGTACGGGCTGCCGCTCGCCGGCGTCAACGCCGTCCGGCGGGTCCTGCCGGGCGTCCTGCGGGCCCTCGGCTCCCAGGCGGAGCTGGTCGAGCGCGGGCGCCGGGCGACCGCCGACCTCTTCGCGGGGCTGATCAAGAAGTACTCGTTCGCGTCGAAGGACGTGGACCCGGCGGTGGCCCGCTTCGCCGAGCGGATGATCGAGTCGACCCCGATCGACGTGGTCGCCGCCTTCTACCCGGCCTTCGCCGAGCACGACAAGGCCGCCGCCCTCGCCGTCCTCCGCGGGCTGCCGGTGCTCGCGCTGGCCGGGGACAACGACCTGGTCACCCCCAGCTCGCACACCGAGGCCATCGCCGGCCTGCTGCCGGACGCGGAGCTGGTGATCGTCCCGGACGCGGGCCACCTGGTGATGCTGGAGCACCCGGAGGCGGTCACCGACCGGCTGGCCGACCTGCTGGTGCGCGCCGGTGCCGTCCCGGCCGGGGAGCCGTTCCGCACGAGCTAAGTTTGCGGGTATGGAAGCAGCGCACCAGCCCGTCTCCGGCGCCACCCGGCCCGTCCCCGGCGCCGACCCGTCCGTCTCCGGCGCCACCCTCTCCGTCGACTCCCCGCAGCAGATGCAGGAGCTCGGCCGCCGGCTCGCGAAGATCCTCCGTCCCGGTGACCTCGTCATGCTGACCGGTGAACTCGGCGCCGGGAAGACCACCCTGACCCGCGGCCTCGGCGAGGGGCTCGGCGTACGGGGCGCCGTCACCTCTCCGACCTTCGTCATCGCCCGCGTCCACCCGTCCCTGGTCGGCGGCCCGGCCCTGGTCCACGTCGACGCGTACCGCCTGGGCGGCGGGCTCGACGAGATGGAGGACCTCGACCTGGACGTCTCGCTGCCCGAGTCCGTGGTCGTCGTCGAGTGGGGCGACGGCAAGGTCGAGGAGCTGACCGACGACCGGCTGCACCTCCTCATCCACCGGGTGACCGGCGACACCGACGACGACCGGCGCACGGTCGTGCTGCGCGGGATCGGCGCGCGCTGGGCCGAGGAGGACCTCGCACTGGTCTGAGCGCCGTAGGTTCCGACAACGTGTCGGGAAGATGTTGCGTGGGTCCCACGAGCCGTGGTCACATGGATGCACGAGCTGGTTAGGTGTACCTAACCTACGGGAGGCATGCATGGCGACGCCCGAACGCGCGGAAACCGCCCGGGACCACGTCCCGATGAGTGAGCTGCTCGCGTCCTGCGCGGCCGCCCGGACCCTCTCGACCCCGCCACCGGAGCCGTCCGGGCAGGGGACGGAGGACGAGACCGTGCGGGACGAGGCGGCGTAGCCCACCGCCCCGGAGCACGGGTCGGACTCCACCGCCCCGACCTGCGGGGCAGGCGACACCGCACGGACGTGCGGGTCAGGCGACGACGACGACCTTCGCGCCGATCACCGCGAACGTCCACATCACGTCGCCGTCGGCCCGCTTCATCCGGATGCCGCCGGTCTTCCGGGCCGGGTCGGGGGACGGCGTCGAGCCGTCGACCGCCGCGCTGAAGCCGATCGCCACGTCCTCGGCCGTCGCGAACCGCACCACGTGCTCGATCTGCACCCCGTCCGAACCGCGCACCGAGCCCGAGCGCGAGGTCACCTTGTACGTGCCGGGGACCGGGTCGACCGTGCTCGGCCACACCGTGAACGTCCGGGTCGCCCTGCCCCCCGCGTCCACGAGCCACACCCGGCGGTCGGCGAGCGCGTACACCACCCGCTCGCCGCTGCCCGAGCCGGCGGGGACGGCGAGGGGGTCCTTGGCCGGCTTCTTCGGACCGCTGCTCGGCGAGACCGAGGGGGCGGCCGTGCCCGACGTCCGCGGCTTCGCCGACAGATCGGCCGGCGCGTTCGCCGAGGCCTGGTAGGCGAGGACGCCGACCGCGACGACGGCCGCCGCGGTGAGCCCGGCCACGAATCCCGAGCTGCTCCTTGCCACCGTTCCCACCTCTCGTACGTACGTATCGAAGGGTGACGGTAGCAGCCGCCGCCCCGAGGTTCGGGGCAGCATGCCCGGGAGCCGTAGGCTGTTCGCGTGCTGTTGCTCGCCATGGATACCGCCACCCCCGCCGTCACCGTCGCCCTCCACGACGGCGAGGCCGTCGTCGCCTCGTCGAGCCAGGTCGACGCCCGCCGCCACGGGGAGCTGCTGCTGCCCGCCGTCGACCTGGTCCTGAAGGAGGCCGGGCTGAAACTCGACGCGGTCACCGGGATCGTCGTCGGCGTCGGCCCCGGCCCGTACACCGGCCTCCGGGTCGGCCTCGTCACGGCCGCGGCCTTCTCGTCGGCGCTCGGCGTGCCGGTGCACGGCCTGTGCACCCTCGACGGCCTCGCGTACGCCTCCGGGATCGACGGGCCCTTCGCCGTCGCGACGGACGCGCGCCGCAAGGAGGTCTACTGGGCGCGGTACGAGGACTTCCGCACCCGCGCGGGCGACGCGTCCGTCGACCGGCCCGCCGACATCGCCGGGCAGCTCGCCGGGCTCCCCGTCGTCGGCGCGGGCGCCCGCCTCTACCCCGAGGCCTTCCCGGACGCCCGCGACCCCGAGCACCAGTCGGCCGCCGCGCTCGCCGGGCTCGCGGCCGAGAAGCTGGCCGGGGGCGAGGGCGGTTTCCTCGACCCGCTGCCGATGTACCTGCGCCGGCCCGACGCCCAGGTGCCGAAGAACTACAAGGTGGTCACCCCCAAGTGAGCGCCGCCGTGACCGGGGCCGTGCTGCGCGAGATGCGCTGGTGGGACATCGAGCCCGTGCTCGCGCTCGAAGCCGAGCTGTTCCCCGAGGACGCCTGGTCCGAGGGGATGTTCTGGTCGGAGCTCGCGCACGCCAGGGGCCCCCGGGCCACCCGCCACTACGTCGTCGCGGAGGACCCGGCCGACGGCCGCCTCGTCGGCTACGCCGGGCTCGCCGCCGCCGGCGGGCTCGGCGACGTGCAGACGATCGCCGTCTCCCGCGACCAGTGGGGCACGGGCCTCGGCGCCCGGCTCCTCACCGACCTGCTCAAGGAAGCCACCGCCTTCGAGTGCGAGGAGGTCCTCCTCGAAGTGCGCGTGGACAACACCCGGGCCCAGAAGCTCTACGAGCGCTTCGGCTTCGAGCCCATCGGTTTCCGGCGCGGCTACTACCAGCCGGGCAATGTCGACGCGCTCGTGATGCGACTGACCGTTCAAGGAACTGGGACTGAGATCTGATGGCTGCTGACGAACCGCTGGTACTCGGCATCGAGACCTCCTGCGACGAGACCGGCGTCGGCATCGTCCACGGGACCGCGCTCCTCGCCGACGCCGTCGCCTCCAGCGTCGACACCCACGCCCGCTTCGGCGGCGTCGTGCCCGAGATCGCCTCCCGCGCCCACCTGGAGGCCATGGTCCCGACGATCGAGCGCGCCCTGAAGACGGCCGGGATCTCCGCGAAGGACCTCGACGGCATCGCCGTCACCGCCGGACCCGGCCTCGCGGGCGCCCTGCTCGTCGGCGTCTCCGCCGCCAAGGCGTACGCCTACGCCCTCGGCAAGCCGCTCTACGGCGTCAACCACCTCGCCTCGCACATCTGCGTCGACCAGCTGGAGCACGGCAAGCTGCCCGAGCCGACGATGGCGCTGCTCGTCTCCGGCGGGCACTCCTCGCTGCTGCTCTCCGCCGACATCACCTCCGACGTGCGGCCGATGGGCGCCACCATCGACGACGCGGCGGGCGAGGCCTTCGACAAGATCGCCCGCGTCCTCGACCTCGGCTTCCCCGGCGGACCGGTCATCGACCGGCTCGCCAAGGAGGGCGACCCCGAGGCGATCGCCTTCCCGCGCGGTCTCAGCGGCTCCCGCGACCCCGCCTACGACTTCTCCTTCTCCGGCCTCAAGACCGCCGTGGCCCGCTGGATCGAGGCCAAGCGGGCGGCCGGCGAGGACGTGCCCGTACGGGACGTGGCCGCGTCCTTCCAGGAGGCGGTCGTCGACGTGCTCACCCGCAAGGCCGTCCGGGCCTGCAAGGACGAGGGCGTCGACCACCTGATGATCGGCGGCGGCGTCGCCGCCAACTCGCGGCTGCGGGCGCTCGCCGAGGAGCGCTGCGAGCGCGCCGGGATCCGGCTGCGGGTGCCGCGCCCCGGCCTGTGCACCGACAACGGCGCGATGGTCGCGGCCCTCGGCTCCGAGATGGTCGCCCGCAACCGGCCGGCCTCGGACCTGGAGCTGTCGGCGGACTCGTCCCTGCCGGTGACGGACCCCCACGTGCCGGGTGGTTCCCACGACCACGGCCACGATCACGTGCACGAGGTCAGCAAGGAGAACCTGTACTCGTGAGGCTCACGCTCATGTGGGAGGCCAGGGCCGCCCAGGGCCGGGGCGCCGAGCTCCTGGAGTGGGCACGGGCCCAGGTCCTCGCCCGTGAGCCGGTCCGCCGGGAGCTCTTCCGGGCCCCGCAGGACCGGGTCCTCGTCCTCACCTGGTGGGAGGCGGAGGCCTTCGACGCGGCGCTGCCCGAGCTGCCGGAGCCGGACGCGGAGCTGATCACCCGTCCGGTCCACCGCTGGCGCTTCGAATCGGTCGAGTAGTCGATTTCCGACCGGAAATAGAGCAACCTTTCGACTCCGTCGGGCATCCCACAGCGCGTGAAGAAGACGATCGCGCTGTGGGCGGCCCTGACCGCCGTCGCCCTCCTGGTGACCGGCTGCACGGTGGAAGGACCCGCCGCCGCTCGAACCCCCGCCCCGGCGAGGACGACCGCCCCGGCGGCCGGGCACGAGGCCCCCGACGCCCCCGACGCCCCCGCCGCCCCCGACGCCCCCCCCCCCCCCCGCGCCCCCCCCGCCCCCCCCGGCCCGGGC
>NZ_JAINVG010000037.1 GCF_020400725.1 Streptomyces sp. NK15101 | reverse complement strand
CGGCTGATCCACCGGCTCACCCACCGCCGGCCGGTCTCGGTCGACCATGTCCTGCACTGGTCGACCTGGCGACGCAGACGCCAGCACCAAACCCGCCTCAGCCACTACCAACGACGCGGCCACACACCACCCGAACCTGCCCAACCATCAGGACAAAGACCGTTGCAGTACTAAACCCCGAACGGCTGTCGCAGCCATGAGGCGAGGGCCGCGTAGTCGCCGTCGGTGAGACCAAGGCGGGCATCGACCCGGTGGACCAGTGCGTGTCCCCCATGGTGGGCGGTCACCCAGGCCCGATCCGTGTCGGTGACCTCGTCATCGACCCATGCGAACGGCCGCCCTGCCGCCCAGTCGACGAGGGCACGGGTCTTCCAGTGAAGCCCAGCGCGTTCGTCCTGTTCGTCGATGTCTGACGGCTCCGGCCAGACGACCACGGCGAGCGGCTGAAGACCGAGCAACGGAGCGATGCACTCGTTCGCTTCGTCCATCCACGTCGTGGCCCAGACCATCTCGCAGGAAAGCGCGGCCAGCTTGGCCCCGTGCCGAGGATTGATCCTGGTCAGGAGCGGGTTCGAGTCGGCCCCCGGCAGATCAGGACCGAGCGTATGGACCGGATACTCCTGCGGCTCCGCCCCGAACGGTATGAGCGGTCCGTCGACATCGAGGAACAGCAGCGGATGCCTCACAGAGCCAGTCACAACGGCACACGATAATGGAGTCGGACGTGCGGCGGCGGTCGGCCATGTGTGATCAGGGGTGTGTCCCGGTCTCGGCTGTGACTACGCCGTCTGCGTGGAACCCGATGTCTTCACCACCTCCGGCGGGTCAGCACCCTCGGTCGTAGATCGCCCGCAGCCACGGTTCCCTCACGGCGGGCATCCGCGCGAGCGTGTACCGGAACGCTTCTCTGGACGGCCGGAACGGGTACCACGAGTGCGGCGGCAGCGGATCGTCCCGTTCCACGCCTGCCGGCAGTCCGCCGACCACCGGCAGCCGGGTCCGGTGTGGCGGGAAGGCGAGCTCGGCCCAGAGCGCGGCGTCCACGGGCACCGGCACCGCCCCGGCGCGCGGCTGCCACATGTCTCCGGTCTGCGGATGGACCGGTACCAGCGCCAGGTCAGCGGCCGGGTCGCCGAACCCCGGCCCCGCCAGGTCCAGCCGTCTCGCGCCTTCCCCGGCGGGCAGCAGCGCGCCGAGTGCCCGGCCGAGGAGGTCGGCGACCGGCCCGGGCGCCGCCTCGACCGGCGCGCCCCCGGCGGCCACCACCACCTCGGCGAGAGCCACACCCGCCGGGATGTCCCGGTACTCGCTCAGCCGGTGCCACAGCGCGCCGGTCGCCAGCAGCTCCGCCCAGACCATGACCGGCCGCTCCGGCGGGCCTGGCAGCCGCACCACTGCCTGCGGGACGAGCCGGACGACTTGCCAGCACCCGCAGTCGTCCATCCTCGTTCCCACCGGCAGATCGCAGTCCAGGCAGGCGAGGTTCGGCCCGTCCCTCCCGTCGATCCCCCTGCAGTAGCCCCCGGTCCGCTCCAGGATCAGCTTTGTGCCGCGCATGTCGCCGGGCGCGAGGAGGACGGTGCCCGACGGACCGTCGGGCAGCGCGCCGAACGGCGCGAAGTACCCCCGCTCCGCCGCCTCGTGGACCCCGGCCTCGTCCCACCGCTGCCACGGCGGCCCGTACGGCGCGGGGTCGACGGCGTAGGACCCCGCCTCCAGCAGTGGCGGGTGCAGCGTCTCCCAGTGGGTGCCGGCCAGGTGGATCGGCAACGCCACCTCCGACACCGCCGCCGTCAGGACCGCACCGCAGCCCGCGCAGCCGAACACCGCCAAGTCGTCCCCTCCCGCCGTAGAAGCCCCTGCATACCACCAAGCAGGCAGACCGTGGAGCAAGGGGTTTTCAGAAGGCGCCGAACGCCCCGCCGAGTGGGCAGAGCGGGCCTCGACGTCCCGGCCGCGGCCTTCGGAAGCCGGAAGCCGCGCCGGACCGTGCGCTGAACGTGATCCGTACCGTCGGGTCAGCCGTCCATGATCAGGACTGTGCCGGCGAGGCGGCCGTCGAGCAGGTACGGGGGCACTGGAGCTGCTCGAGCCGACCTTTCGAGACGTGCGTGATACCAGATACCGGGTCTCCACCGAGCCGCTCGCGGGGGTCTGTCCGGTCGCCATGGCGAAAAAAATCCAGTTCAGGTCGGCTTCCGCGGGCTGCGGGAAGCATCATGGACTCGGACGTCTTGTTTTCCTTCCATGCGCGGGTAGCGGCATAGGGGAGAGAGGAACGGACATGAGCGCCAGCGAGAAGATCAAAGCCAAGGCCGAGCAGTTGGTCGGCAAGACCGTGCGGAAGGCAGCGCACGCAGTGGGAAACCGGAGTGTCACGGTGAAGGGCGCGGCTCTGGAAACCCGTGGCAAGGCCCGCGAAGCGAAGGAGCGGGGCAAGGACGTCTTCAAACGCTGAGCCCGGAATCGGCACCGGATCGCCCGGGAGACGCGTGATCACCTCGTGTCACCGGAGGTCGGCGAAGTGCGTGCGTCCGTACCTGCGCTCTCCTCAGTGGGGCGGCGGGGTGTCGACGGCACAGTCGAGCCCCGCCGGGCCGGTGAGGCCGGCCCACTCCTCCGACGACGCGCGACCAGCGAGGAAGCGCCGGGCCGTTTACCGCGAGGTACAGGCCGTCGACGGGGTACCGGGGCTCGGCGGGGCGGGCAGGCCGTGACCGCCGGGCCCGCCGGAGGGCTGCGCAGGGCAGACACGGCGGGGCCGAACACCTCGCGAGCCGCGTGCCAGGCGACGGCGGCCGCGTGCGCGACCGGCCATTCCACGTCCGGCCACCCCATGGCCTCGACCATGTGCCGACCGGTGTGCTTGGCGCCCGGGACGTGGTGCTCGGTGAGGCCCTGGACCCGGTGCTCGGTGGCGAACGCGGCCGGCGAGGGCACCAGGAGGCGGCCGGTGCGGCGGGACGCCTCGACTACAACCCGGTGAAGAGCGGGTCCGCCCGATGCTGCGCCGCCAGACCTTGGCGGCGGGGTCAGGTCAGGCGAGGCCGTCCCAGCCCCAGCGTGGGGTGGGACCGGGATCGCCCAGGTCCGTGCCCGGGGCCGAGGCCGAGACGTCCTTGGCGATCCGCGTCCCCCAGTCGAAGTACTCCACCACCCGGCGGCGCAGCAGGTCGTCGTCCGGCAGCTCCTTCTCCACAGCCGCCGTCATCAACTCCATCCAGCGCAGCCGCTGTGCCTCCGTGATGCCGAGCCCGAGATGGGCACGGAGCAGGGCCTGATGCCCGCCGTGCTCCGCCGTGAACCCGGCCGGGCCCGAGAACACCTCCGCCAGCCACACGGCCACGTGCTCCACATGGGTGGCGGTGAAGTCGGCGAAGACAGGTGCGAGGAGGGGGTCGGCCAGGACCCCCTCGTAAAACGTCTCGGAGAGCCGACGCAGCGCGCCGACGCCGCCCACGGCCTCGTACAGGGTGTTCGCATGCTCGGCGCTCATGAAGGGCCTCCGGGATCCGGGATGTCTTCTCCCAGCTTCCACACAACGCGGCCCGGATCCAAGGGTGTTCACTCTGGGCAGGGCGAGGCGGCCGACCGCAGACGTCCGCCTGGCGGACGCAGCGGCCGGTCGGAGACCATTCCCGTACGGGCCGAGGAGCGGGCGAGAAAGGCGCGTCCCCAGGCAGGCTGGAGCGGTCGATCAGCAGGGGCGGATATGGAAAACGGGGGTCCAGCTGGCGGTGCCCGTGGACTTGGCCACGTTCGACCAGCGTTCGCTGCCGTCCGAGTTGTAGAAGCGGGCCCGGGTGCCGGGCGTCTGGTTGTTGTTGAAGGTGCCGTCGCCGACGCCGTCGAAGTCGTAGTAGCCGCAGCGGTAGAAGTCGTAGTTGCGGCCACGCCCGTCCGTGATGCACAGATGGCCGTCTCCGCAGGCCAGGGCCGTATCGGGCGAGGCCAGGTCGCGGGTTTCGGAGTGGCCGGGGACGGCGAGGGTGACGGTGCCGCCGGCGGTGGCGAGCCTGTTCGCAGAGAGCTGGCGGGCCTGCGGATCCTCCGTGAGGACGGCGTCGACCTGGCGCTGGAGCTCCGCGGCCTGCCGGTCGGACAGTCCAGCGGCGCGGGCCTGCCCTGCGTAGACGGTCTGCTGACCGGCCGGAACGGTCGAGGCGCGAGCGGACAGGACGGGTCCTGCGATCAGGGCTGCGGCGGCGGTCATGATCGCCAGGGGCTTGCGCGCGGACATGGTGGTTCCCCTCTGCTTTCTGCAAGCGGAAGCCGGCCCGATTCCGACGGGCGGCCCGGATGTCGCGGCCTACCTTTCCACGGGCAGAGGGGCCGATTAAGGGCGAAATCGGTCGCTCGGACGGCACTCCACCGTCCACCGCCGACAACAGGCGGCCCGACAGCCCCATGCGTCTCGTACGCGCGTGCGCGTGTACGTGTGTGGGGCAACGATTCTTCGGCCGTGTGGCATGCGCCTCTCCGGCCAACTGCCTTCACTGTGCGAACGGGCGGCACGGATGGCGTGAAACGTGAAGGACGCGTTCCCCCGCTGCGGCCGAAGGCGCCGAGGACGGCCGGGCGGCCCGTCGAGGAGGCCTTCGCCGGGCCGGACCAGCAGACTGTGACCGTCCAGGGCGGTGTACTTGGTGGCGTAGCGTCGGCCGAGGGCGAAGCCGACGGCCGGCAGGGCCGCCGTCGGCACTCAGAAGGCGCCGGCGACGGTGAGGGCCGAGGCCGTGGCCTCGCCGAGTTCCAGGCCGGGGGTCAGGGCGCCCAAGGCGAGGGGGACGACGACGAGTGCCGGCCGGGCCCTGGTGGAATGCCGGCGCCGGAGGTCCAGGCCCGTCCGGGCCACGAGGAGTTCGAGCGCCCCAGGCACGAGCGGCGGCAGATGGCGCGGTGAGGAGCGGGCCCTCGGTCGGGGTCCCAGGTGGGGTCCCGGGCGGGGCCTCTCTCTTCCTCTGAGGGCAGTAGTCCGCCACAGGCCGGTTGCCGGACCTCGCCCGTGAGGCCGGTGCGCCCGCCACCGTATGGTTGCCGTCATGACGATCAACCGTCCGGGGCTTCCGGAGGATCTTCCGCCCGCCAAGACTCTGTGGGCCCGTTGGGCCCTGATCGCCGCCCTCGGTGCGACCACCGCGGACGAACGCCGGCCGAGCGTGCACCGCAGCGGCCACTGGATCGACGACGACGGGCTCCACTGGGACGACAGCGGCTGCACCTGGTGGGTGATGTCCAGCATGGGGGACGGCCGTTACGTCCTTTACGGCGAGGACGAGTCCAGCGAGGCGAAATGGCACGAGCCGCCGGTCGACATGCTCGCGGGCGGCCCCGCCTGGCTGCCTTGGAGCGAGCTGCGCGACCGGCTGACCGGCAACGAACTCGGCTGCGTCTACTGGTACGAGAACGAGGCCTGGGCCCGTGCGCCCTACCCCGACGACCTCGGCGACGACGGCCTGGACTGCGGAATGAGTACGCTGGCCGACCGTGCGCAGGTCACGGAGCTGCTGGCCCAGTACCTCGCGCCGGTGGACGGAGGGCCCGGCCCCGATGCCCTCCTCGCCCAGGCGGAGGCCGGCCGGCTCCGGGACGTGGACGCTCTGCTGGCGCGGGTACGCGACCCGGACGGCGACGAGCCGGACCCGTCCGCCGTGGCCCGCGCGCTCACACGCTCCGGCCTGGCGGGCGAGCCCGTCGTCGGCTGACCCGGAGCGTTGACGGCGCTCTTCGGAATCCGCTCTGACCGGAGTCGCGTGCAGCTCGTCGTCGGGTGCTGCGCCTTGTGGCGCTGAGCCGGGTCACGTACGGCCCCTGTCGCCTGGCGATGGCTTCCTGGGCGGGTCCGCGAGCCCTCCACGCGCGAGAACAGAACCCGGGCCGCCTCTTTCGGATCGTCTCCCTAGGCGTCCGCGAACCAGGGGCGGCCCTGGGCCCAGTGGCTCACCCAGCCCGTGAAGCCGGGAGTGCCGGGCATCAGGGCCTCGGGCGACCGGGGGCCGAAGGGCATCGCGCCCTCGCCGGCGATCTGCCAGACGTGACCGCGCTGCGGGCCGGTGACGATCAAGTGCCAGTACATTCCGCAGCCGTCGGTGCCCAGCAGCAGCGAGCCGTGGTCGAACACAGGGTCCGTCCGGGCCTCGAACTCCTCCGTCGACAGTTCCTCCTCGTCGCCCTCCGCCTCCCACAACCATGCCTCGGTGAGCGGGAAGGGCTCGGCGAGCAGGCGCTCGGGGCGATCCGCGCCCCAGTCCGGGGGCGTTTGCGCGAGGGGCAGCAAACCGTAGTAGGGCGGTCCGGCGCGCAGCCCGTCGCAGACCTCCGCCACGAACGTGCGGTAGGGCTCCGGGAGCACGATGCCGTGCTCCGCCTCGAAGGACCGCACTGCCCCCCAGCCCGCCGGCGGCGCCGCCTCGGGACGGGAGGCGAAGATCTCGCGGAGGACGGCCAGCTCGGCCGGATCGCATGTTTCCGTGTTCATGCCCGTCATCATGCAAGATCCGGCAGAGACGGCCCAGACGTATTGATCACGAGCGCCAGACCCGCACCGGCGCGATCCCCGGCGTCGCGCAGGACAGGAAGGCCGCAGGCCGGACCAGGGCGCCCGCCGGTCGGCCGGGCCGCCCGCCGGCCCAGGGCGGTCGGCAGCAGCAGGAGCAGGAGCAGTTCGAGGAGGACGCCGGGGCGGGGAGGTGTACGGACGGGGAGGCCGGTGCGTCGCGGCGCCCGGCGGGAGGCGGCGATCCAGGCGGCGGCGAAGACCACGGTCGGGGCGGCCAGTCTCGTCTCGGTGGTCGACGGCGGGTAGGGATTGACGCCCCACAGCACTCAGCCGACCGCGCCCGCGGCACTGAGCAGGGTCCCCCAGTCGGTGAGCGTGACCCCCACGCTCCGCCGGTACGTGCGTCTCGTCCGCGGTGACGTCGCCGGCCGCCGTTGACCACCAGCAGGTGCAGGCCCCACAGCGCGGCCAGCGGACCCGAGCCGTCGTCCGTGGCCATCCGCTCCACCACCAGCGGCCGGACCTGCGGCGACAGTTCCGCCCGCACCCGGCGCAGCGGCCGGACGCAGTGCCCGTCGTCCCAGTCGCCGAGCACGCGGGAGAACAGGTGGACGTCGCCGCCGACCGGCAGCGGCTCGGCGAACATGTCCCGGCCGTGGAGCTTCACCCGGTACAGGCCCGCGGTGGCCGCCAGATGGGCGCGGGCGTGCGGCAGCGTGTGCGGCGGGTCCACGAGGACGCCGCGGGCCTTCGGCGCGGCGGCCAGCAGCCGGCCGCCGCCGACGTCCAACCACCCGCTCGCGCCCCCGCGAGGTCCAGGATGCCGGGCACCGCGTCGAACACGGCGTGCCCGGCCTGCGTCACCCGCTGGAAGCGCCCCGCCGCCTCCCGGTCGCCCGCGAGGTGGGACAGCAGCGGCTCGCCGTACGCCGGCTCGAAGCCGGACGTCCCGGTGGCCAGCGCCTCCTCCGCGTGCTCCCAGGCCCGGTAGAACTCCTCCCCGTACAGCAGTGCCACGTCGCGCGGCGAGTCCGGGCGGTCCCGCAGCAGCTCGCCGACCGGTGTGGCGCGCGCTCCCCTCCCGGTCGATGTGCGGTGTCCCGATGCCCGGGGACCGCATGTGCTCGATGGGGTTGGTGCATTCGCGACTGGCCGCGATCAGGCCGTCGACCGGCTCGAAGCGGTGGAGGAAGTGGGTGCGGTAGCGGCCGGCCGGATAGCCGGGGAAGCGGATGGTGCCCTCGCCTCGGCACTCCACGAGGACCAGGCCGGGCCGGAGCGTCTCGTACGCCTCGACGTCGGTCCACTCCCAGTCGGGGAGCGCCTGGAGCGACAGCCCGCCGTGGCGGCGCAGGTTCTCGCGGCCGCGCACCACGAGGGGCCGCCCGCCTCGATCCGGGACAGCAGCGGCAGCCGTACGCCGAGGCGGCCTGTGAGCACGGCGGCCACGCCGCCGGCCGCGTCGGCCTCCACGCTCCGGCGCCCGCCGTCCCGTCCACACGGGCCCCCGTCCGGTGCCGCTCCCGGCCGGTTCCCGGGTTCCGTCGCGCGACCGGCCGGTCTTCGGCATCCTGGTGGCCTGAAGTACGCGCCCGGCGGGGTGAGTCGGGGCGGGCGGGGTGATCCGGGGCGGGGACCACGGAGGGGGCGGCCGTAACTGATGAGCGCGCACGAGAAGACCGAGGGAACACCGGACGTCGAGGGTGGGCCGGACGACGGGGAGCGGGACGACGGCCTTCCGGAGGAGGGCCGCGACGGCGGTGAGGGCGCAGACGCCGGTGAGCCCGGCTGGGGTGAGGCCGGTGACCTCGACGGGAGCGACGCCGATGGCCCCGGCGGGGGTGAGGTGGCGCCGCCTCGGCGTCGGCGCGGGCCCCGAGCGCGCACGGTGCTGCTCGGCGCGCTCGCCCTGCTGGTCGGAGCGGTGCTGCTGACCGCCGGTGCCGGCTACTGGGCGTATCAGCACTACACCGGCCGGGTGCAGCGCATCCCGCAGACCTTCCCCACGAACGCCCCCGTGCCCGCCACGTCCAAGGGCGGCAAGAACTTCCTCCTCGTGGGCCTCGACTCACGGTCGGACGTGCCCATCACCGGCAGCGACGCCAAGGGCAGGCTGTGGAAGTACGGCGACCAGCGCAGCGACGCGATGATGCTGGTGCACGTCCCCGAGGACCACTCCGCCGCCTACGTCGTGTCGCTGCCCCGCGACTCCTGGGTGGACATCCCGGGCCGGGGCCGGGCGAAGCTCAACGCGGCTTTCTCCTGGGGCGGACCGCCGCTGCTCATCGACACCGTCCAGCGGCTCACCGACGTGCGCGTGGACCACTTCGCCGTGATCGACTGGAACGGCTTCCGCAAGCTCACCGACGCCGTCGGCGGCGTCGACATCATCATGTCCGACGGGGAACGCCGGCACATGAACGGCGAACAGGCACTGGACTACGTGGGCGAGCGCGAGGACTTGCCCAACGGGGACTTCGACCGGACCCACCGACAGCAGAACTACCTGCGAACGGTCCTGGAGAAGGTGATGGGCTCGGCCTCCCTCAAGGACCCGCTGCGGCTGAAGGAGACGCTCGACATCTTCACCGAGACGGTCTCCGTCGACGAACGGTTCGGCGACGACGAGATGCGTGAACTCGTATGGGACATGCGGGAGGTGAGGGCCGGGGACATGACCTTCATGAACGCTCCCGTAAAAGGCCTCGGGACGGAGAGGGGGCAGTCGGTCGTCCATCTCGACCGGGCGCGGTGCGCCGAGCTGTGGAAGGCGTTCAAGGACGACGAGCTCGGTCCGTACGTCGGCACCCATCCGATCGACCGGCTCCGTCCGGCTCCCAACTGATCGGCTCCGCCAGGGGTGTTCGGGCTCGGTCCGACGGCCCGGGGGCCGGCTCTACCCGCCTTGTCGCCCGACCGGCAGGCCGGCGGCGTGCGCCGCCTCGGCGAGGACCCGGCGCAGCATCTCCGGCGTCAGCCGACCGGTGAAGACGTTGCGCTGGCTCACGTGGTAGCAGCCGAAGACCGTGAGCGATCCGCTCGTCCCCTCCGCAGGGGTCAGGGACACCCGCGCGCCGTGCCCGAAGGCCGGCCGCGGCCGGGGCACGCTCCATCCGGCCTCGCCCAGCGCGGCCAGCGCCGCCTGCCAGCCGAAGGCGCCCAGGGCGACGACCGCGCGCAGGGTCGGTCGCAGCAGCTGCGCCTCGCGGGTCAGCCACGGGCGGCAGGTGTCACGTTCGCCGGGTGTGGGGCGGTTGTCCGGCGGTGCGCAGTGCACGGGGGCGGTGACCCGCACGCCGGTGAGCTCCAGTCCGTCGTCGGGACCGGTCACGGTGGCCCGGGACGCCAGCCCCAGTTCGTACAGGGTCGCGAACAGCAGGTCACCGGCCCGGTCGCCGGTGAACATCCGCCCGGTCCGGTTGGCGCCGTGCGCGGCGGGCGCGAGGCCGGTGATCAGCAGGACGGCGTCCGCGGGCCCGAACCCGGGCACGGGACGGCCCCAGTACTCCTGGTCCCGGAACGCCGCTCGTTTTTCGAGGGCGGTCTCCTCCCGCCACGCCACCAACCGCGGACATGCCCGGCACTCCACAAGTCGGGCGTCCATGTCGGCCAGCGTGCGGGCCTGGGCGGCGGCACTCACCGGATACCCCTCGGCAGTCGACATCCTCGACCTGCTTCCACCCTCACGGCCGGTCCTTGCGGTCGACTTCATCGTGGCAGCCGACCGCCGGCGCCGCCCCGCGGCCCCTCCCGCACCCCCACCCGGCGGCACCATGGTCCGTCACGCCCGAGCTCACCGCCGCGGCGATCGGCCCGTGGCGAGCGCCTTCCCCGCAACCGACGAACAGGTGTTCCGAAAGGCAGGCCTAGTCGCCCTCGGCGTCGCCCCTCCGTCCGAGCGGGCGGCGCTGTTCCTCGCGGCCCAGGCCCGGAGACTGGCGCTTGGCGCTCGCACCTCGGTCGTCCGCGGCATCGCCCCGGCGGCTGCGTTCCGCTTCCTCGGCCTCTCGGCGCGCCTCCGCGTCGCCGCTTTCGCCGACGGCTTCGGAAGGGGTGGTTCGCGGCGGCGCATCCGCGGGCAATGTGCGTCGGCGCTCGTGGTGGCCCATGGTTCTCCTCCTGCCTCGTGCGGATGTCTCGTGCGGGCCGTCTCGGGTGGACGGGCCGCACGCGAAGCGGCTGCCCCTCGCCGTCACGGTGAAACACCACGCGCGGGGGCCAGCACGAAGGTGTGCCCGGCCGGGTCCATGTAGCGGCGCACATCGGTGCGCCGGTCCGTCCGGGTGCCGTTGCGTTCGGCGGTCACCGGGCGCGCGCCCAGGGAGACCGCCTCGCGCTCGGCCTCGTCGAGCGCGTCGGGAGCCACGACGATCCACAGATGGGACTGCTGGGAGTCGTCCGGCCGGGGCCAGCTCGGCGGCGCGTGGCCGGGATCGCGGTGGATGCCCAGGACGATTCCGGTGGCGCCGGAGATCAGCAGCAGGTCGTCGCCACCACCGCTCGGCTCGACGGTGGCGTCGAGCAGCGCGGCGTAGAACCGGGCGAGGGGTTCGGGATCGGTACTGTCGAGGACGAGGACGCCTGTCTTGGAAACGGTCATGGTCTGCGTGTGCCCCTTCAAATCCCTTGCAGACGTGGGGAGTCGTCATCCGCTCGTCCGTGCCGGGAGCCGGGCCCGCGCCGACGAGGGGCTGTTCGGACGCAGCCGGGTCGGCGTGGCCAGCGGCCAGCGGCCAGTGGTCAGTGGTCACGCGGTGCAGATCCCCACGGCCGGATCGGCGTACCGCACTCCCCAGGACCCGCCGGGGCCGGCAGGCCATGGGCAGGCGAACCGTCCCGGCCCCCTCCCGTCAGGACTCGCCTACGGAGCCGCAGTCCATGACAGAGGTGGGGAATACCTAGAGTTCTTCGGCATCACCCCGATCGCACCTTTGATTCCAAGACGCAGGGGCGTGGTAGCGCCTTCGATCGGGCGAGGTGCTGCCCGGCGGCCCCCTCAGACCGGGTACGTGATCGAGCCCAGCGGCGGGCAGGGGGTGAGCGCGGTGCCGGCACCGGGGCGCTCGACGAAAGCCCGGGCCTCGGCGGCCCGCTCGCGCTGGGAATCCAGCTCTTCGGCGTGCCGGGCGTCGCGTGTGGCGCGGGGGTCGTCCCACGAGCCGTCGATGAGACTGAGGCTGGTGTTGCCGGAGCTGCGCTGGAAGTCCGCCTTCAAGGCGGCCTGTCGGAGTGCGGTCTGGACCGCGGCGAGATCGATGCGGGTGATCAGGACGCCGAGGGTGTTCGGTTCGCGGGTCGGCATGGGCGCCTGCGGGAGCAGCGACACCCCGGTGTCGAGGCGGCCCATGTTGTCGACCATCGCGTCCTGGGCCTCCCTCGACATGAGCCGCATTTCCCGGTGCAGCCAGAAGAACTCGTCGAGGTCCGCCTGGGTGATGCGCATCCGCTGGTACAGAGCCCGGAATCGGGGATCGCCGTGCAGCGGGCGCATGGGGGCGGCGTGGAGCTCCACACAGTCGTTGTAGCCGGCCGTCACGGCGGCGTCGAGGTGGAGGATTCCCCGGTCCGCCTCTCCGCGCAGGACGGCCAGGACGCCGAGGTTCGAGTGTCCCGCGGCGACGAGCCACGTGCCGTCGGGGCCGAGCGCCGTGGCGCGCGCGACGACGTCGTGGAAGCCCGTGGTGACGTCGACGCTCCGTGGGGCGCCGAGGAATCCACGGGCGGGCGAGTAGGGGGCGTCCCTCCCCGGCACCACCGCGTCGGCTCCATGGGTCAGGAGCGCCACCTGCAGTTCGTGAACACGGGCGGCCAGCGAGTTGACGGTGTCGGCCATGGATCTCCTCGGACCTCGGCGGTGAAGAGCGAAAGGGGTGTCGAGCCTGTGGCAACCCCCGTGAAGACGACGGGCGGACGAGCCGAGTGGTTCCTGCTCGTCCGCGCCGACGACGTCCCGTCACGGACGGGTGGCCAGAAGTCGGCGGTTCGCCCCCGCTTTCCGGCCCGGATGCGGATCACCGCGAGGTGGAAGGCCGCCCGGCGACCGGACGGTCGGCGTCGACGTGCTCGTGCGGACGACCGACGCCCTCTCCGGGCTCCTCGGTGCCCTGACCGACCGCAGGCCGGGGCGGACGCCGGGGTCCGGCGGAAGGAACGGGACACGGCCTTCGTGCCGGGTCGCAGGTCCGGCTCCGCCCGGCTCGCTCCGGCCTCCCGCGCCTGGCCGGCCGCGCCTGGCCGGCCGCCCGGGACGGCCTCGGCGCGCTGGAGGAGCGTCGGTCACCGGACGAACGACGAACCGGGGCCGGGCGTCCCGTACCGGAGGGCTGCGCGCGTCAGGTGGCCGCGGGCCAGGTCCGCAGCAGGGCGGCGATCCTCCCGGCCGTGCAGGTGGGATCGAGAAGCAGGTCCTTCAGGGCGATGGCGTCCTGGCGGGCCGGCTTGACCGGGACTCCGGCGGCTGCGAGGTACATGACGCCGGTGGCGGCGGCGACGGCCAGGTTGGAGCGCTCCAGCCAGCGGCACCGGCCCAGGGTGTGTATCAGGGCGGCGGCCTTGGCGTAGGGGCCGTCGTACACCGGTTGTTCGAGCACCTCGGCCCGGTGGCGGGCGACCGCCGACACCGGGACGCCGTAGTCGTCGGGAGCCGGGTCGTCCGCTCCGGCGGCCTCGGCGACCTGCAGGATCCAGGGAACGTCGATGTGCAGTTCCATCAGGCCGCGCGCGCTCCCCGGGACGTCTGCCGGGCTTCCTCGGCCTCGTCGAAGACCGCCTGGTGTTCGGCCAGGAAGCGGGCGGCCGCGTCCACTGCTCGGGCGCGCAGGCCGCTGGCGTCGTCCTGCACGAGCCGGGCGAGGTAGTCCCCCACGCTCAGCCCCAGGTCGGCGGCGCGCTTCTTCGCCAGTTCCGCCACGTCCTCGTCCACACGCGCACCCAGCTGTGTCTTCGCCATGCGAGCATGGTAACAGGCGTTACCATGCTCGCCAAGGGTTCGACGTCCTGCCGAGCCGGCCGGGGGCACCCCGTCCGGCTTCCTTCCCCCTCCCCCGGTCGCCCGTGGTCGGCGGGACCGGGGGATCGACGGCGTTCCTCCCTTACCGGGCCCAGGGCAGTTCGCGCGTGCCCTCGGATCCGGGAACGGAGGCGACCCCGTCGGCCCGCATCGAGACGTGGGCCTCGGCCGGCTCGGGCGCGTGGATCCGGCGGACCAGGTCCGCCGGCAGGACCAGGGTCTGGCCGAGCGCCACCTTCTCGGTACGGCCGTCACAGGTCACCTCCAGGGCGCCCGCGGTGACCGTCCAGACCTGTTCACGGCTGACGGAGTGCTCGGGGCCGGTCGCTCCGGCCTCCATGGCGACCGTCCACGTACTGAGTTCCGCGCTGCCGCGGCTGGGAGCCGCCAGGCCGGCCATGGTGGCGTTCGGGGAGACGGTGACGTGCCCGGTCTCCGGAGTGATCACCCGCATGGTGGCGTCCTCGCTCCGGTCCGAGGGCTGGTCCGGTGCGGCCCATTCGACGAGCTGGATGACGACCCCGTTGGGGTCGGTCGTCTGGAACAGGCGCTCGCCCCAGGGCTCTTCGCGCAGCGGCATGGTGATGGGGGCGCCCGCCGCACGCAGCCTGGCCTCCTCCGCGTCGAGGTCGGTGACCGTGAGCGCGAGGATGAGTCCGGTCGCCTCCCGGTCCCGCTGCTCGGCGGGGAGGACTTCGGTGCCCTTGCGGAGCAGGACTACGTCGACGGCGGCGTCCTCGCGGGTCAGGGAGGCGAAGCCGTCGTCGGCCATGGCCACCTGGTAGCCGAGGTGGGTGCAGAGGAACGCGCGGGAGGCGTCCACGTCGGCGACGGTCAGGGAGAGGGTGGAGGTGGAGACGTTCACGGTGGCCCCTTGGGCGGTGTGGTGGGTCGGGTGGAGTCGTCGACGGGTTCTTCCCGCGCGATGCGGTCAGGCGCCCGGCAGATCCAGCTGGTACTCGTGAACGATCTGCTGAGGGCGGAAGCCCAGGCGCCGGTTGACGGCGAGCATGTGGGTGTTGTCGTCGGCGTTGTCGGTCTCGATCTCGACGATGCCGGGGTGGGTGTCCCTGAGGGTGCGCGTCATGGAGGCCTTCAGCCACAGCCCGAGCCCGTGCCCGCGGTGGGCGGGCACCACGGCGGTGTCGTACTGCAGGGCCCGGCGGGTCTCCCCGGCCCGGATGACGACCTCGGTGAAGCCGCCCATGGTGTCGCCCTTGAGGGCGGCGAGGGTGAGGAGGGTGTCGCCCCGGTCGGCGAGCACCCGGGCCATCTTGCGGACCCGGTCGGCGTCCCAGCTCAGGTGGCCGTAGTCCATGCCCCCGGTGGGCATGTCGTTCATCGCGTTCTTCGCCTCGGCGAAGGTGGTGGCGAGGTGGTCGGGGACGGTGCCGGTCCAGCCGGCCAGTTCGTAGCCGGGGTGCTCGGCGTCGGCCGCGGAGTCGTCCGCCTCGGCGAGGGGCAGGACGAGCTGGTGGAGGGTCAGCACCCGCTGGAACGAGCGGCCGGCGCAGAAGGCATCGCCGGCGGTGCCGTCGATGGCCGAGGTCAGCAGGCTGCGGCGCTGCTCCACCTGGGCGGCGAAGGCGGCCGCGGACAGCAGCTGCGTGCCCGCACCGCGGCGCCGGGCGTCGGGGTGGACGTGCAGCTCCAGCTCGGCCAGGTGGCCTTGGCCCGCCGAATCGAACAGGCGCAACGCCGCCACGCCGACGACGCTGCCGTCGGTCTCGGTGGCCAGCCAGAAGAGCCTGCGGCTGTCCAGGCCCGCCGTGGTGAGTTGGGCATGCACCTGCTTGGGACTCGGCGACGGGCGGCCCGGAAGGTCGCGCTCGACGGCGGCGCTGACCACGGCGTGCCAGGCTGCGGTCTGTTCGGCCGACAGCCAGGCGACGGGGGCGACATGGATCTGCTGGGACAAGGAAAAGCTCCTCGGGTCGGGGTGGTCTCCACGCTAGGGAGCCGCCCCGCCCGCGGAATCGGCGCGCGTTACTTGTCCCGATGACCGGCGGGGGCCGCCGTATCAGTCATCGCCTACTGGTGGGCGGCGATGGCGTCGGACAGTTCGTGGCGCGAGGCCACGCCCAGCTTGGGGTAGGCCCGGTAGAGATGGTGTCCGACCGTCCTGGGGCTGATGAACAGCTGGGCGGCTATGTCCTTGTTCGACATGCCGTCGGCTGCCAGCGTGACGATGTGCAGCTCCTGCGGGGTGAGCAGGGACAGTACGCCGGGACCGCGACGCGGAGTCGTCGCGGCCACGCCGGTGGCCTCGAGTTCGGACTGGGCGCGGTCGGCCCAGGACCGGGCGCCGATCAGGTCGAAGGTCTCCAGGGCCGCGGCCAGCTGCGTCCGCGCCTCGGACTTGCGGCGGCCGCGGCGCAGCCACTCGCCGTACAGCAGCTGCGTACGGGCGTGTTCGAAGGGGCGGCTGTCGCGCTCGTGCAACCGCAACGACAGGGCGAAGGTGTCGTCGTCGGGGTCCAGCAGGGCCCCGCAGCGGTGCAGGAGCGCTTCGATCGAGGGTGCCGGGATCCGTCGCGCCAGGTCCGTCAGACGTCCGAACGCCCCTGTCGCGAGGTCGAGTTCCCCCAGCCGTACCGCGGCCTCGACCAGGTCGGGCAGGCTGCGTTCGGCCGGCAGCTGGTGCCGGGCCGGACCGTGGTACAGCACCGACAGGTGGTCCAGGGCCTCCTTCACCCTGCCGTGGCCGAGGTCGAGCAGGCCCAGCGCCCACCTGGCCCTGTGCAGCCCCGCCGGACGGGCGCCCGTGCCGGGGTCGGTCAGGGCCGACTGGGCCAGGTCGCGGCAGCGCTGCTCGTCGCCCTCGATCGCCGCCAGATAGGCCGTCACTCCCTGCGCGTGACTGACCCAATGCGACTGCCCGGTGTCCTCGGCGATGTCGAGCGCCTCCGCGGCGCTGGTCGCGGCGTCGCGGTAGCGGCCCAGGAACGTCCGGGAGATCGCCGCGTAGTACAGGGCCGCGGGCAGGACGCCGACCTTGCCCGCGGTCCGTGCCGCGGACACGATGCCCGATGCCAGGCTCTCCGCTTCCGTGTCCAGGCCGCCCATCAGGCCGATGCCGCAGATCATCAGGACGTCCCTGGCCTCGTGCGCCCGCGCGGCGGCCGCCTGGGCGAAGACCTCCGCCAGGTCGGGCGGACGCTCGTCGGAGCGGCCGAGCGCCAGAGCCGTCAACCAGCGCTGGAGCCGCAGGACCGACCAGGCGGGATGACCGGCGGGCGGGCGGAGCGCCCCCAGCTGGGCCGCCGTCACGGTGGCGAGGTCACGCTCTCCCGAGAACCAGGTGGTGTGCAGCGCGTCCATCATCACCTCGACCGCCCCGACGGGGTCGCACTCGGCGAGCCTCGTCGCCTCCGCCAGCTGCAGGGCATGGGCTTGGCGGAGGAAGCCCTGCCCGGCCGCGGCCGCGGCCCGGACCCGGACCAGGCCGCGGCGGGCCACCGGATCGGTGACCCGCTCCGCCAGCGCCTGGGCCCGGGCGAGGGCGCCGGACTCCAGGGCGGTCTCGGCGGCCAGCGTGAGCAGGCGGGTGCGCGCCTCGGCCGTGGCCGCCAGCTGTGCCGCTCGCTCGTAGGCCGCGGCGGACGCCGCGTACCCCTTGCGTTCCGCCGCCAGGGAGGCGGTGCGCTCCAGTTCGGCGGCTATGCCGGCGTCGGGTCCGGTGGCGGCCGAGGCCAGGTGCCAGGCCCGTCGGTCGGCCTGATCGGGATCGGTCAGTACGTCCGCCAGCGCCCGGTGCGCGCGCAGCCGTCGGTCGAGGGGGGTGCCCTGGTACACCGCGGCCCGTACCAGCGGGTGCCGGAAGGTCACCTGCCGGCCGTCGAAGCGCAGCAGACCCGCCTCCTCCACGGCGGGCAGATCGCCGACGCCCGCACCCATCGACTCCGCGGCCCGCAACAGCAGGCCCAGGTCGCCGGTGTCGTCGGCGGCGGCCACCAGGAGCAGGGTCCGGCTCGCCTCGGGCAGCCTGCCGGCCTGTGCGTGGAAGGCCAGCTGCAGCCGGTTGGTGAGCGGGAGCGCGGGCCCCGGGGCGGACGTGGCCAGCGCGGTGGGGAGTTCGATGAGGGCGAGGGGGTTGCCCCCTGCCTCGGCGAGGACCCGACGGCGTACCTCCGAGGCCAGGTCTCCCTCGCACGCGTCGACCAGTGCGGCGGCCGCTTCGCAGGACAGCCCCGCCAGTCGCAGCTCCGGCAGTCCGGGGGTGGGGAAGGGGGCCTCGCCGTCACGGACCGCGAACACCATCGCGACGCCCTCGGCGCCCAGTCGCCTGGCGGCGAACAGCAGCGCCTCGGCCGAAGGCCGGTCCAGCCATTGGGCATCGTCGACCAGGCACAGCACGGGGGCGCCCTCGGCCAGCTCCGACAAGAGGGTCAGCACGGCGAGCCCGACCATCATGCGGTCCGCGTACACCCCGAGCGTCAGTCCGAACGCTCCTTCCAGCGCCTGGCGTTGGGGTTCGGGCAGATTCCGCAGCTGGGCCGCCAGGACCGGGCGCAGCAGCAGGTGCAGTCCGCCGAAAGGTAATTCGGCCTCCGACTCGATCCCCACGCCCCGCAGAACCAGCATGTCGTCCCGGACCGCGAAAGCGTCCAGCAACGCCGTCTTGCCGATGCCCGGTTCGCCCCGGACCACCAGGACACCGCTGGTCCCGGCACCGGCGTCCTCAAGCAGTCTGCTCATGACCGATCGCTCGGCATCCCTCCCGTAAAGCATGCGGGTCAGGTTACCCACATGTCGATCATTCGCCGTCGCGTCCGCGAGGGGGTGAACAGGCCCCGGCTTCGTCCCCGGGAGGAGGTTCGCGGGAGGAGGGGGCGGCCGTCATGTTCGGCGTACCGCCGCAGGCCTCGTTCCGCACACGGGCGGGGTCGTGACCGGCCTCGACATCGATGTGCGCACCACTCGTTCCGGTGATGCGCACGACGCCGCCCGGAGGAGATCGGGGAGAGCCGGCCGCGGTCCGCCCCGTATCCCCGGGATCGTCTCCGCGTGCGTGGGGAGCGGCGCACCTGCCGAAGGAACAGCGCATCGCCGTCGTCCCGGGCACCGCCTTCGGTGCCGGCGGCGACAAGCACGCCCCGCAGATCTCATACGCTTCGGGGGACCGACGACCTACGTACCCGGCTGAGCTGCATCGTCACCGGCGTGCGGAAGGTCCGACCGAACGTTCAGGGAGCGGCGGGGAGTTGCGGTCTCCTCCTTCGTCGCGGTTCGAAAGGAATCTTCATGAATCTGCCCGCATCGGGCAGGCGCGTCCTCGTCAGTGGCGCGTCACGCGGCCTCGGGCGTGCGGTGGCCCAGGCGTTCGCGGCCAACGGCGACCGGGTCGCCGTCCACTTCGGTTCACGCGCCGAGGAGGCTCGCGTGACCTTGAAGTCCCTCACCGGCACGGGACATGTGCTGGTCGGCGGCGACCTCGCGAACCCGGTGCAGGCGGCTTCCGTGATGGACATGGCGGCGGAGGGTCTCGGCGGGATCGACGTCCTGGTGAACAACGCGGCGGTGAACATCCGCCACCCTCTGGCGGAGACCCCGTACGAGGAGTGGGTGGCGGTGTGGCAGCAACACGTGGCGGTCAACCTGCTCGCCACCGCGAACCTGAGTCATCTCGCCGCCCGGCTCATGATCGAGCAGGGTACGGGAGGCCGGATCGTGAACATCGGCTCCCGCGGCGCCTTCCGGGGTGAACCCGACCATCCGGCGTACGGGGCGACGAAGGCCGCCGTGCACTCGCTGGGTCAGTCGCTCGCGGTCTCGCTCGCCCCTCACGGGATTGCCGTCGCCTCGGTCGCCCCCGGCTTCTTCGCGACCGAGCGCGTCGCACCGCGTCTGGAAGGACCCGAGGGCGAGTCGATCCGGGAGCAGAGTCCGTTCGGCCGGGTCGGCTCGGCCGAGGAGATCGCGGCGGCGGTGCTCTGGCTCGCCTCCCCCGCCGCCGAATGGTCCTCCGGCACGATCCTCGACCTCAACGGGGCTTCGCACCTGCGGAGTTGACGGTCACGCGAAGACGATCCCCGACCTCGACGGAGCCTCACACCCCCGGAGTCGACGGTCGCGCGCGAAAGCGAGTCCGCCTCCCCGGCCTGTGTTCCCGGGCAGGGGGCGGAGCGAACACGCCGATGGCGTTCATCGGACCGGCGGCGTTCGGGGCGGTCCGGTGCTTCCACTGGTCCGTCGCCGGCTCCTCGATCGCCGGCGCGTACGTACCGGTCATGGGCTCGTGGTGTGCCGGATGGCCAGGAGGGCGACGTCGTCGTCGTTGTCCGGAGGGCGGGCGCGGGCGGGCAGGTTCTCCCCGTGCCTGCTCACGGCGACGATCAGGCCCTGCTCGTCCCCCGGGCAGGCGCCCGAGCCCAGGTGTCCAGGGTCGTGGTCATGGCGTCCCGCTGACGGCCCGAGCCCGTCATGGCGTGCGCTTCCCGGATCCGGCCCGATCCGACACGAAGGCCGCGGAGGCGTTGCAGCCGATGGCCTGTCGGCCCCCCGAGCGGGGTGGACCACTTGAGCGCCCCGGTGGCCGGATCGAAAGCGGCGGTGTGCGGTTCGGCGTCCTCCGCCACCTTCTCGTCCCAGGGGTTGTCGTCGCCGCCGCAGGCGAGGAGGGCGGCGATCTGTCGTTCGCCCGCCGCCGTCCGGCCCGGGACGCGGTCCTTCGGCAGGGCCGCCTTCCAGCGGGGCCTTCCGGTGCGCACGTCCACGGCACGCAGCTCGTCCTTCTGGAGGAGCACGGCAACGCCGCCGCCGGCGGACACCGAGGAGTCCTGGAAGCGGGGCGGCTCGGGCCGGCTGATCGGGGCCTGCCAGAGCTCGCGTCCGTCCTTCATGTCGATGCCGACGGCGGTGGTGCAGGACGTGCCCTCGGCCGGGGAGGAGGCGCCGTCCCCGTCGTGGATGAGGACCAGGACCGAGCGGACGGTGTCGGCCGTGGCGTGGCAGACCACCGAGCGGCCGGGCGGCACGTGCTCCCGGCTCCGCTCGCCGGTGGCGGCATCGAACCCGCTCACCGCGCCGAAGCGGCTGCGGACCAGCGTGTCGCCGGACAGCCAGGCCCCATCCCGCGCAGCTCGACCAGGTCCGTGACCGGGCCCGGCGCGGCGGCCGCCCGCCGATCTTCGACGAGCAGGTCTACAAGTGCCGCAGCCTCGTGGAACGGTGCTTCAACCGCCTGAAGCAGTGGCGCGGGATCGCCACCCGGTACGACAAGACGGCCCAGTCCCACGAAGCCGCCGCCGCCCTCGCCTCGCTCCTGATGTGGGCGTGACGCTCGACGACACTGCCTAGTACCGATCCAGGCGGTGCGCGTAGGGAGTGGGCAGGGACGGGCTGCCGCCTCCGGGGAACCAGGCCGTGCAGAGGTCCTGGTACCGGTCCGGGATCGGCGTGCCCTGCGCGGATGCGTCCTCGACGGACCAGTAGCCGAGCAGCAGCCGGATGAGCGCCTTGTCGTCGGGGATCAGCTCGCCGCGCCGAAGCGCGTCGAGCGATTCGCCGTGGTCGGTGTCGGGCTGTCGGGAGGCGGCCCGGCGTCGTAGTTCCGGTTCGAGGGTCCGCACGAGGGACGAGCGGTTCAGGACGGCGGCCATCATCCCGCCGCTCGGCGGGAATCCCTGCTGGTACGTGCAGCCCATCTGACGTGCCACTCGTCCGGTGAGGCTGTCGGCCGGCTCGCGTACGGTGAAGGCGCTCAGGCGTCGTTGCCAGCAGAGTCGGGCGACGGCCGCGAGCAGTCGGCCGGTCGCGGTGGCGTTCTCGGCCACCAGTTCGTCCACGGTCGTCGTCCCCAGGGGGTCGCCGAAGGCCCGGCCCTCCAGCACCGCGTAGCCGACGGTGGCGCTGCCCCTCTGCAGGACCAGGGTCCGCGACCCGGGCTTCCACGTGGTCCGGGGGACGAGCCGGTTCCAGTCCGGGGGGCGTGCATGGGTCCAGGGGCGCTGGGCGTGCGCGGTGTTGTACAGGTGGACGATGGCGGGGAGGTCGGCCGGCGAGCCGTCGCGGATGCCGGGGACGGCCGTACCCGGTTCGACTCCCGTGGCCTGTTCGACGTTGCGTACGGGGACGACCAGATGTCCTTCGGCGACGGCTCCGACGAAGCCGAACCGCTCGTACACCCCCTCGATGCCGTCGGACACGAAGGCGACGTCCACCCTCGTCGCCATACCGGTCAGCGCTTGACGGAGGAGCCTGCCCATGTGCCCCTGGCGCCGGAACTCGGGCTGCGTCTCCACCCCGCCCACGCCTTCCGCGGAAACGGCCACGGCACCGAAGCGGAGTCGAAAGGAGAGCGCCTCCAACTCGGCGACCGGTGCGCCCTCCGCTGTCCACAGCCGGCAGTGCCGCATGCGCAGGCCGCGTACTTCCCGATCGGGGGTCTCGGTGTAGCCGACCCCTGCTTCACGATCCGACACGGCAGGTCACCAGCCCCTCGTTCGCCCAACGGCGCCCCTTGTTTCCCCGGACACCAGACATGTCCTTCACCGGCCCACAGCCGCTGAAACCGCCGACGGTCGCCGTCATCGGTCCGAACGTCCTTTCACGGATGCCCGGTTGCTTGACTTCGTGTGCGTGGGCGGCCCTACAGGACGAGAAGGGGAGGGCGGGTTCGGTCATGGCGAGTCGCGCCCGTCCGGTCGGCTCCGGTCGGCCGGCGGGGTTTCCTCCGCGCGGCGAAACCGACATCGGGCTGGTCGGCGGTCGACGGGCAGACGCACAACCCCTACGTCCTGGACCGCAATCCGTGCGGATCGTCCTCCGGTTCGGCCGCCGCCGTCGCCGCTTCGTTGGCGCAGGTGGCCATCGGCACCGAGACGGACGGCTCCATCGTGTGTCCGGCCGGCATGAACGGGGTCGTCGGCCACAAGCCCGGCCTCGGACTGGTGAGCCAGTCGGGCGTCGTCCCCGTCTCCGCCGAGCAGGACACGGCCGGCCCCCTGGCACGCAACGTCGTCGACACGGTGATCACCTTCTCGGTGCTCAGCGGTCACGACGCCGCGGACGCCGGCAGTGCCCTCGGCTTCCCGGAGGCGCTCGCGCGCCCCGGTTCCCTGCGCGGCAAGCGGATCGGCCTGTGGCGGCTTCCCTCGCTCGGCACCGACGTGGACGCCCTGATGACCCGGACCGCGGCACGGCTTCGCGCAGCCGGTGCCCAGGTCGTCGAGGTGACGCCCCCGTACCAGGCCAGGCTCGCCGAACTCGAGTTCCCCGCCCTGCTGAGCGAGTTCCACCGGGACATCGACGCCTACCTGGCCTCCCGCAACGGGCCCCGCGACCTCGCCGGCCTGATCGAGTTCAACCGTACGCACCCGGCCGAACGATCCTGCTTCGCCGGCCAGGAACTGTTCGAGCAGGCCCTCGCCGCGCCGTCGACCACGGACCCGTGCCATCGGGCCATGCGCGCCGAGCTGAAGGACCTGTCCCGGCGTTCCGTCGACGAGACCATGGCCGCCCACGGCCTGGACGCCATCGCCTCTCCGACGAACCCGCCCGCCTGGACGACCGACCGCGTGCGGGGCGACAACGACGTGATCCCGTCTTCCACCCCGGCCGCCGTCGCCGGCTGCCCGTCGCTGTCCGTACCCGCCGGATTCGTCGGCGAACTGCCGGTCGGCCTGCTCCCGACGACCGGCGACCACCAGGACGCCGAACTGCTGTCGCTGGGTGCCGCGGTCGAGCAGCGGCTCGACGCCCGGCGCGCGCCGCGCTACCTGCCCTCGGTGACGTCTCGCACGGCGGGCTGAGCTGCCGGTGCGGACGCGTGCCGCAGCTCCAGACCGTGTGCGTCGTCGGACGGCACGCGGCACGCGGCACGTTGCCGGGGCGGTCCGGCGCGCGTGGCGTGCTCCGTGACCGGTCGCCGCGCCGCGCGGGAGATGATGGGCGGGAAAGACGAAGAGCGAGAGCAGGAGCTTCCATGGCGAAGCGGGTTCACCGCCCCCGTGAGGACGCGGAATTCGATTTCATCCTCAGGATGAGCGAAGGCCCGGTCCTCGCGTACTTCATCGGAACGTGGCCCAAGGCGATCGAGCCCAGCCGGGCGATGGACCTCGTCGTCGGCGCCATCGCCGACGAGTACGCGGGCCGTCTGACGGCCGTCCGCATCGACATCACGCGCTGTCCGGCCGCAACCGAGCGGTACGGGATCACCGGAGCCTCGTCCTACGTCCTGCTGAAGGACGGGCAGGCGGTGGCACAGGGTACGGGGGCCACGAGCGTCGGGCTCCGGGAGTTCCTGGAGGGCCGCCTCTGAGAACTGAAAAGCCGTCTCTGAGAACCCGCTCCTTCCCCAAGGCGGACGACGGCCGCCGAACCCGAGGGGTCGTCACCGGATGTGTGCGCGCAGGGTGGTGCGGAGCCGTGCCGCCCAGGCCCGCGGGTGCGTGGTGTTGCCGTTGTGCCCGCCGGGGAAGCCGATGACCGGCCGGTCGAGCAGCGCGGCCAGGCGGTGCGCCGCCTGGTGGTCGAAGACCGTCGTCGGGGTGGTACGCCCGGTGGCCGGCAGGATGCGGGTCGCGGTGTCGCCGAGGCGGTCGCGGCAGCCGGGGTCGGTGCGCAGCGTGGTGAACTCGTCGGTGATGAAGCGGACGAAGTTGCTCCGGCGCTGTTCGTCCATCGGCTGCGGGGTCAGGTCGGGCTCGGTGTCGGGGTGGGCCGGGTCGATGCCGAGGGACCTGGCGATGGCCGGGAGGGCCGCGGACAGCCCGCCCGTGGCGAACAGGTCCTGCAGTCCGGCCAGTTCGCGGCGGTGGGAGTCGGCTTCCGCGTCGAGCAGCCAGGGGGCCACGGGCTCGTGGGCGATCAGGGTGTCGAGTTGGTCGCCGTGCTCGGCGGCCAGGTGCAGTCCGATCACCGCGCCGAAGCTGCAGCCGAGCATGAGGGCGGGGCCGTCGGCCACGTGCGCCAGGAGACGGTGGGCGTCGTCGGCGTGGTCGGCCATGGCCACCGGCCGGGCGGGGTCGTCGAGGGTGCTGCGGGACAGGCCCCGGCGGTCGTAGGTGATCAGGGTGAAGTCGTCGGCCAGGGCGTCGACGAGGTCGGTGGTGCGCCGGGCGTCGCCTTCGCCGCTCTGCGCGATGAGCAGGAGCGGGCCGGTTCCGCGCCGCTCGAAGTAGAGGGTGGCGCCGTCGACGGGCAGCAGGCCGGTGGTCGGCATGGGTTCTCCTTCGCCGGGTGGTGACTCCACATTAATCCATCACTTCCGATGCATCAAGACCGATGCATCTCTAGGGATGCATCTTGGACGATGTACCTTGTGCTGATGAACGGCATGGATCTGGCCCTGCTGGGCCGTACCCTGATGAAGCTCGGCGAGGCCTCCATCCCCACCGGGGGCATCGGCGCCCACGGAACGAGCACGCAGTCGGTGATCATCGTCGCGGCCGACGTCAAGGCGCATCCCGGCACCTCCGTCAAGGACATCGCGGCGAGGACGGGGTTCCCCCAGAGCAAGGTCTCCGCCTGTGTCGCCCGCCTGCGCGAAGCCGGCGCGGTCGAGTCCCGCACCGACCCGTCCGACCGCCGGCGCACCCTCATCACCCCCTCACGGACCACCTCCCCCCGCGTCGCGGAGGTCCGCTCCGCCGACGTCGACGGCGTTCTCGCACTCGTACTGGAGGACCCCTCGCGACTGGACGAGGTCAAGGCCGCGCTGAGCGTCGTCGCCGAGCACCTCGGTCCGAGCGTCCTCGCACGGATCGGCGGCTGACCGGGCGGCCGCGGCCCGCGCCGGTCACTCCACCGGCCAGGTGTGGGCCGGGGCGTTGAGGTGCATGAAGTCGATGTACTGGCCGGTCATACGGCGCAGGGCCGCGGACCGGTCGAGGTGGACGACGTCGTGGAGGTGGTGGAACGTCTCCGCCTGCCACACGGCGCCGTTGCGGGCGGCGACGCAGCGCTGTTCGACGATGCCGAGCAGCGGTTCACGCCACTGCGTGTCCAGTCCCAGGGCTTCCAGGCCCCGGTGGGCGAGCGGGAGGAGCCGGCGCAGGACCAGTTCGGTGGCGGGAACCTGGCCCGTGCCGGGCCAGAAGAGTTCGGCGTCGATGCCGCGTCGTGCCGCCGTGTGCAGGTTCTCCTCGGCGGCCGCGAAGGACATCCGGGTCCACACCGGCCGGTCCTCGTCGACCAGGGCGCGGACGAGACCGTAGTAGAAGGCGCCGTTCGACATCACGTCGGCCACGGTCGGCCCGGCGGGCAGCACCCGGTTCTCGACGCGGAGGTGCGGGACCCCGTCGACGACCGCGTAGACGGGGCGGTTCCAGCGGTAGACCGTGCCGTTGTGGAGGGTGAGTTCGGCCAGATGCGGGATCTCGCCGCGGTCGAGGGTCTCCTCGGGGTCCTCGTCCTCGCAGAGCGGCAGGAGCGCCGGGAAGTAGCGGGTGTTCTCCTCGAAGAGGTCGAAGACGCTGGTGATCCAGCGCTCGCCGAACCACACGCGGGGCCGCACCCCCTGGACCTTGATCTCGTCAGGCCGGGTGTCCGTGGTCTGCTCGAACAGCGGGATGCGGGTCTCGCTCCACAGTTCCCTGCCGAAGAGGAAGGGCGAGTTCGCGGCCAGCGCGACCTGGACGCCGGCGATGGCCTGCGCGGCGTTCCAGTACGCGGCGAACTGTTCGGGCGCGACCTGGAGGTGGAACTGGGTGCTGGTGCAGGCCGCTTCGGGCGTGATGGTGTCCGCGTAGGTCCGCAGCCGTTCCACCCCGTCGATCTCGATGAGGAGGTCCTCGCCCCGTGCCGCGAAGATCTGGTCGTTGAGGAGGTGGTAGCGCGGGTTCTCGGAGAGCGCGCCGCGGTTCACGTCCTCGCGTTCGAGCGTCGGAAGGGTCCCGATCATGACCAGGTGCGCGCCGATGGAGGCGGCCTTCTCCTCGGCGTGGTTCAGGGCGTTGCGGATCTCCTCTTCCCAGGTGTCGGGGCCGCCCTCGGTGAGACGGCGGGGCGGGATGTTGATCTCCAGGTTGAACCGGCCCAGCTCGCTCGACCAGGCGGGGTCGGCGATGGCCTCCAGGACTTCGGTGCTGCGCATGGCGGGTCTGGCGGTCCCGTCGACGAGGTTCAGCTCGATCTCGAGGCCGACCCGCGGCCAGTCCGCGTCGAAACGCGCCTCGCGCAGCATCCGGGCGAAGACGTCGAGGGAGGCGTGCGTCCTGTCACGGAAACGGCGACGGTCGTCACGGGTGAACGTCAGGGCAGGGACGTCACGTCCCATCCGATCCTCCCGGGGCTCGGCGGCGCGGATCCTCCTCCTTTCAGCGTGCCACCAGGAGGCGGGCCGCGCCCGGCGCGGGCCGCCCCGGCCCTCTGGCACGGCTTCGGAGGAATCACCCGTACGAACCTGCCCGGCAAACTGTTCGTCCTGCTCGCGGCGATCGCCCTCCTCGGCGGTGTGGCCGCCGCGTCGCTGCTGCACGCGGCCGGCCGGGCCGCCGAGAAGGACCGCCCGCGGACGGGTGGCCCCGCGGTCGCGCCCGGGCCGGTCCCGCTCGCGACCGGCGCCGGCCGCCGGATCGTCTTCCGCAGCATGGCCTGGGGCCCGCACCGTCACCACGCTCCACCAGAACGTCGAGTGCCCCTCCCTCTCCCCCGACGAGACCCGGGTCGTCTACAAGAAACGCGTCGCGGGCGCCCCCGCCGACGCGCCCTGGCACGAGTACGCCCTCGGCCTCGCCACCCCGCGGGAGACCGCGCTCGCCGAGTCCCGAAGCGCCTGATGACGGCGGCGCTGGCACCGGCGTTCCCGGGGTGACGGGGCGGGGCGGAGGACGGATGAAGGCAGGCGGGCCCTGGACGGGCGACGACCGCGGTTGCAACCACGAAGTGCGCGAGCGGCGGCTGCGGCTGCTCAACCGGCCGACCGGAACTCCCGATCATCGGGGCGAGTGGTACGACGAGCAGTGCGGCGGGTGCCGCTTCCGGGTGGCGTTGAGCGCCGAGTCGGGGGCTGCCGCGTTCCTCAGGACCGGACGGACTTGCCGCGGACGTGCAGATGCCCCTCGGTCGGGAACACGGGAGGCTGGGCGGGCAGGACCGCTTCGAGGTCGAAGCCGCATCGATCGGCCACGCGGCACGACGCGGAGTTGTCCACCGCGTGGAAGAGCTCGAGCCGCGCCACCGGCAGTGCGGACCCCTCGGTCAGGACCCACCGGACGGCCGCCTCCAGGGCGCGGGACGCCAGGCCCCGTCCACGCGCCTCGGCCGCTGTCCAGTAGCCCACTTCCGCGGCGCCGTCGTCGTTGAGCCTCACGCCCACATGGCCGACCGGCGGGCCGAAGCCCGCGCCGTCGTCCGCCAGGACGGCGAAGCCGAAGCGGGTCCCGGCGGCCCAGCCCTGGCGCTGGCCGTCGATCCAACGGCGGGCGTCGGCCTCGCCGTCGATCACGGTCGTGAGCCAGCGGCGCAGGGCGGGGTCCCGATGCGCGGCCACGAGGGCCTCGGCGTCGTCGAGCTGCCAGGCGCGCAGTCTCAGGGCGGGCAGGACCTCGGTCGAGTCCACGGACAGTACGACGCTCACACGGCTCTCCGATCGGTTCTTTCGTCGATCGGCAATCTATCCGTCGGCCGTGAACGCGTTCGGGACGGCCCGGGGTTCCTTCCGCGGACGTGACGAGTTCCGGCCCGGTCGGGCGTCGGTCCGGCACGCGCAGGGGGGGGCGAGACCGCGGATCACCGGCGAGGCCGTCCGTCGTGCCGCCGGCGAGGCCGTCCGTCGTGCCTTGCGGCCCGGGCGTGCCGCAGCTTGTGGGTGAAGCGGTGCACATGGGGGTCGAGCGATTCACCCGGTTCCTCGATCACCTGCTCGACGGTCAACCACCGGATCGCGTCGAACTCGTCCTCGTCATAGGAAGTGATGGTGTCGGCGTCGAAGAGGTACCAGAGCGAGACGTCGGTGTGTTCGCCCTCACCACTGATCCGGGTGACGGTGAGGAAGAGCGGCACCTTGCAGCTGACCGGTCGGGCACGCGGCCGGTCGTCGTGGTCGGTGGACGAGTGGCCGGTGGAGGTCGTCCGTGCATCCTGGCAGGCGGTACTGACACACGGCGTCGTGGACCGTCGCGCGGGAGTCCGGCCTCATCGGCGGTCAGGTGGGAGCCTCGCCGGCCGGCGAGGGCACGGCGCAGGAACGCAGGACCATGAGCGAGTCCTCCGGGGCCGCCACCATGGCGAAGGGGAACCGGTCGAGTTCGAGACAGAGGGCGACGTCATCGGGGTGGGCTCCTCTGCGCACGCCCTGGACCAGCTCGGCAGCGGCACGCGACCGGCCGGCGCGGCCGAGGAACCCGGCCGCGTCCACCCCGTCCCCGGCGGCCCTGCGGGCGATGTACTGAGCGCACGCCAGATCCTCGTCGGCCTGCCCGTTCTCGCCCGTGACCACGAACGTGACGTTGTCGCACCCGCGCGTCCGCAGGAGCCGGGCCGTCGCCTCCGCCACCACGAAGCTCGCGCACAGCACCAGCGGCGCGTCCTTGACCGCGAGGGCGCCGACCGTCCCCGCCGTGGTCTTCTGCACGACGGTCCGCCCGCCGAGGTCGACGGACCGCAGCAGGCCCGGCGAGTTGACCGCGTCGAACCCGGGCGCCGGCGGGCCGTCCTTGAGGGCGACCCATCCCGGATGGCGAGCCTTGAGCGCCAGGGCTTCGTCCGGCGACTCGGCGAGGACGATCTTCTCCGCCCCCCGGGCGAAGGCCCAGGCAGCCACCGTGAAAGCGCGCATGACGTCGACCACGACCGCCACGGGCGGGACTTCGGTCAGCTCTGCGATGCCGGGGAAACGGGCGTCCATCCGATCATGATCGCGCATGTCCGACCCGAAGCGCCCGGACGGTGACGCGCATCACGACTCGCCCTCAGCGCTTCCGCGTCCGGAGCGAGTTCCAGCTCGCGTCCGCGGTCCAGCCCCCGTCCACCGGCATCGCGACGCCGTTGACGAAGCCGCTGCGGGCGGGGTCGGCCAGGAAGGCGACGGCCTGGGCGATGTCCTCGGGTGCGGCGAACCGGGCCATGGGCACCCGCTCGACGATGTCGGCGTCGGTGTAGCCGCCGGAGGCCTGGTCCTCGGCGTCCATCTCGGTCTTGACCCAGCCGGGACACACGGCGTTGACGCGGATCCCGCGCCCGCCCCACTCCGCGGCCAGGGTCCGGGTCAGGCCGATGAGACCGTGCTTGCTCGCGTTGTACGCGGCCCGGTCCGCGATCCCGTGCAGCCCCGCGATCGAGGCGACGTTGACGATCGAGCCGCCGCCCGCGTCCAGCATCAGCTTCCCCAGGGCCCGGCACAGCAGGAAGGGGCCGGTGAGGTTGACCTCCAGGACGCGCCGCCACTGTTCGGCGGTGGTGTCCTCGGCCGGGGTGAGCAGCGAGACGCCCGCGTTGTTCACGAGTACGTCGACCCGGCCGAAGCGTTCGCGCACCTGCTCGGCGAGTTCGGCCACGTGGTCCTCCGAGGCCACGTCGCCGACCACCGCGCACGCCTCCGCGCCGGTCTCCCGTACCGCCGCCAGGGTCTCCGTCGGTTCCTTCAGGTCGGCCAGCACCAGGGCGTACCCCTCGCCTGCCAGCGCTTCGGCCACTCGTCGGCCGATGCCCTGGGCCACGCCGGTCACCACGGCGACCGGTACCCGGACGTCCCGCTCCGTGTTCTTGTCCATGGGCACAGCCTCGCCCCGGCCGGGCATCATGGGAAGCGACGATCAAGAAAGCGAGCTTTCACGAATCATGAACAGCGTCGATCCCCGGCTGCTGCGAACCCTGCTCGAGGTGATGCGGCACGGGTCGATGAGCACCGCGGCGGCCTCGCTGGGCTACGTCCCCTCGGCGGTGTCCCAGCACATCGCCCGGCTGGAGCAGCAGGTGGGGACGGAGCTGCTCTCGCGCCGCCCGGGCGGCGGGGTCACCCCGACCGCGGGCGGCCGCGCGCTGGCCGACGCGGCCGCCCGCGTCCTGGCCGCCACGGCGGACTTCCAGCGTCTGGCCGACGACATCGCCCGGTCCGGAGCGCCGGAGCTGAGCATCGGCGTCTACGCGACCGCGGCCGGACGGCTGCTCCCCAACGCGCTGGCCAGGCTGCGCCGGGCCCATCCGGACGTCGTCCTCCACGTCACGGAGACCGAGCCCGTGCACGGTCTGCGGGGCCTGCGGTCCGGGGAGATCGATCTGCTGCTGGCCTACCGCTACCTGCCCGAGGACCCTCCCAGCGCGGCCGATCTCCGGATTCGCGGGCTCGGCAGGGAGCCCCTGTGGCTGATGGCAGCACGCGGCACCGGCACCGCCACGCTCGACGACTGTCGCGAAGCCGACTGGGCGGCCGGGCACGTGGGGACCGCCGACCGGCGCCTGCTGCAGCGATGGGCCCATCGCACCGGCCTCGACCCGGCCGTGCGGTACGAGACGGACGACTACCACACCGCGCTCGCGCTGATCGCCCAGGGACTGGCGGTCGGCCTCGTACCGGCCTCCGTCGTCCGCGGCTGGCACGACCCGGCGCGGCCGCTCACCCGCGTCGAAGACCTTCCCGTGGACGAGCGCCCGGAGCGGGAGGTCCTCGCCGTCACCCGTCCGCGCGTCCCGCACCCCGTCGTCGACGATCTCGCCGATCTGTTGTCCGCCGCCGTCGAGGCCACGCGGGACCCCTAGGATCCGGACGTCCGGACCGCCCCCGCCCCCGGCGCCGTGTTGCCCGCCCCTGCGCCCCGGACACCCCGCTCGGCACAGGACTCAGTAAAGGGCGGCGCCCATGGGAGAGTCCTCGCCCGTGACGTACGCGCGGATCGATGCCAGGTACTCGGCGCGGCTGACGAGTCCGTCGCCGTCGCCGTCCAGTGCGTCGAACGCCGCGTCGGCGTTGTCGGCCCGATTGCCCAGTGCCTGGCGCAGCGCCGTGAACTGAGAGCGGTCCAGAGCGCCGTCCTGGTCGGCGTCGGCGAGGTCGAACAGTGCGCCCAGGGCGTACTGGCAGATGTTGTCGAACTTCTCGGCGTCCACCCAGGCGATGTACTCCTCGTAGGTCATCACGCCGTCGCCGTTGGCGTCCATCGCGGCCCAGGCCTGTTCGCCCGTGGCGCGGGCGGCGATGACCAGGGGGTCGTCGTCACCGCGTCCGGTCGCCCGCTGGGCCCGATCGATGCGGACGAAGTAGTCGTGCCTGGAGGCGATTCCGTCCCCGTCCGTGTCCAGCATCGCGTAGATGCGGGCCTTGGGGGTGGTGGGGTCGGCTTGGAGCTCGGTTCGCGGGAGTGTCACGTCGGGTCTTCTTTCGCTCGGGGGAGCTGTCGGTCGGGCCAGGGTCTTGGGGGGGTCCGTCCGCTGGATCGCTCCGGCGGACACGAGGGCGCGTCGGCGCGCTCACGCACGTCGGGGTGTCGGTCGCGTTCGGTGCGAGCGGGCGGTACGGCGGCAGGCATCCCGTGAGGCGTTTCTCCGGCCACCGCGCCCATGATCGACTGCAGGGCCCTTCGCGGCCCGGCGACCCGCCAGGAACCGGCCGATGCTCACCCGACGTGATGATCCCGTCGGGCCCGGCGGGGCTTGGGAGGGGAGGCGCGGGTGCGCCAGGACGGGGGCGCGGAGGGCGCGTGGAGGGCGAGCCGTACCGAGTCGGTCCGTGACATGGAGCAGGCCGGGTCCGTTCGGCAGGCCGTCCGTGCCGCGCATCCGTACGGGAACCGGTCATCCGCTTCCTGCCTCTGTACGGGCCGTAGGGGCCGGCTTCCGACGAACCTTCGGCGACGGGGCCCGTAGGACCGCCGACTGGGCGCACGGGCGGGCCGGTCTCGCGCAAGGACCTCTCGTCCGACGGATCACGCGACTGTCGGGCCGCGGCGAGAGGCGGGGCCGCCGTGCCGCGCGTCCTCGCCCGGAAGGCGACCGCCCGAGATCCCTGCCAGGTCACCGACCACGGCCGTCGCCCTGGCCGTGATCGCGCGCGCAGGGGCCCCCGGCGCGTACCGGCCGCCTTTCCGCAGCGGCGGAGGCTCGGGCGCAGACCAGGCACAAGATGCTTGCACTAGCCTTATATGACCGTTCGCCGATATTTTCTTCCGTGCCGTATCCTGGATCCAGGTACACCCGGAAGGAGACACGGACCTCATGACCGCCACCGATCCCGCGCTCACCGCTCTCGCCAGTGGATGGGGTGCCCTGTCCCTCCTCCACAACAGGATCGAGACCCACATCGAGCGCGCCCTGCAGTCCCGGCACGACCTGAGCGTCCGGGAGTACTCCCTGCTCGACGTGCTCAGCCGGCAGCACGACGGCGAAGGCGGCCACCTGCAGATGAAGCAGGTCGCCGACGCGGTGGTGCTCAGCCAGAGCGCCACGACCCGCCTGGTGAGCCGGCTCGAGGACCGCGGGCTGCTGTCCCGGTACCTGTGCCCGACCGATCGCCGCGGCATCTACACCGATGTCACGCCGGCCGGCCTGAAGCTCCTGGAGGAGGCCCGGCCGACCAACGACGCCGCCCTGCGCCGGGCGCTCGACGAGGCCGCGCGGAATGCCGAGCTCGCCCCGCTCGTCGCGGCGGTGGAAGCGGTGGACTCCCCCCTCGCCCGCCCGTAGCGGCCCGCAGCACCGGGCCCCGACCGGCCTCGGCCGCCCCGTCGGGGCCGGTTCCGCCTTCCCGTACGCCGGCGGCCAGGCCGAAGGGGAAGGGGCCGGCGCCGATTTCAGGGGGAAGGGGCCGACGCCGGCGCCGACTTCAGCAGGCCGCGGGGCCCTCGCGGGAAACCCGCTCGACTTGATCACCCGTTCGAAGAGATCGTCAGGGCATGGAGTTCCTCTGCTACCACCGTGACCGGCCCGGCTCGCTGCCCCTGCGCCACGAACTGAACGAAGAGCATCGGTCCTACATGGACCAGTACGCGAAGGAGATGATCGCCCGGGGCCCGACCTTCGCCGACGACGGCGAGACCCTCACCGGAAGCGTGCACATCGTCGACCTCCCCGGTCCCGCCGCGGCCCGCGCCTTCGCGTTCGACGAGCCGAACTACCAGGCCGGCGCCTACCGGGACGTGATGCTGCGCCGGTGGCGCAACACGCTGGGGCGCACCATGTGGGACTTCCCCGGCGGCCGGACGGGTGGCAACCGCTATCTGGTGCTCGGACTCGGCACGGGACAGGCCGCCGACCTCGAGGTGCCGGGCGACCCGGACGAGCTGATCGCCTACGGACCGCTGCTGTCCGATGACGGCGCCACCTGGCTGGGCACGGCGGCGCTGGTGCGGGCGCCGGACCCGGACACGGCACGCGCCGTCCTGACCTCGGACCGGTACGCCGACATCGAGGTGCACGACTGGCAGTTCGGCGGGCGCCCGTCCTGAGACAGCGGAGGGCGGGCACGGGCGGGGTGGAGCGCTCCGGGACGGGGTGTTCACACGGATTCGTGGGGGCCGGGTTCCCGGCCGGCGAGCGGGTGGCCCGCACTCGTACGCTCGACAGACGAAGGCACCGCGGACCGGCCCCGAGCTCCGGTCCGCGGTGAGCCGACGTCAGTGGGCGGGTGCCTGGGCGGCCTTGTCCGTGGTGCCGTCCTCGTCCTGGTCCTTCGGCTCGGCGGGCTGCTGCGGGGCGGGCGGGGTACGGACCAGCAGCGCGACCAGCACGGTCAGTCCGCCGATCACGGCGCCGACTCCGAATCCCCACCGGATGCCCGTCGCCAGGGCACCGGTGGCGTCGGCGCCGTCGGCCGCTGCCGTGGCGGCGTGTCCCGACATGACGCTGATCACCAGGGCGGTACCGGCGGCGGCCGCGACCTGCTGGAGCGAGCCCAGGATGGCGGAGCCGTGGGGGTAGAGGTGCGGCGGCAGTACGGACAGGCCGGAGGTGAAGACGGGGGTGAAGACGAACGCCATGCCGACGCTCAGGGCCACGTGGAGGGCGAGCACCAGCCACGGCGAGGTCTGTTCGTCCATGAGGGCGAACAGGGCGAGGCAGACCGCTGTGAGCGCGGCTCCGGGTACGACAAGGCGCGGTGCGCCGAGCCGGTCGTAGAGCTTTCCGACCTGTGGTCCGAGCAGGCCCATGGTCAGCCCGCCGGGGATGAGGAGCAGCCCGGTCTGCAGCGAGGTCAGGCCGGCCACCTCCTGCAGGTAGATCGGCAGCAGGATGAAGCCGCCCATGAGGGCCATGAAGGACAGGCACATCAGGCCGAGCGCCACGGAGAAGTGCCGGTACGTCAGGGTGCGCAGGTCCAGGAGCGGCGTGGACGAGCGCTGCAGTGCCAGCTGTCGCCACACGAACAGGCCTACCAGCACGCCGCCGGCCAGGGTCGTGGCCACCGGGGGCACGGGGACCTGGGCCGAGGTCTCGGCACCGAGCCCGCTCAGGCCGTAGACGAGGGCGCCGAAGCCCACGGCAGCCAGGGGGACGGACGGCCAGTCGATGGGACCGGCCTGCGGCTCGCCGATGTTGACCAGGTGGCGCCGGCCGAAGAGGGCCATGGCTCCGGCGATGGGCAGCACGGCCAGGAACAGCAGGCGCCACGTCCCCAGTTGCAGCAGCACGCCGGAGGCCGCGGGGCCGAGGGCGGGTGCCACGGAGATGACGAGGGTGATGTTGCCCATGACCCGGCCGCGGTCGTGCGGGGGCACGAGGGTCATCAGCGTCGTCATGAGCAGCGGCATCATGACGGCGGTGCCGCCGGCCTGGATGACCCGGGCTGCCAGCAGCACGGGAAAGACGGGCGCGGCCGCGGCCAGAGCCGTGCCGGCGAGGAACAGCGTCATGGCGAGGCCGAAGGCGGTCCGGGTCGTCACGCGCTGGAGGAACCAGCCCGTCACCGGGATGACGACGGCCATGGTGAGCATGAAGGAGGTGGACAGCCATCCCGCGGCTGCCGCGGTGACCTCGAACTCGCGCATGAGTCGCGGGATCGCGTTGACCATGATCGTCTCGTTGAGGAGGACGACGAAGGTGGACAGCACGAGAATCCGCAGCACGGCGGTGACGCGGGCGGCCGGGAGTACGGGCGTCGCGGGGGGTGCGAGCATGGTGCCTTCCGTCATGTGAGTGTCCTCCGCTCGGGGCGGGTCACATGGTCAGACCGCAGCGCCGGGAAGAACTCATCGGTGTCCCCCGATCCTCCCGGTGACGCCGCCGGGGCTCAACCCATTTACGGCGGCGGGAAGAGGACGGCTGGGTTCCGTCCGACAGGCCCTAGGGCACGGCGACGGGCGCGTGGTCGACGCGCTCGCGCGTGCGTGCCGCGTCGATGCTCGGTGGCACGCCGAACTGGCGCTTGTACTCACGACTGAACTGCGAGGGGCTGTCGTACCCCACCCGGTGGCCGACGCCGGTCACATCGTGCGGACGGTTGGCCAGCAGGAGCCGCGCCGTCTGCAATCGGATCTGCTTCTGGAACTGGATCGGGCTCATCGCCGTCACCGACTGGAAGTTCCGGTGGAACGCGGAGACGCTCATCCCGGAAGAACGTGCCAGGTCCTCGACCTTGAAGGCCTCGGTGTAGTTGTCCCGGATCCAGTCGACCGCCCGGGTGATGTGGTTCAGGCTGCTGTCCGCGAGGCCCAGTTGGCGGACCGCCTCGCCCTGCTCCCCCGTCATCAGCAGCCACAGGATCTCACGCTTGATCAAGGGGACCAGCACCCGGCGGTCACGCGGCCGGTCCAGCACGCGGAGCAGGCGGACGATCGCGTCGATCAGTTCCGTCGGGGCCTCGCTGACCATGATCCCCGGGCGGGGCGGCCCAGCCGATCGCGGCAGGTCGCCCGGCCCGGCCTGGAGCATCAGCTCCGCGATGACGGCGGGCTCCAGCGTCATCCCGAAGCCGAGTTGCCGTCCGCCCGGTGCGACGCGTCCGGTCACCGGCAGATCGGCCGAGGTGACCAGATACTGACCGACCCCGTACTCGTACACCCGCTCTCCGAGCGCGAGCCGCTTGCCGCCCTGCGCCATGACGGCCAGCATCACGCCGGACATCGAGTACTCCGGCTCGGCACCCGGGTCGGCCCGGCAGATCCGGACGCCGTCGACGGCCGTGCCGCGGTCAGGGCGCGCATGCCGTTCCAGCAGGTCGCGAAGCTCGTCGAGGGACATGCGCCCATCTCACCACGGGCCGACGCGCTCCTCCCCGCCGGCGGGAGGATCGTGCAAGAACACGCGAAGATCGTGCGGGCGCCCCGCGAAACGCGGGGCGCCCCATGGTGAGGCCGCTCCCGCACCGCGGGCGCCTACTCCCCGGTGTCCTCGTACTCGGCGATCAGCCGGCCGCGGGCGATGGCGTGGAACCGGAGGTGGAAACCGACGAGTGCCGGCGCCGCGTCCGCGTCCGGCCCCAGCTTCTCCTGGTCCACGGCGTACACCGTGAACACATAGCGGTGCGGGCCGTCCCCCGGTGGCGGCGCGGCCCCGCCGAAGTCCCTGCTGCCGTAGTCGTTCCGCGCCTGCAGGGCACCCGCCGGCAGTCCCTCGAAGTCCCCCGTTCCGGCTCCGGCCGGCAGCTCGGTGACGTCCGCCGGAATGTCGAAGACCGTCCAGTGCCAGAAACCGCTGCCGGTCGGCGCGTCCGGGTCGTAGCAGGTGACCGCGTAGCTGCGGGTGCCCGCCGGCCCCGCCGACCAGCTCAGCTGCGGCGACGAGTTCCCCTTCGCGTACACGTGTGCGTCCGGCAGCACCCCGCCGTCCGTCAGGTCCTTGCTGCTGACCGGTAGTTCGGGCACCGGCGGGTGAAAATCGTGCGGCAGTGGACGTCGATTCGCCGGATCGCTCATTCCTGATTCCCTTTCATGCCTTCGATGAAGTCGCCCCGAACGGGCAGGATCCCCATCCGACCACGCGCTGAGAGACGGCGGCCGACCGACGAGAGGATCGTGCAAGGGGTCGCCATCTTTGTGAACGTGACCCCGAATTCCTGCGGTTCCGGTGGCGTCCAGGTCGTCGATCGCACGTCCCAGCCGCTCCTTGGTGCCGACCGTGACGGCCACCGCCGGCCCGAACCCCCGCCAGCGTTCGGGCTGCACCGTGATGCGCGGGTCGTTCTCGATGGCGAGGCCGTCGCGACGGCCAGCGTCGTCACGACGGCCTCGTCCTCGGCGTCGAAGTCGGCCCCTTCCCGTTTCTCGGTGAGGTAGAGGTTGCCGAACACCTCTTCGCGAACCCGGATGGGCACGCCGAGGAACGAGTGCATCGGCGGGCGGTGGGGCGGGAAGCCGTACGAGGCCGGGTGCTCGGACAGCTCGGCGAGGCGCAGCGCCTCGGGGTTCCGGATCAACTCGCCCAGAATGCCGTGTCCGGACGGCAGAGCGCCGATCTGCTCGCGAAGATCGGCGTCGATGCCGATGGGGACGAACTCGGAGAGTTTCCGGTCGTCGCCGATGACGCCCGGGGCTCCGTACTCGGCACTCGGCGTCCTCCCGGCCCGTCGAAACCTCCGGTCGCATAGGCGCGCGGACGGCGCCCGGCGCTCCCGCTTTCGCGGTGGTCCCGATGCCCTGACCGTTCCTGCCGGGTTCGTCCGCCGGGCTCAGGAACGGAAGGTACAGGGCCGCGGCGGCCGGGAGGCGGTGCGCCACTCGGCGGCGGCCGGTCCGGCGCCCACGGCGACGCCGATGGCGGGCCGGTGGAGGCGGGGCCGTCATCGGTCCCGCCGCCGGTCGTGGAGGTCACGGCTCCCTCGGCACGCCGTACGGCGCGGCGGTCATGACGTGCTCCCGTGCCCGGGCCCGTGCCGGGGGATGAGCTCCACCGGGCAGTGGGCGTGCTGCAGCAGGGTGAGGGTGGTCCGGCCGAGTGTCGGACCGAGGTATCCGGGGGCCCGTCGGCCACCGGCGACCAGCAGGTCGGCGTGGCGTGACGCCTCCACGAGCGCGCCGGGCACGCTGTGGCTCTTCTCGCCCTCGGCCCTCAGTGCGACCTCCGGGAACTCCTCACGGACACGGTCCGCGACCTCGGCCAGGGCGCGCACGTGCTCGCGGGCGTCGCTCTTCTCGCTGTTGCTCAGCGGGGTTCGCACGCCGGTGTACGGCCCCGTGCCCCACACGTGCAGGAGCCGCAGCGGCACCTTGCGCAGCAGCGCCTCACGGGCCGCTGCCCGGGCGCAGCCCAGGTCGTTCTCGTCCCGGACCGCCGCGAGGACGGTACCGGTCTCGGCGGGCTCCACGGCGCCGCGCACGACCACCACCGGTGTGGTCGCGGCGGCCGCGGCCATGAGTCCGACCGAGCCGAGCAGGAGGGAGGAGAAGCCGCCGCGGCCGCGGTGGCCGACGACGATCGTGCCGCTCAGCGCGGCGGCTCGGCGCAGACTGTCGGCGGGCGGCCCCCCGTCGAGTTCCGTGACGACCGCGAGGTCGGGGTGGCGGGCCGCGACCGCCGCGACTGTACGGTCGAGCAGCTCCTGACCGGCGCGCCGGGGCTGGGCCAGCTGCGCCGGGGTGAAGAACGGGGAGACGGAGTCGGTGTCCGTCGCGTGGACGAGGCACAGACCTCTGCCGCGCAGCACCGCCTCGTGCGCTGCCCACATCGCCGCCGCCTGTGCGGACGGCGACCCGTCCACCCCGACGACGACCCTGCCGAGGCCGGGAGGGCCCGTGGTTCCGTCCATGGCTACTCCTCCTCGTCCGGTCTCCGGAAGTGCGGTTCCGAAGGACCGCTCTCACCGTGGCACCCCGTGTCGCGGCGGCTGGAGGGCCACTGGGGGCAGGAAAGGGGCCAAAGGTCCCTTCTCGCACCTGTCTCACACCTGCGAGGCCGGTCGGGCCCGAGGTTGGACCGTTCGGCCCTCGCAGGTCGTCGGCGCGCGACGGACGGTGGTGGGGCGGGGGGACGAACGCCCCCGCTGCTCGAACAGGAGGCGCGGTGATGAGGCGCATGAAAGGCGGCGGCCTGATGACCACGCCGGCCGTCACCGTTCACGCGGAGGAGACGGTGGCGGACGCGGCACGGCTGATGGTCCGCCGGGGAGTCGAGCGCCTTCCCGTCGTCGACGAGGAGGAACGGCTGGTCGGCATCGTGACCCGCCGCGATCTGCTCGGTGTCCACCTCCGCCCGGACGCGGAGATACGGCGCCGCATCCATGAGGACGTCCTCACCGACGTCGTGGGCCTGGCCGGCGACGCGGTGGACGTGCACGTCCTGGACGGCGTGGTCACCCTGGAGGGCCGCCTCCGTCGGCAGAGCCTGCTCCGGACGCTCGTCGGGCTCGCCGAAGGACTGGACGGCGTCGTCGCCGTCGTGGACCGACTGTCCGCCGACGAGGCCCCCACGCGCCTCGCCTCCCCCGCGCGCAGCGCGCACGGCATTGCCTGGTGACCCCGCACAGACAGGACGAACCGTGTACACCACCGCCCTGACCCGACCGCTCGTGACCTCGCTGACAGAAGACGCCGTCACCGCACCGTCGATGCACAACGCACAGCCCTGGAAGTTCGTCCACCGGACCGGCACCGACACCGTCGAGCTGCACGGCGACCGCTCGCGCCGGATGCCGCGCGAGGACCCGGACCACCGTGCCCTCCACCTCGGCTGCGGCGCCGCCCTGTTCGGCCTGCGCGTCGCCGCCGCGCACCGGGGCCTGCGTCCCGTGGTCCGGCTGCTGCCCGACCCGGAAGACCCCTGGCATCTCGCCGACGCGCGTCTCGTGAACGGCACCGGGGACGAGAACCTGGCCGCGCTCCACGACGCCTTGTCGCGCCGGCACACCAGCCGCTTCCCCTTCACCGAGGAACCGGTCCCCTCCGAGATCCTCGACGGACTCCGCGCCGCGGCCCTCCTGGAAGGCTGCCGACTCGTCGTACCGGGAGCCTGGCACACCGACACCGTCATGGAACTCGTCCACACCTCCCAACTGTTCGAAGCCGCGGACCAGGCCGTACGCACCGAGATCGCCGCCTGGACCCGCACCGGCGCGGCCGGAGAAGGCCCCGCCACCGAGGGCATCCCCTCCTACGCCCTCGGCCCCCGCCAATACGACGTCACCTCCCCCGTCAGGGACTTCGACACCCCCCGCCAGATCCCCGGACGCACCTCGGCACGCTTCGAGAAGACACCACAGATCGCCCTGCTCGGCACCACCGACGACACCCCGAAGGACTGGCTGAAAGCCGGCCAGGCCATGCACCGGATCCTGCTCCAGGCCACCCTCGACGGCCTCGCCACCTCCGTCATGTCCCAGCCACTGGAATGGCCCGAACTCCGCGCCCACGCACGCGACCCGGAATCCTCCACCGGCCACGTCCACATGGTGATCCGCCTCGGATACGGGCCGCGGGGCCGGGCCACACCCCGCCGTCCGGTCTCCGAGGTGCTCGCCTTCCGCTGAGCCCCGTCACGGACGGAACCAGCGCTCCTCGCCCGGCCGCACCGTGTACCGCCGGTCGCCGGGGAGCACGACGACGAGCGGGGTCCGCGGCGAGGCCGGGACGCGGACGGACAGCCGCCCGGGAAGCATGCGCACCCGCACGCCCCGATGGCCGCGGAAACAGATCGTGAAGGCGAACCGCGGCATGGCCGCGAGCGCCACCGGGTCCACCCGGAGCCCGTCCCGTCCGGCTTCCAGGCCGGTGATCCCCCGCTCGACGAGGTCGACCGTGCCCGCCATCGCCCCGAGGTGGATGCCCTCGCCGGTCGTTCCTCCCTGGACGTCGGCCACGTCGGCGAGGAGCGCCTCCTCGCAGTACCGCCAGGCGTCGGCGCCCTGCTGCCTGGCCAGGATCCAGCCGTGGACCAGGCTGCTGAGCGTCGAGCCGTGGCTGGTGCGGCTCAGGTGGTAGGCGACGGTGGCGCGCCACGCCTCGTCGTCCAGCGCGTAGCCGAGCCGGGTGAACAGCGCGGACAGTTCGGCGGGCCGGAACAGGTGGCCGAGCATGAGGGTGTCGGCCTGCTTCGACGCCTGGTAGCGGTTGACCGTGTCGCCCTCGGCCTCCAGGATCCGGTCGAGTCGGCGGATGTCGCCGTATCTGGCCCGGTACGCCTCCCAGTCGAGCTCCGCCAGGTTCCCGTAGCCCTCGAACTGGCTCACCACGCCGTGGTGGAACGGCACGTGGAGGCGGCGGGAGACGTCCTCCCAGCGGTCGATTTCGCCGTCGTCGAGCGACAGCCGCTCACCCAGCTCCCTCCGCCGGGCACCGGGCAGTTCCGCCAGCAGGTCGAGGCCTCTGGCGAGCACCCATGCGGCGGTCACGTTGGTGTAGGCGTTGTCGTCGATGCCGGGCGTGGTGGCGTCGGGATAGGCGTCGTGGTACTCGTCGGGGCCGACGACCCCGCGGATCCGGTACCGCTCCAGCTCCGGGTCGAAGGCGGCGGTCCCGGCCCAGTGACGGGCGACCTCCAGCAGGATCTCGGCTCCGGCGGAGTGCAGGAAACCGAGGTCACCGGTGGTCTGCGCGTACCGCCACACGTTGTACGCGACGGCCGAACCCACGTGCCGCTGAAGCCGCGAGAAGTCGGGCAGCCAGCGCCCCGAACGCGGGTTGAGGTGGAGCTCCTGCGTCTCCTCCCGGCCCGAACTCGCGCTCTGCCACGGGTACATGGCTCCCGTTGCGCCGGCTCGGCGCGCCGCCTCGCGGGCGGCCGGGAGCCGACGGTGCCGGTACATGAGCAGGGACCGGGCCACCTCCGGAAAGTGCAGGCTGAAGTAGGGCAGGACGAAGAGCTCGTCCCAGAAGACGTGCCCCCGGTAGGCCTCGCCGTGCAGACCGCGGGCGGGGACGCCCACGTCGAGATCGGCGGTGTGCGGGGAGAGCGTCTGCAGCAGGTGGAAGAGGTGCAGGCGCAGGATGCGGCCCGCCTCTCCGGGCACGTCCAACCCGCCTTGCTCCCAGAGCCGTCGCCAGGCCGCCTGGTGAGCGGAGAGCAGCCGGGGGAAGGCGGGGGCCCGGGCGAGGTCGTCGCGGGCCGCCGCCAGCGGGTCGTCGGCGGGCCGGTCGAGGGACGTGCGCAGGGCGAGGGTCTTCACCACCGACGCCGCGCGGCCTGGGCCGATCGGCAGGTGGTAGGTCTGGACGGTGTCGACGCCCGTGGCCGCCTCCCACGCGGGGCGGACGGGGTGGGTGGCCGTGCGGACGGCCAGGGCGATCCGGATGCCGGGGTCGGTCGTACGGCAGGTGAGCCAGGCGACGCCGCCGGGGTCGAACCCGGTCCGGTGCCGGGTGAGGTGGCGCTTCTCCAGGTGCCGGTAGCGCTCCACTCCGGCGTTGGTGACCGCTCCGTCCAGGACGCATGCCACCTCGACGGCGCCGCTCCAGCCGTAGGCGCGGAACGTGGTGCGCTGGGCCGCGAGGTGGGCGTCTCCCATGTGCACGATCCGGGTGTGGCCGACGCGCAGTCCGCGTCCGCGGGCGTCCCGGAAGAGCATGCTCCGGGTGAGCACTCCCCCGTGCAGGTCGAGCTGTACGTCGTAGTGCCGCAGCTGTTCGGAGTCGGGCGTCAGCCAGTCGCCGGGCGGGCCGTCGTCCGGCAGGCAGCGGTAGCGCAGCAGGGTCCAGTTGGGGAGGTTGACGAGGTCCTCGTTCTCGACCCGCTCACCCGCGACGGCCGAGGTGCGCCGGTCGTAGCAGCCGGCCAGGTAGGTGCCCGGGTAGTGGGCGGCGCCGGCGGGGCACTCGGGGGCGGATCCCCGGGTGGCGAACCGGCCGTTGCCGAGGGTGCACAGCGCCTCGACGAGCTGTTCGCGTTCCGGCTCGTAGCGGTCGTACCTCCACATCCGGCCGGTGGTCACGCGCGCTCACCCCACGCGCTCCGGACCAGCTCCGCGAGCTCGGGGACGACCAGGTCCGCGCCCTGCTCCCGCAAGGCGGCGGTGCCGTGTCCGTCCGGGCTGCGGTCGACGCCCACGACGAGGCCGAAGCCTCCTCGGCGTGCCGCCCGGACACCGGCGAGCGCGTCCTCGACGACGGCGGTGTCGCTCGGGTGCGTGCCGAGGAGACGGGCCGCGTGCAGGAAGAGCGCGGGGTCCGGCTTGCCGGCGAGGCCGAGCCGAGCGGAGTCCTCGCCGTCCACCACCGCGGTGAGGAGCCGGTCGAGGCCGGCGGCGCGCAGCAGCGCCCGGGCGTGCCGGGAGGCGGACACCGCGGCGCACGGCACGCCCAGGGTGCGCAGGGCGGTGAGCGCCCGCCCCGCGTCCGCGAAGGCCACGACCGGTCCGGTGCGGAGGACGTCTTGGAACGCTTCCTCCTTCCGCGCCGCGACGGCCCAGACGGTGTCACAGCCGGGCCGGTCGGCGGGTTCCCCGGGCGGCAGGCGAATGCCGCGGGCCCTCAGGAACGCGTCGGCCCCGTCGTATCGCGACCTGCCGTCGACGAACCGGCGGTACTCGACGTCCGCGTCGAACGGCGTCCACTCCCCCGGCTCGGGCGCCGACTCTCCGAGGCAGGCGTCGAACGCCGTCTTCCACGCCGCCGCGTGGAGGACGGCGGAGTCGAGGAGTACGCCGTCGGTGTCGAGGACGACGCCTCTGGGCGGCGGAGAGCCCGCGGACGGACCGTTCATCCGGCGTCCGTCGCGGTGGTGGTCTCCAGGGCGGTGTGCCGGGCACCGCCGAGCGCGACCTTGAGGGCCCCGGTGTCGGCCGCGCGGCCGAAGACGTCGTACGCCTCCTCCATCTGCCCCGGATCGAAGCGGTGGGTGATCAGTTCCGCCGCCGGGAGCCGGCCGGCGGCCATCATGCGCAGCAGCATGGGGGTGGACGAGGTGTCGACGAGCCCGGTGGTGAGGGTGACGTCCTTGATCCAGAGGTCTTCGAGGTGTAGCGAAGCGGGCTTGCCGTGGACTCCGATGTTGGCGACCCGGCCGCCCGGCCGGACCATCCGGGTGCACATCTCGAAGGTCTCCGGGACGCCGACCGCCTCCATGACGACATCGGCGCCCAGGCCGTCGTCCGTCAGGTCCGCGACCAGTTGCTCCGGTCCTTCGCCCGCGAGCGCGGTGGCGTCGGCACCGAGTTCGCGCGCGGCGGCCAGCCGGGACTCGGCGAGGTCGACGGCGATGATCCGGCCGGGGCTGTAGAGGCGTGCCGTGGCGACGGCGGCGAGGCCGACGGGGCCCGCGCCGACCACCACGACCGTGTCGCCCGGCCGTACGCCGCCGTTCAGGACGCCCACCTCGTAGGCGGTGGGGAAGATGTCCGCCAGCAGGACGGCGTCGAGGCTGTCGACCGGGCTCGGGAGCGGGTGCACGGACAGGTCGGCGAACGGCACCCGGACGTACTCCGCCTGCGTTCCGTCGACGAGGTGCCCCAGGATCCAGCCTCCGCCGCCGCGGCACTGTCCGTAGCGGCCCTCGCGGCAGAAGCGGCAGCGGCCGCAGGCGGAGATGCAGGAGACCAGGACGCGGTCCCCGGGCCGTACCGTGCGGACGTCCCGGCCGGTCTCGACCACGGTGCCGACGGCCTCGTGGCCGAGCACCCGGCCCGGTGTCACCTCCGGCACGTCCCCCTTCAGGATGTGCAGGTCGGTCCCGCAGATCGTGACGACGTCGACCCGCAGGATCGCGTCACCGGGGTCCTGCAGGCTCGGATCCGGTACGTCCTGCCAGGCGATCCGGCCCGGCCCCTGGAAGACGGCTGCCTTCATGGTGTCCACCCACTTCCTGTCCGCGTGAGGTGTCCTCCTCGGCCAGGCTCGGTCCTCACGCCACGGCGGCGCATGTGCCGATCGGCCCACGCGAGGGACCGGTCGGGCCCCGGCGCGGGCCGGTCCGGACGCGAGGGTGGAAGCCTGCCCGCGTCGCGGAGGAGGGCGGCCGCGTCCGAGGCGGCGAGGAGGGCGCCGTGTCCGCGGCGGCCCCGGACCGCGGCCGCCGGTCCCGTCTCCCCGCGACCGGCCCCGCTGGGCCTCCTGGGCGGCGCGGGGCGGTCACCGGAGGCGGGTTCCCCGTCGAGAGCGACCATGCGCGGATCCTCCTCGGCCGCGGTTCCTTCCAGGGTTTCGCGAACCCGCGGCGACGCAACCGGGGACGGTCGCGCTGTCGAGGGCGCGGTGGACGTGCGGTGCGAGCTCACGGCGGGCGACGCCCAGACGTGCTGCCGCACGGTCCCCGTGCGGAGCGCCCGCCCGCGACGCATGCTCGAAGCATGTCCGAGGCGACCACCACCGATCTGTACGAGGTCACGATGGCGCTCTCGTACCTGCGGGAGGACATGCGGGCACCGGCCACGTTCAGCCTCTTCGTGCGCGACCTGCCGCCGGGACGCGGGTTCCTCGTCTCGGCCGGGCTCGAACCGGTCCTCGACCACCTCTCCCGGTACAGGGTGGGGCGCCGGGACGTCGAGGTGTTCGCCCGGGTGCTGCGGCGGCCGGTGGAGGATCTGGAGCCGCTGCTCGGACTGTCCTTCGACGGGCAGGTCCGGGCCGTGCCCGAAGGGCGGCTGGTGTTCGCCGGTGAACCGCTCCTGGAGGTCACCGCGCCGCTGCCGCGGGCGCAGCTGGTGGAGACGTACCTGTTGTCCCTGGTCTGCCACCAGACGGCGGTCGCCTCGAAGGCGGCACGGTGTGTCCTCGCCGCCGCCGGGCGTCCCCTCGTGGACTTCTCGCTGCGCCGGACGCACGGGCCCGAGGCGGGCGGGCAGGCGGCGCGGTTGTGCGCCATGGTCGGCTTCGCGGGCACGAGCAACGTCGCCGCGGCGGACCGTTACGGCATCGTGGGCGCGGGCACGATGGCGCACTCCTACGTCGAGGCCTTCGCCTCCGAGGAAGCCGCGTTCCGGGCCTTCGCCCGCACCCATCCGGGCCCGGTGACGCTCCTGGTCGACACGTACGACACCGACGGCGGCGTGGCGACGGCCGCGCGCGTCCTCAAGGACCTGGGGCTCGGTCCCGGGTGCGGGATCCGGCTCGACAGCGGCGACCTCGGGGCGCAGGCCCACCGGGCACGTGGCGCGCTCGACGCGGCCGGGCTCGCGGAGGTACGGATCATCGCGAGCGGAGGCCTGGACGAGTACGCCGTCGACCGGCTCGTACGGGAAGGGGCGCCGATCGACGCGTACGCCGTGGGGACGAAGGTCGGCACGGCCGCGGACGCCCCCTACCTGGACGCGGCGTACAAGCTGGTCGAGTACGCGGGGCGGCCGGTCATGAAGCTCTCGTCGGCGAAGGTGACGGCTCCGGGCCCGAAACAGGTGTTCCGCGGCCCCGGCCTGCGCGATGTGATCGGCCTGGCGAACGAGGAGCCGCCCGAGGGCACGGAGCCGCTGCTGCGGACCGTGATGCGCGGCGGACTGCGCACGGAGCCCCCCGACAGCCTGGCGGCCGCCCGCGCCCGCTTCGAGGCGGATCTCGCCGCCCTGCCGGACGAGGCCCGGCGCATCGACCGTCCCGTGGCCCCGGTGCCCGTGGCGTCGACCCGGCTGACGGCCCTGACGGCCGTCGTGCGGCATCGGATCGAGGAGCGTACCGGCGCTTCCGGGAGGCGGGCGCTTCCCTGACCTGCGCACGACGAGACCCTCCGGTGCCCGCCGGCCGGCGCCGCCACTCCGTTCCGGCGTACGCGGCGCCGCCGTGTGCGGCCAGGGCTCGTTCCGGATTCACGGCCGCTCGCCCCCGGCCGTGCCACCGGCCCGTCGCACGGGTGCGGTCCGTCGGCTCTCGGGCTTCTCCTCGGGCATCGGGAGACGGAAGGTGAGGATGCCGTCCTCGTACGAGGCGTCCGACGTCGTGCCGCCCGGTTCCGTGATCTGTCGCATCGCCCTCATCTCTCCGGGCTCCGGACAGGGGCCGGGACCGGTCGGCTCAGGAGGAGGCGCCGTCCGTCCCTCCCGTCTCGGGCAGGGGAACGGTGATCACGGGGCAGGCGGCATGGTGCAGCAGTCCGTGAGCGGTGGAACCGAGCCGCATGCCGGTGTAGCCCCCGCTGCCTCTGCGTCCGACGACCACCGCGAGGGCCCCGTGGGAAACGCGGGTGAGCGCCTCGACGGGGTGGCCGTGCACGACCGCCTGTTCCACGTCGACGTCCGGGTAGCGCTCCGCGCAGCCGGCCACCGATTCGGCGAGCAGTCGGCGGCGCTCCTCCAGGCCCTCGGTCCCGGCCGCGTGGGGCAGCAGGGGACTGGGCCACACCCAGACCGTCATGAGCCGTGCCCCGCGCAGACTCGCCTCCGCCACGGCGAAGGCGACGGCGGCCCGGCAGTCCCTGCTGCCGTCCACGCCGGCGACGATCAGCGGCGGGTGGACGGACGCGTGCTCCGGTGCGCGGATCACGACGACGGGGCAGTCGGCGCGTGCTGCCAGCGGGACGGCCACCGAGCCCTCGTGGAAGACCTCGGCGGCCCGGCCCGGGCCGCGTGAGCCCACCACCGCGAGCGCGGCACCCCGTGTTCTGTCGCGCAGCACGGTGGCGGGAGCCCCGTCGACGAGTTCCGTCGCGGTCCACAGCCCGTCGTACAGTTCCCGCACGAGGTCCTCCGCGTTGGCGAGCGCCGACTCCGCCCGGATCCGCAGGGAGCTCCGAGGGGCGGCCGCGGCGTACGGGAACCTGTCGTGGGCCGGGGGGACCGCGCTGACCAGGCGCAGTCGGGTGCCTCTGCGTACGGCTTCGTCGGCGGCCCAGACGAGAGCCGGGACGGACAGGTCGCGGGGGTCGATGCCGGCCAGGACGTCGCTCATGGCTCCTCGTCCCGCGTCGTGAAGCCGGACGGGACGGCCTCCACCGGCCGGTGGGAACGACGGATCAGGGCGTGGGCGACGCGCGGGGGACGGCTCCGGTGGTCCGCCTCGACAGCGGTCCGGAGCGCGGCGGTGCGTGCGGAGGGGGCCCCGTCGACTCCCACGACGACGTCGCCGGGCTCCGGCCGTGCGGGGATCTCGCTGCTCATGGTTCCTCCTCCGGAGTATCCGTGGCTGGGAACAGAGCCCTGAGGAAGGCATCTCCCACGCTGGCACCGTGGTGAGCCTCGTGGGGATGGGCCGTTCGGTCCCGATCGAGACCTGCTCGGCCCCCTGCGCGGGTCGGGGCGGCCGCGAGTCCGGAGTCCTGCGGCCCGTCGCGGTCCGGGCCGGGGGCACGCGGCACGGACCCGGCCGCGGAGGCAGGTCACGGCAGCCCGGGTCACCGTCGGCCCGACGGTTCGGAGGGGAGCGTCACCACCGGGTGCCGACGGCGAGGGAACGCGCGCGGAGGAGCTGATGTCCGCACCCCGTCGTGCGCCCGCCCTGACTGGACAGTGGTGGAGGCGGCTCGTCTCATGGAGGTGCAGGGCGTCAGGCGTCTTGTCGTCGTCGACGACGGGGACCGGCCGGTCGGCATCGTGAGCCGCCGGGACCTGCCCGGGATCTTCCTCCGCGAGGACGACGACATCCGCAGCGAGGTCTCCGAGGACGTGCTCGGCCGCACGCTCGGCCTCCGGACGGCCGGTCCGGTCGTCGAGGTGCCGGACGGCCGGGTGGAGACCGGCGGCACGGTGCCGTACCGGGCGTGATCCCGGCGATCGAGCGCATGTGCGCGACGGTCGACGGAGCGGTCCCGGTCTCCCGCGCCCGGCTCTGCTACGAGAACGACGACGACTCGCCAGGAGGCGGACGGTCATGACACAGGGCATCGTGGTCGGCATCGACGGTACGGAGCAGGCGCACGCCGCCGCCGAGTGGGCGGCGGACGAGGCCGTGCTGCGCGGAACCGGCGTGCATCTGGTCCATGCGAGAGAACCGTGGCCGGAGTCCGCCGCCACTCCCGCGGCCCAGGAATCCGAGGAGTCCTGGGCCGAGGAGCTGCTCACGCGCACCGCCGGGAGGCTGCGCGAGCGCCATCCGGGCCTGTCGGTGACCACTCGGCTGCTGGCCTCGGGCCCTGCCCCGGGCCTCGTCGCCGCGGCCGAGACGGGCGACCTCCTGGTCCTGGGCTCGCGGGCGCTGGGTGGTGTGGCCGGTTATCTGCTCGGCTCCGTCGGCCTGACCGTCGCCGGCGCCGTCGAGCGGCCCCTGGTGCTCGTGCGCGCCCTCGGCGACGCCGTCCCGCTCGGACCGGTCACGGTGGGGGTCGACGCGCAGGACCCCGCGGACGCCGTCCTGGAGTTCGCCTTCGAGGAGGCCGCCCGGCGCCGCACCGGGGTGAACGCCGTATACGCCCAGCGGCTCCCGCTCCCCGCGGTCCTGGGGCCGGCCATGGTGCCGGACGTCCGACCCGTCGTGGCCCCGGAGGTCGAGCGTTCCCTCGACGACCTCCTTGAGCCCTGGCGCGCCGAGTACTCCGGTGTGACGGCCACCGCCCGCGTGGTGATCGGGTCGGCAGGCGTCGAACTGGTGCAGGCCGCCGGGGGCGCCGGCCTCGTCGTCGTAGGCCGTCGTACGCGCCGTTCGGCTCTGGGCGCTCACATCGGCAGCGTGGCCCACTCCGTGCTGCACCACAGCCGCGCGCCCGTCGCCCTCGTACCCCACGACTGATCTCGGGCCGGTTCGGTCCTCCGGCCGGGGAGCCACGGACAGGACGACGTCCGCGTGCCGGTGGTCTCCGTGACGACGGCCGAGCGGGCGTACGACGAGTGCCCCGGCCGCCGGAGGTCAGGGGCGGTGCCGGAGCGAGCCCGGCCACCAGACCGCGGGGCCGATGTCCCGGACGAGGGCCGGCACCAGGAGCGACCGGACCACGAGGGTGTCGAGCAGGACGCCGAAGGCCACGATGAAGGCGATCTGGACCAGGAACGCCAAGGGGATGACGCCCAGCGCGGCGAACGTGGCGGCGAGGACGACGCCGGCCGAGGTGATGACCCCGCCCGTGGCGACCAGGCCGCGGCGCACGCCCTCCCGGGTGCCGTGCAGCACCGTTTCCTCGCGCACCCGCGACATGAGGAAGATGTTGTAGTCGACGCCGAGGGCGACCAGGAAGACGAATCCGTACAAGGGGACCGCCGAGTCGGTCCCGGTGAACCCGAGGACGTGCTCGAACACGAGGGCGGAGACACCCAGCGTGGCCAGGAAGTTGAGCCCGACCGTCACCACCAGCAGGACGGGCAGCAGCAAGGAGCGCAGCAGGCCGACGAGGATCACCAGGATGATCGCCAGCACGACCGGGACGATGAGCGCCCTGTCCCGTTCGGCGGTGACCTGGGTGTCGTACTGCTGGGCGGTGTAGCCGCCGACGAGGGCGTCGGCGCCCGGTACGGCGTGCAGGGTGGCACGAAGGCGCCCCACGGTGTCCTTGGCGGCGTCGGAGTCCGCCGCGTCCGCGAGGGTGACGTCGATCCTGACGCGCCCGTCCGCGACGAGCGGCCGCGCGGTGCCGGGGAGGGCGAAGAGGACCGCGGAGTCGACTCCGTCGACGGCCCGGGCCGCGGCGCGTACCTCCTCGGCGGCCGAGCCGTCGGCGACGACGACCACGGGGTTGCCCGCGCCGCCGGGGAAGTGCTCGCTCAGGCGTTCCTGGGCGGCGACGGACGGGGCGTCCTTGACGAAGATCTCGTCGAGCGGGACGCCCTTCGAGTCGAGCGCGGGGAAGAAGGCGGCGCAGACGAGCAGGGCGGCGAGGGCGGCGGCCCAGACCTTGCGCGGCGCGCCGTCGACGAGGGCCGCGACCTTGCGCCAGACGGGGTGCGCACCGTCCCCGGTGGTCGCCTTGGGGCGGGCCGGCCAGTACGCGGCCCGTCCGAGGAGGACCAGGGCGGCGGGGAGGAACGTCACGGCGCTGAGGACGGCGCAGGCGATGCCGATGGCGCCGACGGGGCCGAGCGCCCGGTTGTTGGTGAGATCGCTGAACAGCAGGGCGAGCAGACCGAGCGCGACCGTGGCGGCGCTGGCCACGATCGGGCCGAAGGACTGCTTCAGGGCGGCCCGCATGGCCGGGACCCTGTTCCCGTCGCGGGCGCCGAGCTCTTCCCGGTAGCGGGCGGCCAGCAGGAGGGCGTAGTCCGTCGCGGCGCCGATGACGAGGATGGACAGGATGCCCTGCACCTGGCCGTCGACCCGCACGACGTCCCGGTCGGCCAGGAGGTAGACGACGGCACAGGCCAGACCGAGGGCGAAGACGGCGCCGACGATGATCAGCAGCGGCAGCAGGACGCTGCGGTAGACCAGGAGCAGGATCACCAGGACGGTCACCAGCGCGACGACGAGGAGGAGACCGTCGATGCCGGCGAAGGCGTCGCGGAGGTCTTCCTGCGTGGCGGCGGGGCCGGCCAGCCATGTCTCGGTCCCCGGCACGGCGGACACCGCGGCCTCGACCCCGTCCAGGGTCGCGGGCAGCTCGTCGCCGAGGTCGGGGCGGAGCTGGACGATGCCCCGCAGGGCCTCGCCGTCCTCCGACGGGAACGCCGGGGAGGGCGCGCCGACCACTCCTTCCGTGCCTTCGAGCGCGGCCAGGGCCTCCGTGGCGGCCGCCCGGGCCGACGGGGCGAGGCGCCCCCCGCCCTCCGCCGTCCAGACGACCAGGGCCGGCAGGGTCTCCTCCTGACGGAACGCCTCCTGCTGCCGCAGGACCAGGGTGGACTCCGCGGTGCGGGGCAGGAAGGCGGCCTGGTCGTTGGTCGCCACCTCGCCGAGCTTGCCGGCGTAGGGGCCGAGCCCTCCCCCGACGGCGAGCCAGACGACGAGCACCAGCAGGGGCAGCAGTCTGCGCACCCACCGCAGGGATGTGGACATGAGAACTCCCCGAACGTCTCTCGACAATTAATTATCTCAATGATCGAGATACATTGAAGCACGAACCGAGCGGGACCTCTTCAGATGGAACGTACGGGTCCGGGCGGAGGGCACGGGCGCCCCGTCCTGAGTCGGTCACCCTGTCTTCCGCGCACCGGTCCGGCACGGATGCAGCTCCGGGAAAATCCGCCCCGGTTCCCCTGCCCAGCGGCGCCCGGGCCTCCGGACCCGGGGCCCGGCCTGGTGAACCGCGCCGGGCAGAGTCAGCGGCGGGGAGCGCGCAGCTCTCCGAGTTCCTCGTTCAGGGCGTCCAGATACCTCAGGACGACCGCCAGCTCGTCCTTCGTGAACCGGCCGCGCGCACGATCCGCCGCCTGCGCGAGCGGCATGAAATGCGCCCGCGCCGCCGCTCGGGCTTCCGGGACGTAGTGGATGCGCACCACGCGCCGGTCGTCGTCAGCCCTGCTGCGACGGATGTGGCCCGCCTTCTCGAGCCGGTCGAGGCAGGCGGTCACCGCGCCGGAGGTCAGGCCGAGATGCTCTCTCAACAGTCCCGGAGTGGCCGTGTCGGGGTGGTCGAGCACGAACGAGAGCGCATGGACGTCGGTGGGGTGCAGGTTCTCGGTGGAGGCGAAGCCGTGGACCAGACGGTTCATCTCACCGATGGTCCGACGCAGCGCGACCGCGAACCTCTGCGGATCGGTCCCGCTCCCGTCACCCGTCACGATCGTCCCCACATGCCCGTCATCCACGCCGCCAGCCTATGCGGACGTCGGGGGGAACACGGAATCAGCTCACCCGCCGGTCGTCGAGCGACGCCGCCTCGATGCGACCGCCGGGGCCGAGCAGACCGGTCTGGTCGAACGCGGACTCGCGCATGAGGCGCGGCAGTTCCCGACGTGACAGGAGGTCGACCGCGAGGGGGAAGAACGGGCGTCCGGCCTGGGCGAGCCTGAGCCACGGCGGCGCGTAGACGGAAGGGGAGCGGCGGTCGACCCCGCGGGCGAGCCAGGCCGAGACCCGGTCCACCGGGTACACCCGGCGGGCGGGCGCGGGCATGTGTCCACGCAGCTCCCGGAGGACCGGGTGGCGGTCGACGTCGCGGATCATGTCGGTGTCGGTCCAGTGCAGGTAGGCCACGCCCACGGCGACGCCCACAGGGGCCACTTCGGCACGGAGGGACCGCGCGAAGGCCTCGACTCCGGCCTTGGAGGCGCAGTAGGCGCTCATCATGGGGGCCGCGCCGAAGGCCGCCGTCGAGGCGACCTGGAGAAAGTAACCGCGCGTGGCGCGCAGCCCGGGAAGGAAGGAACGCGCGGTGACGGCGCTTCCGACGAGGTTGACCTCGATGACGCGCCGCCAGGTCGCCGGGTCGGAGCTCTCGAACGGGCCGCCTTCGGCCACGCCGGCGTTCGCGACGACCACCGACGGGGCTCCGAGGTGCCGGGCCACGTCGTCCGCGGCCCCGCGCATGGCGGCGTCGTCGGTGACGTCGACCTCGACGACGTGGCTCTCCGTGGGGAGGGTCGTGGCGACCGCCTCCAGTGTGGCGGCCTCCCGGCCCAGCAGGGCCACCTTCATCCCCCGCTCGGAGAGCCGGTGGGCCAGGCCGGCGCCCAGCCCGCGGGCGGCTCCCGTGATGACCGCGGTACGCCCTCGCAGATCCGGTGAACGCTTCATGGTGGTCTCCTTGGGTTTCACGGCCGCTCCCGGACCGTCACGTCCCGCGGGCGGGTGCCCCCGGGTGCGTCCGGTGTCCACGGGCCGTGTTCGTCCGGCATCGGTGATCGCCCTTCGTTCACGGCGCGTCCCGCCGCTTGCTCTCCGTCTCGGCGGTCCGGGCGATGTTCCTGGCCATGCCGCCGAAGACCACGGCGTGGAACGGGGCCACGCTCCACCAGTACGTCTGTCCCGCGAGGCCCCTGGGGTGGAAGAGCGCCCGCTGCCGGTACGACGTCCGGCCCCGCTCGTCCCGGTCGACGCCCATCTCCAGCCACGCGAGCCCCGGCAGGCGCATCTCGGCGCGAAGGCGCAGCAGGCGTCCGCGGTCGATCTCCTCGACGCGCCAGAAGTCCAGCGCGTCCCCGACCCGGAGGCGCGCCGCGTCCCGGCGTCCCCGGCGCAGTCCCACTCCCCCGACGAGCCGGTCCGCCCACCCCCGGACGGCCCAGGCGAGCGGGAAGGAATACCAGCCGTTCTCCCCGCCCACCCCCTCGATGACCCGCCAAAGCGACTCCGGGCTCGCGTCGACGGTGCGCGACCGTTCGTCCGTGTAGAGGCTGCCGCCCGCCCAGTCCGGGTCGGTCGGCAGCGGATCGCTCGGCGCCCCGGGCGGCGAGGCGGAGGACCAGCGGGTGCTCACCCGCGCCTCACGCACGCGGCGGAGGGCCAGCCGGAGGGACTCCTCGAAGGGGACGGGTGCCCCGGGGCCGTCCGGGACGTACCGCGTGATGTCGTTCTCGGTGCGGACCACCTCGTGCCGGAGCGATTCGGTGAGGGGCCGGGCCAGGGAGGCGGGGACCGGCGTGACGAGACCGATCCATTGGCTGGACAGCCGGGGCGTGAGGACCGGCACGGGGACGATCAGGCGCTTGCGGAGCCCGGCGACCTCCGCGTACCGCTCCATCATCTCCCGGTACGTGAGCACGTCCGGGCCGCCGATGTCGAAGGTCCGGCTGACGTCCGGGGGCATGCCCGCGCTCCCCACCAGGTACCGCAGCACGTCGCGGACCGCGATGGGCTGGACCCGGCTGTCGACCCAGCTGGGCGTGACCATGACCGGCAGGCGCTCGGTCAGGTACCGGAGCATCTCGAAGGACGCCGATCCGGAGCCGATGACGACGGCGGCCCGCAGGACGGTGGTGGGAACGCCCGAGTCGAGGAGGATGCGGCCCACCTCGGTACGGGAACGCAGGTGAGGCGAGAGCTCGCCGTCCGCCACTCCGCGCGGAACCAGACCGCCCAGGTAGACGATGCGCCGCACCCCGGCGGACCGGGCCTCGGCGGCGAAGGTGCGGGCGGCGAGCCGGTCGGCTTCCTCGAAGTCCGCCGTCGAGCTCATGGAGTGGACGAGGTAGTAGGCGACGTCGACGCCGGCGAGCGGCTCGCGGAGGCTCGCGGCGTCGGTGACGTCCCCGCGCACGGTCTCCGCACGGTCGGCCCAGGGAAAGTCGCGGAGCTTGTCCGGGTGCCGGGCGAGACAGCGCACGCGATAGCCGCTGTCGAGCAGCTCCGGCACGAGGCGGCCCCCGATGTAGCCGCTCGCGCCGGTGACCAGGCAGCGGGCGCCCTCGGGTGGGGTCGGAGTGTCCATGTGCTGATCCGTTTCACCGATTGCCGTGGCGTACACGTCCTGCACCGCTTCTTCGCCGTCCCGGGGACACACGGATGCGGGCCCGGCCCGGTGACCCCGCCGAAGCCGGCCGCCGTGCCTGCCGCTCTCGGTGAGCGTCGCCTTGTCGGCGAGGACCTGGTCCAGCTCCGCCCGGGAGACCGGGGCGGCCGGGTACCCACTGGCGGAGCACCTCCCGGTTCCGGGGCCGTACGACCGCACGCGTCCTCCGGAGGCCGCCGGGGCAGGACACGCCTGGAGACACTGCGCGCCGACGAGTCACGCCTTCGCATCGTTTTCGCGTCGTATGGTGGATGACATGTCCGACAGAGATCCCGGCATCACGACCGGCGCCGTGGCACGGCGCCTGGGCGTCTCCCCCACCACGGTCCGCTCCTGGGACCAGCGGTACGGCATCGGCCCTGCCGTGCGCGCGGACGGACGACACAGGCGGTGGAGCCCCGTGGACGTCGCGATGCTCGAGGAGATGTGCCGTCTCACGGCGTCGGGCGTCCCGCCCGCCGAGGCTGCACGGACGGCCCGGCAGGTCCGGCTCGCTTCCGGGACGGCCGTTCCCGACGCGACCGCCGACGCCCCTCAGGCCGGACCCGAGGCGGCGGGCCCGGCCGCGCCCCCGGAGGACGTGCCTCCGGGAAGGACCGGCCGCGCCGGGCCCGGCAGCGGTCTGCCCCTGGGCGACGTACGGCAGGAGTGCCGCGGGCTCGCCCGTGCCGCCGTACGCCTCGATGGTCCGGCCATGGAGCGGCTGCTCCAGGATGCGCTGGCGGAGCACGGGCTGGTCACCGCCTGGGAGGAGATCCTGGTTCCCACGCTGCACGCCGTGGGCCGGAAGTGGGAATCGTCCGGCGACCGCTACGTCGAGGTGGAGCACCTGCTCTCCTGGCACATCTCCACCGCGCTGCGGCGGGCCGCCGTCACCGGACCGGCGGTCGCCTCCCCTGCCGCTCCGATCGTGCTGGCCTGTGTCCCCGCGGAGCAGCACACCCTGTCTCTGGAGGCACTCACGGCCGGACTCGCCGAAAGGGGGCTGCCCACGAGGATGTTCGGCGCGGCCGTACCCGCGGAGGCCCTCGACGCGGCGGTACGACGGTCCGGGCCGGCCGCCGTCGCCCTCTGGTCCCAGGCGAGATCCACCGCGGACCACGCACTGGCCCGGCACGTCGCGGCGACGGCCTTCGGGGTCCGGGGAGCACGCACCGCGCCCCTCGTCCTTCTCGCGGGCCCCGGCTGGCTCGGCCGGACGCCCGCTCCCGGCACGGTGCGTCCTGCCGGGCTGCGCGAGGCGATCGGCGTGGTCTCACGGCTGTACGGAGAGCCGGCCGGGAGTGCCGAAGGCTGACACGGCTTCCGGGGGCGCTCTGTCTCGTACCCGAGCCTGACGCGCGGTCGCGGCAGCTCACGGAGGCGATCGCCGGCCGGCGGGCCTCGTTGTTCGGGCACCGCGTGATGTATCTGGTCCAGTTCCGATCCGCAGCTCGAATTCGCACCGGTCGGCGCCATGCCCGTCATGTGGAACGGTGCGGGAGGGATGCGCCTTGTCGCCCCGCAGTGGCACCGTTCCAGCAGGAAGACCCGCGCGGTCGGCTCCTCAATTCGCTTGCGAACGCCCAGGTCAGCCGGGGCAGGATGTCCCAATGAACATGGAAAGCAGCGTGGCCGAGGTCATCAGGCGAGAGTTGCAGTTGCTGAGCCCGGCCGGACGGTCATCCGGGGCGTTGGCGGATCGACTCCTCGATCCGGAGTTCGTGGAAGTGGGTGCCTCAGGGCGTAGGTGGGACCGCCGGTCGATGCTCTCGGCGCTTCCGGTGATGCAGGGCGCTGCCGATGACGGCCCGCAGTACGTGCCCAGCGAGATGACGGGCACTGTGCTGGCGCCGGGGATCGTGCATCTGACGTTCGAGACCATGATCGATGGCAGGCGGGCCCGGAGGAGCTCCATCTGGCGGAAGCCGGATGAAGAATCCGGGTGGCGGATGTACTACCACCAGGCCACACCCGTGCCGGATGCATGAGGCCGTGAGCCCGTTCCCCGTCCGTCGGTCGGCGGAGAGCCCGGGGGACGGAACCGCTCGTGCGCGCCTGACGGGCCACGTACCCGGGACGGCGGGTCGTGTGGACCGCCAGGAGCCGCTTGCCGCTGCTCCGGACGAGCAGGGCGGGCGTTTCGGGGGCGTACGACCAGACGGCGGAGACGGGGACGGTTCCGCTCGTCGAGGGCGATGAAGCCGGTGTCCCGCGCGGAGCGCCCCTCCCCCGGCAGCGGGCGGCTCGTGGGTGTGCGCGCGGTCGCGTCGAGCCGGTCGTCCGTCTCGTACCGCACAGCCTCGTGGGCGCGGGACAGGACGTGGGTGGCGGGGAGACCCGCCACCCCTCCCCCGCCGCTGCGGCGGGTCGTCCGTCGGGCCGGTCAGCCGCCGGAGTGCGCGGTCAGCCGCCGACCGCGGCGAGCTCGAGGCTGTGGCGCATGCGCTGGAGCCCACGCCGTGCGTGGCTCTTGACCGTGCCCAGGGGCATGCCGGTGCGGTCGGCGATCTGCGTCTGGGTCAGGTCGGCGAAGTAGGCGAGTTCCAGCACGTCACGCTGGACGCGGGGCAGTCTGGCCAGTTCCTCGGTGACGACCATCCGGTCCAGGACCCGCTCGGGCTGCTCGTCCGTCCTGGCCTCGTGTTCCAGGGCGGCGCCGAGGGTCGCCGCGAGCTCGGTGCGGCGGGTACGGGCGGTCAGCGCGTCGGCGATCTTCCGGCGGGTGATGCCGGTGAGCCACGCCGGCAGGGTGCCGCGCTCGGGGCGGAAGCCGGCCCGGCCACGCCACGCGGCGACGAAGACCTGCTGGGTGACGTCCTCCGCCTCGCGTGGATCTCCCAGCGCCCGTGCCGCCAGGGTGTGGACCAGGTGCCCCCAGCGGCGGTACGCCGCGGCCAGGCAGTGCTCGTCGCCGCGGACCAGGCCACGGGCGATCCAGTCGTCACCGTCTTCGAGCGGCGTGTGGTCGGGGTGCTGCTCCGACGGGTCGACGAGGTCGCTGGTGATTCGGCGTGCGGTCATGACGCTTCCTCCTGCGGATGGTGGCGCGGGCGTCCACCGGGGCGTGCCGCGGCGAGAGCGGCGGCGTCGGGACCTCGTCGGCCCCGTACGCCCCCACGTTCCGGCCGGCACACCCTTCCGCACAAGTCGCATCGTTTCCGCATCGAAACCGATGCCGCGCACCGTTCCGGGGCGAGGGAACCGGGTCAGGCCGTGCCCCGGGCCTGCCGGAAGCGCATCAGGGCCTCGGAGAGCTCGACCACCGGGTCCGGGTAGTCGAAGGACGCCCGGTCGGGTCCGGTGAGCCGCCAGGGCTCGTGGACGGCCGGCCCGTCGAGGGCGGCGAGCTCCGGGACCCAGCGGCGGACGTAGCTGCCGTCGGGGTCGTACCGCCTGGCCTGCCGCACCGGGTTGAGGACGCGCTGCGGCCTGCTGTCCGTGCCTGTGCCCGCCACCCACTGCCAGTTGAGCTGGTTGTTCGCGACATCACCGTCCACCAGCAGGGCGAGGAAGTGCCGCGCCCCCTCCCTCCAGTCGATGTAGAGCGTCTTCACCAGGAAGGAAGCGGTGATCAACCGGCCGCGGTTGTGCATCCATCCCTCGTGGGCGAGCTGCCGCATGGCGGCGTCGACGACGGGGTAGCCGGTCCGTCCCTCCCGCCAGGCGGCGAGGTCTTCTTCGGCGTCGGCGCCCCGCCGCCAACGGTCCTGGCGCGGACGGTAGTCCACGCCTGCCGCTTCGGGCCGCGCGGCCAGGACCTGATGGTGGAAGTCGCGCCAGCACACCTGCCGCACGAAGGCGTCGGCACCCGCGCCGCCCCGCCTGCGCGCCCTGTGCACCGCCTCGGTCGCGGAGACGGCACCGAAGTGGAGATAGGGCGAGAGGCGGGACGTGGCATCACCCGCCAGGTCGTCGTGGCGGTCCTCGTACGCGTCGGCCTGATCCGCCAGCCACGAACCGAGCAGCTTGCGCCCCTCGCTCTCCCCTCCCACGGCGAGGGCCGGCGACACGTCGGCGACCGCGGAACGCCGCGGGATGCGCTCGGACCGCACTTCCGAGGGGACGCGCAGCGCTCCGGGGGCGGGCAGCGGTGTCCGGAGCGGCTCTGCGGTCCAGCGCCTGTAGAAGGGCGTGAACACGGCGAAGTGGTCCCTCCCCTGGGGAAGGAGGTCACCGGGTGGCACGACGGTGACCACGCCGTCGTGCACGTACAGCCGACAGCCGTCGTCCTCCAGTGCCTTGCGCAGTCGTGCCTCCCTCGCCCTGGCGAACGCCGTCACGCCGGCGGCCATGTGCACCTCGTCGGCGTCCGTCCGGCGCACCAGGGCCTGCACCTCGGCCACCGTGTCGCCCTGCCGCACCACGAGTCGACCGCCGCGGTCCCGCAGTCCCCGGTCCAGGTCCGCGAGGCAGTCGGCGAGGAAGGCCAGCCGGTTGGGGGCCGCGAACCCCGCGCGGTCCACGGCCGGGTCACGGACGAACACCGGAACCACTTCCTGTGCCCCTTCGACCGCGGCCCTCAGGGGCGGATGGTCGTGGACCCTGAGGTCAGAGGTGTACAGAACGACGGAGACGGTCATCGCGCCCTCCCTGTTCGGCCGCCGGTCGCGAGCGCGGCGCGCCGGCGTACTGGCTTCGCACTCCTGTATCCGCGATTCCCCCGGCCCTCGTGCGGCGGATGCACGCGACGCGGCCGCCCGGCCGACCCGGAGAACGCCGGGGCCCGCGCCCTTCGGGCTGTCGACGACGAGGACCGGGAGCGGGCCGACGCCTGCTCCACCCGGATCCGCGGCGCCCTCACCGTGGCGTCTTCCGACGGCGGCCCGGTCGCCGAGTTCATGCCGCACGTCCACGACGACGGCACCGCCGGCCGGCGCCGGCACGACGAGCCCTTCGACGCGGTGAACCCGTGACACGCCGGCTTCGCCGCTTCCGGGACGAGGAAGCCGTCCGGTTGCCTCAGAACATGGTGTTGTCGTTCTTGGAGGTGGGCGGGACGGTCTGGAGGACGTCCCAGTGTTCGACGATCTTGCCATCGGCGTCGAAGCGGAAGATGTCGATGCCGGCGTACTCCTCGTCGGGCCAGATCTGGTGGCAGTGCAGGATGACGTGGTCGCCTTCGGCGAAGGCGCGCTTGTACTCGACGCGTTTGCCGGGGTACTCGGCGGCCATGCGCTCGAAGTAGTCGATGAACGCCTGCTTGCCGTCGCCGACGTGCGGGTTGTGCTGGATGTAGGTGTCGCCGACGTACTGGTCGACGGCCTCGGCGGGTCGGCACTGGTTGAACATCAGGTCGTAGAACGCTTTGGCCGCGGCCTTGTTCTTCTCCGGGTCGCTCATGGGGCCACCGTAGGTCCGCCGACCGGGTGCGGCACGGTGGGCGCGTCGAGCAGGTGGCGGACGTCGAGCAGGTGAGGGACGTCGACCGGGATGCCGGGCTCAGGACTGCCGGGCTACCGGGCTACCGGGCTACCGGGACGTCGGTGAGAGCCGCGGTGGGTTCCTTACGGAACGAACGGCCCGCCCTCGCGTGCGAGGGCGGGCCTTGCCGCGTCCCGCGCGCGAGCACGGGACGCGTGGGTCTTGCTCAGTGGTGCCCGTCGCCGGGCGCGGCCACAGGTCAGCGGGCGCCGAGGAAGTCGAACTCGTCGCCCACTTCCCAGCCCTCGTCCGAGCACGAGGCGGTGAAGATCGTTCCGTACACGGACGGGACACCGGCCGCCGCACAGTGCGAGGTGAAGCCCTCGCCACCCTCGGCGAACCTTCCCAATCCGACCCCGTCGTGGGCGAGCGCGGCACCGGCACCGCCCAGCAGGATCCCCACGGCCAGGACAGACGCGGCCAGAGAACGCATAGCTACTCCTCAAGATGTCCGAATGACGTGGCAGAGAGTGCCCGTCGGGCGGTCAAACGCCCCAGGGAACGACGGGATACGGCGTCTCACTCCAATGCCGGACAACGGATCATGGGGTCGTGGCAGCGCAGAAACGATGCTCTTCAGTGGCCCCTTGAGGAGATTCCTCGCCTCCGTGGGTCGGCGTCCGTCACCCGTGTGCCACTGCGCCGTGCCTGCCGCGTGCCGGTGCGCGGGAGGGTGATCAGTTCGCGTTCACGAGGTCGTGCGCGGGGACGGTCACGGTGCGCCGGCCGGGCGTGCCGCCGAGGACGACCTTCCGCAGGGCACTGTTGTTGTCGAGGTTGGTTTCCTTCAGCCGCTTGGCCGGGTTGGCCAGCACCTGGATGTAGTAGGTGCCGTTGGGCACGTCCGTGATGTCGAACGACTGTCCCGGCAGGTCCTGGGTGTAGGTGTCGCCCGAGCCGACGTCCAGCACCTCCCGGACGGAGATCGAGTTCTCCTGACCGCAGGCGGTGGCCAGGTCGGTGTTGAACGGGTGCCAGTTGGCGTTCTTCACCGTGTAGTCGACGGCGTCGGTGTTGGCGAGGCAGAAGGCCTCCTTGCCGCTGCGCACCGCTTCCTTCTTGTCGGCCTTCAGCAGCCGGTAGCTGGCGAAGTCCGTGAAGTGCCAGTGCACGTGGCCGGGGCGCGGGTCCCATTCCATGGTGCCGGTCGGGGTGTAGCCGACCTGCTTGCCGTTGGCGTCGTAGAAGTACTGGTAGGCGTCCATCTTGGCCTTGCCGGGCGAGCGGAAGCCGTCCACCACGAGCTGGGCCGGACCGGCGTTCCACACGTTGGCGCTGAAGGCCAGGTAGTCCTTGCCGGGGATGTTCCGGTCGCCGTCGCTGATGGTGATGCCGTAGGCCGGCAGCGACCGCAGGTCGGGCTTGGGGACGTTGGGGACGGAGGGATTCCCGGCGGGCCGCTTGGACTGCGGCGTGAGGGCGGGTGCCTGTCGGGAGCCGTCGGTCCGCCCCGCCGAGTCGTCGGCCTGCAGGTCGGCCCGCATCGCCTGCTGCTTCTTGACCGCCCACGGCAGGGCCGGCGGTGCGGCCTTCAGCGGGCCGTGGCCCACGTTGTACGAGGGGCCCGCGCCGCTGGTCTCCGGTGCGCCGGCCTGGGCGGGGGTCGGAGCGTGCCCGGCGTGACCGGCCGGGGCGTGGTGGGCGGCGCCGTGCCCGGCGTGCTCCCCGGCGGTGGCCGCTCGGGCGGCAGCGGCACCGTTCTCGTCCCAGCTGCGCTCCTCGACGGTGACCTTCACCGTCGCGGGCCTGTCGGCGATCTGGAAGAGGTCCCGGTACTTCTTGGCGACCCGGACCTTGGCCGTGTACGTGCCGGCGGCGAGCTTCACCGGCTGGGTGTAGGCACCGCTGTAGGTGTTGGCGGCCCACCCCTTCTCGACGCCCCACACGGAACCGAGGGTGAAGGGGTTGGTGGGACAGCTCTCCGGATACTTCGAGGTGGAGGGCGCGTCGGGTCGGACCCGTCCGCTGGCGTTGTTCGGGCAGAAGCTCTCCGTCCGGCTGACGACCTTCTTGCCGTCCTTGTCGGTGACGGTGACCTCCATGAAGCCGGGCAGCCCGGAGAAGTCCTTCACCGTGCCCTGGGGCAGCGTCTTCGCCTTGGCCTTGCCGCCCTCGTACACGGTCTGGGTGATGGTCACCGGGTCCTTGTAGGACTTCCGGGTCACCTTGAGCTCGAGCGGAGTTCCCTCCGCCGTCAGGTACGTACCCAGGTCCAGGTAGACGCCCGGTTCCTCCTTCCAGGAGGTGAGCGTGATCGAGCCGGTCGCCGCGATGAGGCTCAGCCTGGGGCTCGTCACGGCGTTCGCCTGCTCCGGCGTGGCGGCCATGAAGCCGGCCGTCACGGCCATGGCGGCGACAACCGTGGTGCCGGCCAGCAGCGGACGCCGCAGCCGGGTGGTACGCGTGGTGGTCATCGTTCTCTCGTCCTCCGGGTGCTGTGAGAAGGAGGCGGACAGCGGGCCGCCCGCCCGACGGGACGGACGCCCGACCGGTGCGGTGGAAGGCACTCGCTGCGCCCGTGCGGTGAGAGGGGAAGAGGCCGTACCTGGTTGTCCGGAGAGCTGAAATCATCCCGATGTTGGCCGAATGACGCTGTTGCGCTGGACAACGGACCGGGCCGAACGGTCCGCCGACACCACGCCGCGGAAGGGCTGTTGACCAGTCAGGGAAGACCGGACCGCCGGTGGACACCGGATCCGATCGGACTCTCGGGGCCAGGTCCGCCCGATCCGAAAATCGCCGGCGGCCGGACGGTGTTCCGCCAGGACGTCGCCCGAGGAGCCGAGTCCTGCCCGGGGGAGGGGAGTTGCCCCGAGCACCACGCCCTGGAGGACTCGCGCGGACTTCTCCGCCCCCGGTGACCGGAACGGCTCGCCGAGCCCGGCGATGCCCAAGTCGCCGACCGCGTACCGGTCCGTGGTCCCGGGCATGCGATAGGGGCCGTGGGCCTCGCCGACGAGGCCCACCAGGCCGTTCGTGCCCTCGCGGTGGTACTCGCGCACGCCGCCGAGCGACATCGTCGGGGGGACACCGCCCGGAACGTGCCCGTGTGACAGGCGGACGGCGTCCGGGAGACCGGCCGCACCCGGATTTCCGAAGCGCATCGTGCGGGAGCACACCGGTCGTCGACACCCGGTACCGGTACCGGGTGTCGACGACCGGTGTGCTCCCGCACGAAGTGTGTTTGCCCGGCGGGCCGGCGGTGAGGCGAGAAGGACGACCACGTTCCATTCGTCGACTGGGGAGCCATGGAAAGCATCGTTCGACTGGCGCTCGTCCTCAGCGGCTCGGCGCTGGTGGCGCTGGCCGCCGGCCGGACCGCGGACCTTCTCGCGCGGTACGCGGACTCACGCCGCCCCGACACCCCCCTCTGGGGCCTGCTGAGGCGCTGCCGTACGCCGCTGCACGTCGTCCTGCTGTGCGCCGCCTTCCGCTGGTCGTACCGTGCGACGGACTGGCCGCCGCTCCTGAGCCGCGCCGGGGAACTGGACCACATACTCCTGCTGTGCCTGATCGGCGGCGGCGCCTGGCTGACGGTCCGCTTCGTCTCGGCCGTCGTCGAGTCCTCGTACGCGCGGTACGCGGCGCGTACGCGTGACGCGGCACGGCTGCGCCGCGTCCGCACGCAGGTCACCCTGCTCACCCGGGTGGTGGCGGTGGTCATCGGCGTGGTCGCCGCCGCCTTCGCCCTCGTGACGTTCCCCTCGTTCCGGGGCCTCGGCACGTCGCTGCTCGCGTCGGCCGGGATCATCGGCATCGTGGCCGGCGTGGCGGCGCAGTCGACGCTCGGGAACCTCTTCGCGGGTTTCCAGATCGCCTTCGGCGACATGGTCCGCATAGGCGACACGGTGGTGGTCGACGGGGAATGGGGCACCGTGGAGGAGGTGACCCTCACCTTCCTCACCGTCCGGACCTGGGACGAACGCCGGGTCACCCTGCCCGTCTCGTACTTCACCTCCCGTCCCTTCGAGAACTGGTCGCGCGGCGGCAACGAGCTGACCGGGACGGTCTTCGTCCACTGCGACCACTCCGTACCCGTCGAGCTGATGCGCATCCACCTGCGCCGGTTCCTCGACACCTGTCCGGGCTGGGACGGCCGGGGGTGGGACCTCGCCGTCACCGACACCTCGCCGACCGGCATCACCGTGCGCGCCCTGGTGACCGCCAAGGACGCCGACGACCTGTGGGCGACCCGCTGCGCCGTACGGGAGGAGCTCGTCGGCTGGCTCACCCGGGAGCACCCCGGGGCGCTCCCCCGCATCGTCACGGCCCAGGCGGCCGACGCACGGCCCTGATGGTCGTACGTACCGGTGGTGGCCGACCCGCACGCCCGGGACGCCCCGCGCGAGCAGCGCGTCGGCACCACACCGCGTACTGCACCGACGGAGCCGGTCCCGCGGCGCCGCGTGCGCCCCATGAGGCCGGCGTTCCGTTCCGGGCGGGTCAGTCGAGGCGGATGGCGAGCATGCAGGCGTCGTCCTCGTGGCCGGACTGGTCGGGGTCGGCGAGGATGGCGTCGATCAGGTCCCGGGGTGCCGCGTCCGGCGTGCGGGCGACGAGGTCGGCGAGGCGGTCGATGCCCTTGGTGACGTCCTCTCCCCTGCGTTCGACCATGCCGTCGGTGTAGAGGAGCAGGAGGTCACCGGGGCGCAGGGAAGTGGTGGTGGTCTCGTACGCGTAGCCGGGCAGGGCTCCGAGCAGGGGGCCGCGTTTGCCCGTGTGGAGGGGGCGGGCGCGTCCGTCGCGGAGGAGGAGGGGCGCGGGGTGGCCGGCGTCGGCCCAGTGGAGGTTGCGGGCGTCGTCGATGTGACCGGTGACGACGGTGGCGGTCTGTTCCGTGGGGTCGCTGCAGACCAGTTCGTTGAGCCAGGTCGTGATCTCGCCGGCGGACGCCCCGGTCTGGGCGAGGCCGGCCAGGGCGTGGCGCTGCTGGGACATGCGGGCCACCGCGTCCAGGCCGTGGCCGGCGGCGTCACCGATGGCGACCAGGACCCGGCCGTCCGGCAGGAGGCGGCACTTGTACCAGTCGCCTCCGACGGCCGCGTCCGGTTCGGCCGGCCCGTACGAGGCCGCCACGGTCAGACCGACCGCCGCCAGGGCCTCGGAGTGGGTCGGCAGCAGTGCCTCGCGCAGGGCGTCGGCCACTCTTCGTTCCGCCCGTGCCTGGCGCCGGAGCCGGTCGGACTCGCGCTCCGTCTCGGCGAGCCTGCGGCGGCTGCGGATCTGCGGGGTGAGGTCGCGGGCCACGAGGTTCACCGCCCACGGCCGCCCGTCGGTGCCGACGACCGGCCTGCCCATCAGGTCGAGCGTCCTCACCTCTCCGAGTACCAGGAAGCGGATCCGGGTCCAGGCGGGTTCCTCCCCGGCCAGGACGGAGGTGAGGAACTCGGCGAACGCGGTGAGGTCGTCGGGGAGCAGCGTGTCGCAGAGCTGTTCCAGCGACCAGGGCATCCGGATGTCGGCGTGGAAGATCCGGCTCAGCCCCTCCGACCAGGTCACCTTCCCCGACAACAGGTCCCAGCTGCCCCAGCCGAGAGAGGCGAGGTACTGGGCGTCGATCGTCAGGAGTTCGGTCTGGCTCTGCACGGGCCGCCAGGTCGCGAGGACCTGTTCGCCGCAGAGCGCCGCCGAGTAGAGGAGCGGGGCGCGGTGGAGCCTGCCCAGGCGCTGCTCCGTGTAGTCGACGACCCGGCCTTCCAGCGGGCCGCCGCCTGCGACGACGTCGGTGAGCGCCGCGAGGAGGCCGCTCGCGGCCGCTCCGGGCCGGGCTTCCAGGAACCGCTGTCCGACCTGCCGGTCGGGGGCCTCCAGCCATTCGGCGGAGCGGATCCGGTTGCCCGCGACGATGCGGAAGTCCCGTACCGTCCCGGTCTCGTCGTGGACCGGTTCGAGGAGGACGGCGGAGGCGGGGATCGCGCCGAGGACGGCGCAGGTGCCGGTGGCGCCGCGGTCGTGGGTGCTGCAGAGGCAGCCCGCCCCGGTGTCGTTGTGCGCGGGCAGGGTGGGCGTGGGGGCGAGCAGCTGGACGGAGGCGGTCACCTCGTCCCCCGGCGCGGCGGCCGGCCGGTCCGCGGTGCGACGGACCGCGGTGCGAAGGGCGGAGACCTCGCTTCCGATGAGGGCCTTGAGCTCTTCGACGGTGTCGGGCAGCGGAAAACCCATGATCGCCTCCCGGGGCCGGTGGCACGCCGCCGGGCCGGCGGTCCCGGCCCGGCCGACCACCGACTCGCTCTCCCGCGCCCCTGCCCGCTCGTCCCGGGAGCATGCACGGCACCGGAGCGGGGGCCGGCAGCGGGCGGCGAAGCCCCCGGGCAGTGGACGGACGCCGACGTGGCCCAGGAACATCAGCCGGACCCGGTCCTTCGCCGCGGAATTGTGGGATGGGGGCCGGAAACGACGAGGCCGACCGAGAAGAGGAGGGCACGATGTCCCAGGAAGAACGTGACGCCAGGCTGGGCCTCACAGGCCTGACCGGAGCGGAACGAGAAGCTCGGATACGCCTGCTGACGGAGGAGATCGAACGAAAGGTGGCGGCGGCGAAGTCCGCACTGCAGGGGAAGAGGGCAGGGCGGGCAGACCTCCGGCCACCGGAGGAAGGTACGCCTGCCTTCAGCGCCCCGGAAAACGGCTGAGACACACCGCCCCGGCCGCATCGTGGTCCCGGGCGGCTCCGCGTACCGCCCGAACCTCTTTCTGAAACGATCAGTAAGCCAACTGGACCTTGTCCGCCTGCATCCCCTTCTGGCCCTGGACGGCTTCGAAGGTGACCGCCTGACCCTCCTTCAGGGACTTGAAGCCGTTCCCCTCGATCGCGCGGAAGTGCACGAACAGGTCGGGCCCGGACTCCGGCGTGATGAAGCCGTACCCCTTCTCGTCGTTGAACCACTTCACAGTGCCGTTCTGGCGCTCGGCCACGTCATTCCCCAGTCCAGTCAGGAGCCGTCGGTCTTCGTCTTCGGCTAACGCCGAACGATCATTACATACAGTACCCGCGCGACCACGGAACACGACGATCCCGAAAACAGGGACGCGAGCGGCGCGACGCCGCCCCGACCGAGGACGGGCGCACTCCCCGGGCGCCACTCCGCGCCCCGCCCGGTGATCGGCCGGCCATGTCCTGCACGCCTGCGGCCGTTTCCTCGGCGAGCAGCAGGCACAACGGAGAGGCCCTGAGAGGTGAACTGTTAAGCTGTGGTGGACGTAGACCGTGTATCGAGGAGTCGCAGACGTGGTGGGTGAAGACGACATCTCCGGGTGAGATCCGGATCTGACGGCCACCGGCCGGTGCGCAGATGCACCGCTGAGGTGGTCCGTTTCGTCGTACCCCTTTCCCCCGTCTGCCCAGGGCAGAGGACCAAGCTCTGCCCTCAGCACCTCCGAGGTCCCTTCATGTCCGACGCCGCCATCGTCTGCTCGAACCTCTCCTTCGCCTGGCCCGACGACACCCCCGTCTTCGACGACCTGTCCTTCAGCGTGCCCCCTGGCCGTACGGGGCTGGTCGCTCCCAACGGCTCCGGCAAGTCCACCCTGCTCAAGTTGATCGCCGGCGAACTCAGGCCGGCCACCGGGACGGTGTCCGTCGACGGCACCCTCGGCCACCTCCCGCAGAGCCTGCCCCTGACCGGGAATCTCACGGTCGCCGAGGTGCTCGGCATCGCCGAGGTGATCCGGGCCCTGGACGCCGTCGAGTCCGGCGACGTGGCCGAGGAGCACTTCACCACCATCGGCGACGACTGGGACATCGAGGAGCGCACCCGCGCCCAGCTCGACCGCCTGGGCCTGGCCGACCTCACCCTGGACCGCAGCCTGAGCACGCTCAGCGGCGGTCAGGTGGTCTCCCTCGGCCTCGCCGCCCAGCTGCTCAAGCGCCCGGACGTGCTGCTGCTCGACGAGCCCACCAACAACCTCGACCTGGAGGCCCGGCACAAGCTCTACGACGTGCTGTCGGACTTCAACGGTTGTCTGCTCCTGGTCAGCCACGACCGCGCGCTGCTCGACCGCATGGAACGCATCGCCGAACTCGACAGTGGCGAACTGCGCCTGTACGGCGGCGACTTCACCGAGTACGAGGAGGCCGTCCGCGCCGAGCAGGAGGTCGCCGAGAAGAACGTGCGCAATGCCGAGCAGGAACTCAAGCGGGAGAAGCGGGAGATGCAGCAGGCCCGTGAGCGCGCGGACCGCCGGGCGAGCAACGCGGCCAAGAACCTCAAGAGCGCCGGCCTGCCGCGCATCTTCGCCGGCAACATGAAGCGGGGCGCGCAGGAGTCCGCGGGCCGGGCCGGACAGATGCACGCCTCCCGGATCAGCGAGGCCAAGGCGCGCCTGGACGAGGCCGGGCGCGCGCTGCGCGAGGAACAGCGCCTCACCCTGGAGCTTCCCGACACCCGGGTGCCCGCCGGCCGCAACCTGTTCCTCGGCGAAGGCATGCAGGTACGTCTGGGCGAGGAGGACGTGTTCGCCCCGGGCGGCGTCGACCTGACCGTGCGGGGTCCGGAACGCATCGCGCTGACCGGTCCCAACGGCGCCGGGAAGACCACCCTGATGCGTCTGATCACGGGCGACCTCACCCCGGACAGCGGTGAGATCAAGCGCAACGACGGCCGGATCGCCTATCTGTCGCAGCGCCTGGACCTGCTGGACCTCGACCTCACGGTGGCGGAGAACTTCGCCGGGTTCGCCCCCGCCCGGCCGGAGGCGGAGCGGATGAACCTGCTCGCCCGTTTCCTCTTCCGGGGCCCCCGGGCCCACCTGCCGGTCGGGGTCCTCTCAGGCGGCGAACGGCTGCGCGCCACTCTGGCCTGCGTGCTGTGCGCCGAACCGGCACCGCACCTGCTGTTGCTCGACGAGCCCACCAACAACCTCGACCTGGTCAGCGCGGGCCAGTTGGAGAGTGCGCTCAACTCCTATCAGGGAGCGTTCCTGGTGGTCAGTCACGACGAGCGGTTCCTCACCGAGATCGGAGTGAACCGCTGGCTGCGGCTGGCCGGCGGAGCGCTCAAGGAGACCGGCGCGCCCGAGGTGTGATCCGCCGGCGCGTGACACGGCCCGCGTCCGAGACCGTACGCCCCGCGGCGAACGGCCCGGTGCGCCACGGGGCGACCACAGCGCCTGTTCGGGAGAAGCGTCCCGCGACCGACTACAGCCCCAGATCCAGAGCGAGGCACGAGTAGAAGTTCCACGCGCCTTCGGGGTTGTGGTCGGCGGTCACCCCCGCGTTCGGTTCGGCCTGCTTCCCCTCGATCGTGCTCTCGAAAGGGATGCGCTCGGGAAGCTTGCCGAACCGCTCGTGCCGCGCCGTTGCCGCCGGGTCCACCGCGTTTTCCTTGTTCATGACCGGTCTCCACTTCGTCGTTCATGGATCACGTTCTGTTCACTGCCGAATCATCGTGCGATCGGCCACCAATATCCCCCCTCCCAAGTAACCAGTCAAGACGGTTACGAGGATGACGGAGGGTGCAGGTCGGCGGTCAGGTGCGTCCAACAGCACCCTCATGGCACCACCCCTTCACGCAGGTGTGTCGGCCTCGACGGCGGTCGGGCCGACAGCGGCGACCTCGGGTTCGGTGAAGACGACCTGGGGGACGGCCGTGGTGTCGGCCGTGGCCACATGGGCGCCCCAGCGCCCGGCGTCGAGGGGCGTGCCCCTGTGCGCGGGCGGTGATGACCGCTCCCGCGACACGGGCCTGGTACTTGCCCTGGTGGGTGAAGAGGGCGCGGTGGTTGACGTCGCCCACGGCGTACAGCCAGTCGCCCGTGACGGCGGTGACGGTCAGGCTGTCGTCCGTGGTGAGCCACGCGCCGGGAGCGAGGCCGACGGTGCCGAGACCGATGTCGTCGGTGCGCGGGGCGCGGCCGGGGGCGAACAGCAGCGCGTCGGCGAGGAGTTCGACCCCGTCGGACAGGACGGCCCGGATGTCGCTGCCGGGTCCGTCGCCCCGCTCGGCGTGCCGGACGCCGATGCCGAAGCGCAGGTCGACGCCCGCCTTGCGGAGCTCGTCGGCGACCGGTTCGCCGGCGAGGGCTCCATGCGGGGCAGGAGTCCGTCGCCTCGGGCGACCACCGCGACCTCACTGCCGAGGGACCGCCGGCCGGTCGCCACCTCGGTCGCGACCACGCCCACCCCGACGACGAGGAGCCGCCCGGGGGCCGATTCGGCGGCGGTGGCCTCCCGACTGGTCCAGGGCGCAGTTCGTCGAGTCCGGACAGGTCGTCGGGCAGGGCCGCGGCTGCCGGTGCAGACGGCCACCGCGTGCCGGGCCCGGAGCAGCACGGTGCGGCCGTCGGGTGTGCTCGCGTCGACCCTGCGGGGTCCGGCGAGCCGGCCGTGGCCGCGCAGCAGCTCGATGCCGGCCGAGTCCAGCCACTGGACCTGGTCTCCGTCGTCCCAGTGCGCGGACATGCGGTCGCGGTGCGCGAGCACGGCGGCCGTGTCGAGCGGACCGGCGACCGCGGGGTTCAGGCCCGGGACGCGGCTCGCCTCGGCGCGCAGCAGCCCGGGCCGCAGCAGTGCCTTGCTGGGCTCGCAGGCCCAGTAGGAACATTCCCCGCCGACGAGTTCGCTCTCCACGATCACGGTGCTCAGTCCGGCGGCGGCGGTACGGTCGGCGACGTTCTCGCCGACCGGTCGCGCGCCGATCACGACGACGTCGTAGGTGCGGATGTCCGTGGTCGCCACAGGGGGCTCCAGACGGGTGGGGGTACGGTCGGCCGAGCGGCCGGAGGCGTCCGGACGACAGCCTCCGGGGTGGGGCGCGTGGTCAGCGTCCGGGAGCGCGGACGGTGACCTCCTGGAGGAACCACTCGTTGCCGTCGGGGTCGGAGAAGGCGGCGAAGGTGCCGTAGCTCGGGCGCTTCGGGGCGAGGCCGGGCACGCGGTGGGTCCCGTCGGCGTGGTGGAAGGCACCGGTGGCGTCGTGGAAGGGACCGTCGACGTCGACTCCGCGGCCGGTCAGTTCCTCCACCGCCTGCTCGATGTCGGTCACGATCAGGTGCAGCCCCTGGGCCGAGCCGGCGGGGGCGGTGGTCAGCCCCTCACCGAAGATGACCGAGCAGCCGGAGCCGGGGGGCGTGACCTGGACGATGCGGTAGCCGTCGTGGATGGGGAAGTCGGCGTCGGCGCGGAATCCGAGCTTCTCGATGTAGAACTCCTTGGCCTTGTCGACGTCCGAGACGGGGATGACGACGACTTCGAGCTTCAGGTCCATGGCAGTGCTCTCCCTTCCGGAGGTGAGGGATCGTTCGGAGGCGAGGGATCAGAAGGTCAGCGGGTGGCGCGTGCGGCGGACTCGATGACGCGGGTGACGACGCCGGGGCGGGATACGGCGACGGAGTGGGAGGCGGTGACCTCGGTGATGCGGGCGCCGGCCCGTTCGGCCATGAAGCGCTGCGCGGCGGCCGGGATGTTGAGGTCCTGGGTGGTGACGACGGCCCAGCTGGGGATGGTCTTCCAGGCGGCCGCGGTGGCCTTCTCCTCAAGCGCGGCCTGGGCGATGGGGCGCTGGCCGGCGGCGGCGAGGGCGGCCTCGTCGCGCGGGACGTCCGCCGCGAACTGGTGGTGGAACTTGTCCTGCTGGATGTAGAGGTCGGTGCCCTTCGTGCCGTCGGGGTTGGTGACGGGGACGGGGTCCAGGGCGCCGGGGAGGGTGGAGCCGGGGTACTTGTTCGTCAGCTCCAGCGCGGTCTCGCCGGGGGCGGGGAGGAACGCCGCCACGTAGACCAGGGCCTTGACGTCGGTGCGGTCGGCGGCGGCCTCGCTGATCACGGAACCGCCGTACGAGTGACCGACGAGGATCTTCGGCCCCTTGACGTGGTCGAGCAGGCCGCGCAGGGCGGTGGCGTCGTCGTGGGGGCCGCGCAGCGGGTTGGCGGCGGCCACGACGGGGTAGCCGTCGGCGCGCAGTCGCGAGACGACGCCGTTCCAGCTGGAGGAGTCCGCGAACGCGCCGTGTTCCAGGACGACGGTGGGCTTGGGCCCCCGCTCGCCACCCCGAGCGGCGACGGCGGCGACATCGGTGGTGGCGCCGGCACCGGCGGCGCCGGCCAGGGCGAAGGCCCCGAACGCGACCGCCACGGCGGCGGCCCCGGCCATCGTCCGTCGCACCCCTGCGCCCTTGACGTTCATCACGAGGAACCCTTTCGACAGTGGATCGGTGGACGCCCGATGCGGCGTCACCTGTTTGCACGGTGATTAACCTGTCAGCCGATTCGTCACCCGTCAAGGCGGTGACGAAACTTGAGGTGTGCATACACACCGAAGGACGCGGAGGCGACTCGACGACGAACGCCCTGGATCCACCCGGGAGTCGAGGCCCAGAAGGTCGCATCGAGCGCAGGGCGGGCGGCATCCCGAGCGACCGCTCGACAGTGGGGCGCAAATCCGTCCCACCGGATGCGTAACCGCTTCGATAGGTGATACTTTTACGGCGGACCGAGTAACCAGTTAGTCAGGTGACTTGACCCCGATCCGACCGCTCCCCGCACCGGGCGGGAAGCGAACCACGGCGCACGGAAGGCCTCACATGATCAACAGGCGCACCTTCGGCAAGGCTCTGGGACTCGGCACGGGGGCGGCCGTCGCTTCGCTGGCCGGTCTCCAGGCCGTATCGAACGCCGCCGCCCCGAGCCCCGCCGGCAAAGCACCCGCCGTACCGGCGATCACTCCGGGCGCGCACACCTCCTTCCCCGTGGTCAAACAGGTCAAGGCCGGGCTGCTGAACGTCGGTTACGCCGAACTGGGCCCCGCCCACGGACCGGCGGTCATCTGCCTGCACGGCTGGCCCTACGACATCCACAGCTACGTCGACGTCGCTCCCCTGCTGGCGGACCGGGGCTACCGCGTGATCGTGCCCTACCTCCGCGGCCACGGCACGACGCGCTTCCTGTCCTCCCGGACGTTCCGCAACGCCCAACAGTCGGCGATCGCGCTGGACATCATCGCGCTCATGGACGCCCTCAGGATCCACAAGGCCGTGATCGCCGGCTTCGACTGGGGCTCGCGGACGGGCGGCATCCTCGCCGCCCTGTGGCCGGAGCGCGTCAAGGCCCTCGTCTCGGTCAGCGGCTACCTCGTCACCAACCGCGCCATGCAACTGGAGCCGATCTCGCCGGCCGCCGAGCACACCTGGTGGTACCAGTACTACTTCGCCACCGAACGCGGCAAGAGGGCCATGGAACGCGAAGACCTACGCCACGACCTGACCCGGCTCGTCTGGGACCTGGTCTCCCCGACCTGGAACTTCGACGACGCCACCTTCGAACGCACCGCGGCGGCCTTCCAGAACCCCGACTACGCCGCGATCGTCATCCACAACTACCGCTGGCGGCTTGGCCTCGCCGAGGGCGAACGCCGCTACGACCGCTACGAGGACCTGCTCGCGACGGGACCGACCATCGGAGTGCCCACCCTCACCATCGACCCCCTGCTGGACCCCTTCACCCCACCGCCCGGTGACGGCTCCTCCTACCGCGGCAAGTTCACCGGACCGTACGAGCACCGCACGCTCTCCATCGGGCACAACGTTCCGCAGGAGGCACCGACGGCGTTCGCGCAGGCCGTCGTCGACGTGGACCACTT
>NZ_JAINVG010000036.1 GCF_020400725.1 Streptomyces sp. NK15101 | reverse complement strand
ATCCGAGACCTCGATGCTGCGCTACCTGCGCAAGCTCGCGGACCGCGACTACGCGCTCGACCGCGGCATGATCCCGCTCGGCTCCTGCACCATGAAGCTGAACGCGACCACCGAGATGGAGCCGGTGACCTGGCCCGAGTTCGGTCAGATCCACCCCTTCGCCCCGGTCGAGCAGGCGCAGGGCTACCTCACGCTCATCACCGAGCTGGAGGAGCGCCTCGCCGAGGTCACCGGCTACGACAAGGTGTCGATCCAGCCCAACGCCGGATCGCAGGGCGAGCTCGCCGGCCTCCTGGCCGTGCGCGCCTACCACCGGGCCAACGGCGACGAGCAGCGCACGGTCTGTCTCATCCCGTCCTCCGCGCACGGCACCAACGCCGCCTCCGCGGTGATGGCCGGCATGAAGGTCGTCGTCGTCAAGACCGCCGACGACGGCGAGGTCGACGTCGAGGACCTGCGCGCCAAGATCGCCCAGTACCGGGACGAGCTGTCCGTGCTGATGATCACCTACCCGTCCACGCACGGTGTCTTCGAGGAGCACGTCGCCGACATCTGCGCCGAGGTCCACGAGGCCGGCGGTCAGGTGTACGTCGACGGCGCCAACCTCAACGCCCTGGTCGGTCTCGCCAAGCCGGGCCACTTCGGCGGCGACGTCTCGCACCTGAACCTGCACAAGACCTTCTGCATCCCGCACGGCGGCGGTGGTCCGGGCGTCGGCCCGGTCGGCGTCCGCGCCCACCTCGCCCCGTACCTGCCGAACCACCCGCTCCAGCCCACCGCGGGCCCGGAGACCGGCGTCGGCCCGATCTCGGCCGCCCCCTGGGGCTCCGCCGGCATCCTGCCGATCTCCTGGTCGTACGTGCGCCTCATGGGCGGCGAGGGCCTCAAGCGCGCCACCCAGGTGGCCGTACTCGCGGCGAACTACATCGCCAAGCGCCTGGAGCCGCACTTCCCGGTGCTCTACACCGGCCCGAACGGGCTGGTCGCGCACGAGTGCATCGTGGACATCCGTCCGCTGGCCAAGGCCACCGGCGTCAGCGTCGACGACATCGCGAAGCGCCTCATCGACTACGGCTTCCACGCGCCGACGATGTCCTTCCCGGTGGCCGGCACGCTGATGATCGAGCCGACCGAGTCCGAGGACCTCACCGAGCTCGACCGCTTCTGCGACACGATGATCGCGATCCGGGGCGAGATCGAGAAGGTCGCCTCGGGCCAGTGGCCCGCCGACGACAACCCGCTGCACAACGCCCCGCACACCGCGGCCGCGCTGGGCGGCGAGTGGAACCACCCCTACACGCGCGACGAGGCGGTCTTCCCGGCCGGTGTCTCGGCCGCCGACAAGTACTGGCCGCCGGTGCGCCGCATCGACGGTGCCTTCGGCGACCGGAACCTGGTCTGCTCCTGCCCGCCGCTGGACGAGTACGACAACTGAGCACGGGCCGAGGGCCGGCCCGGAGGATCTCCTCCGGGCCGGCCCTCGGCGTTCTCGCCCTCGTACGGTGCCCTTCCGCGTCCTTTCAGGCGGCGGTCGTCACCTGCCCCGCCGTCAGCGGCCGGTGCGGGGCGATGATCTGCCCGTCCGGCAGCAGCTCTCCGGTGTCCTCGAAGAGCAGGACGCCGTTGCACAGCAGGCTCCAGCCCTGCTCCGGGTGGTGTGCCATCAGTCGGGCCGCCTCCCGGTCGGCGGAGTCGGCGGTGGGACAGGCAGGCTGATGCTGGCACATGGGTGGGTTCTTTCGCTGCGTCGTGGTGGATGTCCTGCGGCTCTGCGCGCTCATGGCCGCCCCCGTCAGTCGGTTCGGTTCCGGTCCCAGTCTTGCCCCATGGACGGTCTTCCGCAGGTATTTCGCGACAGCTCGTCCTCTCCTGGGAAGACGCATCACCCGCAGGGGCGGTTCAGGTCAACTGCACCGTCTCTTCGGGTGGTTCGGGGTGGCCCGAGCGGGCTAGTCCGTACGGGAGGGGCGTTCGGACGGCGCGTTCGGGCGCGTGGTTCGGACAGGAGTGCGCCCCGTGACCCGGCCGGGTCACGGGGCGGGGACGCGTGTGCGCGGATCAGGCGGGCGCCGGCGAGCCCAGGAGGGGCGGCGGCGCGAGACGTGTGGTGAGCACGGGCAGGAGATCGGCGACCTGGTACGGGCGGTGGGCCGCGATCCCCGGGGGTGCGGGGGCCAGGGGCACCATCAGATCGGCGGCGGCCGGGGTGCCGGCGGTGCCGTCCGTCTCGGGACCGGAGTGCAGCCAGAGGGTCAGCATGTAGAGCTCCGGCACGGAGAGCAGCCTCGGCTGGTACGTGACGGGCAGGGCCTCGGCCTGGAGCAGGGCCTGTTCCGTGGCGGAGACGTACGGGCCCTCGAAGAAGTGGGAGAAGGCCCAGCCGTCGGGGGTGAGCATGGTGTCCGCGGCGGCGATCGCCCGGTCCCCGCTCCGGATCAGGAAGCGCCAGCCGACGAGCCGGGTGCGGGGTGCGAGCCCCGGTGCTCCGGCGACGTCGAGGACGTGCACGGGCAGGGCGTGTTCGGGGCTCAGCGGTCCCTGTGCGGCCCGCAGCGCGGGAGTTCGCGGTTCTCGGACGGCGGTCGGTGAGCCGAGGGCCGCGAGGACGCTGCGGAGGGCCGGCGCAGGGGCCGGGGAGGGTCGGAGCATGATGGGTCGCCTCTCACTCAGGAGACACGGTGATGCGTGGGCAGGTACGACGGCGCTGTCGGCGGCGGGGCCAGAGAAGGGCCATGGGGCCATGGCCGGGCGCCAACACTCTGCCTCGTCCGCGGAGTTTATACGACACGTGTTCACACAGTGTTTCCGCTAGACCTCGTGGATATTCCTGACAAGACGTCATCAGGCCGTAATGGCAGGGAGTTGAAGCGGAATCACGAAGACGATACCGCTCCCACCTGCATATTCCTCACGAAGGCGGACGGCCGAATTCCGACCCGGGGTCCCAAGACAATACGACATTGGTATATGTCGCGCGTTCCTTGCCTTCGGTATGTGCCGGTGGAGTGCTCAGTCCAGCCTATCCTTCGACAGGCCGGTTCCGCAGGCGTTGTGGATCAGCGGGGTGGGCATCATCGTCCGTGACGCGCGGCCGTCGTGGCGGCTGCCCAATCGGGGAGGGACGCTTCGATGGGGGAGAAGGTCGTGGCCGACGGGTTCGGCCCGTCCGACCGGCAGCAGTACCGGAGAAAGCTCCAGCAGTGTCTCGCGGGGCTCGCGCGACTCCTCGCGGAGAAGAGGTTCGACCGGCCGCGCAATCTCATGGGCGTGGAGATCGAACTCAATCTCGCCGGTGCCGACGGGCTGCCCAGGATGCTCAACGGACCGGTTCTCGAAAAGATCGCCAGCACCGATTTCCAGACCGAACTCGGAATGTTCAACCTCGAAGTGAACATCGCGCCCCACCAGCTCGACGGGCGCGTATTCGACCGGCTCGCGGAAGAGATCGGAACCGGCATCGGATACGCCGACCGCAAGGCGGCGGAACTCGACGCGGGCGTCGTCATGATCGGCATACTGCCCACGCTCACCCAGCGCGACCTGGTCCTCGAGAACCTTTCGGACAACGACCGTTACACCCTTCTCAACGACCAGATCCTCGCCGCCCGCGGCGAGGACTTCACCCTCGACATCCACGGCGTCGAACGCCTGCTGTGCACCTCCGGGTCGATCGTGCCCGAGGCCGCCTGCACCTCGGTGCAGCTGCACCTCCAGGTGACGCCCGCCCGGTTCGCCCCCGTGTGGAACGCCGCGCAGGCCGTCTCCGGCGTCCAGATCGCCCTCGGCGCCAACGCGCCCTTCGTCTTCGGCCGCGAACTGTGGCGCGAGTCCCGGCCACCGCTCTTCACCCAGGCCACCGACACCCGGCCGCCCGAGCTGCAGTCCCAGGGGGTGAGGCCCCGCACCTGGTTCGGGGAGCGGTGGGTGGACTCGGTGTACGACCTCTTCGAGGAGAACGTCCGCTACTTCCCCGCCCTGCTGCCGCTCTGCGACGAGGAGGACCCGCTGCTCGTCCTCGACCGGGGCGGGGTGCCGCGCCTCCAGGAACTGGTGCTGCACAACGGCACCGTCTACCGCTGGAACAGGCCCGTGTACGGCTGGGTCGACGGGGTTCCGCACCTGCGCGTCGAGAACCGGGTGCTGCCGGCCGGGCCGACCGTCACCGACGTGATCGCGAACGCGGCCTTCTACTACGGGCTCGTACGCTCGCTCGCCGACGACCCCCGCCCGGTGTGGAAGCGCATGACCTTCCAGGACGCCGAGGCCAACTTCGACACCGCCTGCCGCCACGGCATCGAGGCGGAGCTGCGCTGGCCCCGCTCGGGACGCGCCGGCGGCATCGCGACCCTCCCGGCCGTACGGCTCGTCCTCGACGAGCTGCTGCCGCTCGCCGCGGCGGGGCTCGACGCCTGGCACATCGAGCCGGCCGACCGGGACTTCTACCTCGGGGTGATCGAGCAGCGCTGTCTGCGGCGGGTCAACGGCGCCTCCTGGCAGACCGACACCTTCCACCGGGCCCTCGGATCGGGCCTCGACAGAGAGGCCGCCCTCGCGGCGACCACCCGGCGGTACCGGACGCTCATGCTCTCGGGCGAACCGGTGCACACCTGGCCGGTGGGGATCGACTGACTCCCTACCCGTCGGGAGCATGGGTGATCATGTCAAGGTGGTCCCGGTCGGCCGGGACCACCGGAACGGCGTGCGCCCGCGAGGGGGAAGTGGAGACAGGTGTGGTGTCGGAGCAACGACTGAGGGACGCTTCCCCACCCCCCGACGGCCTGCCGCGCCGCGTGCTGCGCTCCGAGACGCTCATCGTCCTCGCGCTCTCGCTCGGGGCGAGCGGGGTGTCGTCGCTCATCAGCTTCATCGGCTCGCTGACCAGGCCGGGAGCGCTGAAGGACCAGGCGGCGAAGCTCAACGGCTCGTACGCCCCCGGCCGGCCCTGGCTCGACCTGTCCTGGCAGCTCTTCGACATCGCCACGGCACTGGTGCCGGTCGTGCTCGTCGCCCACCTGCTGCTGCGGGAGGGCGCCGGACTGCGGGCCATCGGCTTCGACCGGACCCGGCCGTGGTCCGACCTCGGGCGCGGCGCGCTGGTCGCGGCCGGGATCGGGAGCGCGGGCCTCGCCTTCTACCTGGCGGCGCGGTCGTCCGGGTTCAACCTGACGGTGGTGCCCGAGTCGCTGCCCGACGTGTGGTGGAAGTACCCGGTGCTCGTCCTCTCGGCGGTGCAGAACTCCGTCCTGGAGGAGGTCGTCGTCGTCGGCTACCTGCTGCGCAGACTGGGCCAGTTGGGGTGGACGCCGATGGCCGCGCTGGTGGCGAGTTCGGTGCTGCGCGGCTCGTACCACCTCTACCAGGGGGTCGGCGGGTTCATCGGCAACGTGGTGATGGGCGTGGTCTTCGTGCTGCTGTACCGCCGCTGGGGGCGGGTCGGGCCGCTGGTCGTGGCGCACGCGCTGCTCGACATCGTGGCCTTCGTCGGGTACGGCCTGCTCGCCGGGAAGGTGGACTGGCTGCCCACCGCGTGACGGCGGGCGGAGCGGGGGTGCGCGGCGCGGGCCGTGCACCCCCTCCCGTACGTCAGACCCGCAGCTCGCCGTCGACGACCGTGACGGCGTGGCCGTTCAGCAGGGTGCGATCGCCGTTCAGCCGGGTGCGGACGAGGCCCGTGCGGGCACCGCCCTGGAAGCCGGTGAGCTCCTCGCGGCCGAACCTGGCCGACCAGTGCGGCGCGAGCGCGGTGTGCGCGCTGCCCGTGACCGGGTCCTCGTCGATGCCGACGGCGGGGAAGAAGCCGCGCGAGACGAAGTCGTACCCGTTGTGCGGGTGCTCGGCGGCCGCGGTGGCGATGACACCGCGCGAGGACAGGCCCTTCAGGGCGGCGAAGTCCGGGGTGAGCGCGCGGACGGTGGCCTCGTCGTGCAGCTCGACGAGGAGGTCGCCGATGTGGTCGGCCGTGTCGTGGACGCCGACGATCTCGGCGCCGAGCGCCTTCTCCAGACCCTCGGGGACGGGGAGCGGGGTCAGGGAGGAGGTCGGGAAGTCCATCGTGATCGTGCCGTCGGCCTCGGCCGTGGTGATCAGGACGCCGCAGCGGGCCGCGAAGCGGACGGTGCCGCTCGCGATGCCGGTGGTGTGCAGGACGTGCGCCGTGGCCAGGGTGGCGTGACCGCACATGTCGACCTCGGTGGTCGGGGTGAACCAGCGCAGGGCCCAGTCCGCCTCGCCGCCGGCGGGCAGCGGGTGGGCGAAGGCCGTCTCGGAGAGGTTGACCTCGGCGGCGACCTTCTGGAGCCAGACGTCGTCCGGGAAGGAGTCGAGGAGCAGGACTCCGGCCGGATTGCCGGAGAAGGGCCGGTCGGTGAAGGCGTCGACGATTCGGATGCGCATGCGACCGACCGTACCCAAGGCGGAAAACCCCGGACCAAGGCCAATCGCGGAGAACTGGACCGGTTCTTCCGCGCGTCGTCCTGGACGCCGGAGTGTGGGGACGAGCGGACCGGGGGGCTTCGATGATGTTCGGATACGGGGACGAGTGGTGGGTGCTGCTGCTCTACCCGGTGCTGCTGTGGGTGCCGTTCGGGCCGTTCGTCATGGGCGGGCTGGGCGTCTGGTGCGCCCGGCGGCCCGGCCCGTGGCCGTGGCTGTGGACGGTGCTGCTGCCGCTGGAGCCGGTCGGGGCCTCCGCGGCCGTCATCGTCCTGCCCTGGAGCCAGCCGACGCGGACCGACGACCTCGTCGGTTACCTCCTCGTGTACGTCGCCGGCATCACGGTGCTGCCGTGGGTGCTGGGGTACGGGACCACCCGGGTGGTGCGTGCCGTACGGGCCCGGCGTGGCCGGGGCGGCGCGGTGTGAGTGCGGCCACGGTCACAGCGGCGCCAGGACCATGAGGATCTCGTCGCGGTCGTCGTCGGCGGCCAGCCGCAGCGCTCCGGGCCAGCGGCCGATCTCCCGCCAGCCGAGCCTGCCGTAGAACTCCTCGAGCCCGACGCCGCCGCGGGCCGCGAGCCGCAGCTGCTCCAGGCCCATCTCCTCGCGGGCGATCGCGCGGGCGCGCCGCACGAGGCCCGCGCCGATGCCCCGGCCGCGTACCCCGAGACGGGTCTGGACGTGGTGCAGGGTGCCCCAGTGCGCGACCAGCGGGTGGGGGTCGCGACGGAGGCACAGCCAGCCCGCGAGGGCGCCGTCGACCGTGGCGACGACGAGACGGCTGCTCGCCGGGTCGAGTCCCGTGACGATGCGGTCGACCGCGGCGGCGACCTCGGCCGGGTCGACCGGCGGGAAGGGGAACCCGGCCGCGCCGCCCGCGTCGCTCACCTCGGTCCAGCAGTCGACGAGGGCGGCCACGAGCCCGTCGGGCAGCGACCCGGGGGCGGTGAACTGGGTGAAGAGCGGGGTGTCGTCCTTGCCGATCATGGCAGGAGTGTCGCAAGCGGTCGTGCCGCCGGTCCCTCCGGGGCCGGTTCCAGGGAGAGCTGGGCGCCCAGTTCCTCGAAGCCCAGCGCGGCGGCGACCCGCCGGGAGGCCGGGGGACGCGCGCGCCACTGCGGAAGGAGACCGGCCGCGAGGGCGTCGGCGACCGCCGCCGAGGCCGTCGTCCGTGCGAGGCCGCGGCCCCGGGCCTCCGGGGCCGTCAACACGCTGAGGTGGGCGGTCCGCCGGGGCCAGGACCGGTATCCGGCGGCGGCCACCACCCGGCCGTGCTCGCGGACCACGAACGCGCCCGAGGTGATCTCGTCCAGGGAGGCCTCCGCGGCGTCGTCCTCACCGGCGGCATCCTCCAGGACGCGCAGTGCCGGATGGCCGCCGGGCAGCCGCTCGACCGTCGACGGGCCGGTGGCCGGACGGAAGCCCTCCGGGCTCACGTACGCCAGGGCCGCGGGACCGAGCATCCCGGCCACGGGCAGCGCCTCGCGGACGGCGGCCGCGTCCACCAGGGCCACCGGCGGCAGGCCCGCCAGGGCGGTGCGCACGGTCGCGGCGGTGCTCTCGTCGGGGGCGGTGACGAGCGCCGAGCCGCCGAGAGCGACCACGCCGACCCAGCCGGGCGGACACAGCTCCGACGCCGGGGAGACGATCACGTTCACACCGCCCGCGGACGGGAACGACCCCGGTTCCCGGGCCAGTTGTTCCCACAGACCCCGGGCTCCGAGCAGGAGCGGACGCGTCGACATGGCGTCGATCCTGCCACTCCCCCCGGCTCGGGACCGCCTCATTCCCGGGCGCGGAGGTACGCCTCCAGCTCGGCGGCCCCGGTCAGCATCGCGCGTCCGCGGGCCGACAGACGACGGTGCCAATCGCCGAGCGCGGTCTCCAGCGGCTCGATGCCCCCGGCCGCCCGCACCTGGTCGACCAGCGGGGCGATCTGCTCCAACGGGTACCCGCCCCGCCTGAGTTGGTGGGTCATCCGGGCGTCCCGCACGGCGGACTCGTCGTAGACGCGGTATCCGGTCCGGGGGTCGCGGCGCGGGCGCACGAGCCCGGAGTGCTCCCACTTGCGGAGCGTCGCGGGACGAATGCCGAGCTTCCGGGCCAACGGTCCGATGAACGTGCCGCCGGAGCCGGGCGGGGAGGCCGGCCCGGATGCCGTGGTGGGGTCCAGGTCGCGGAGGGCGCCCTCCACGGCCCGGAGGGTCCGGCGGTCGTCGAGGAGCTGGGCGTGGCTCTCGTCGATCAGACGGAGCGCCTCGTCGACCGTCCCCTGGTGCACGGCCCGCATGACCGACGCCGCCGTCGGGTGCCCGTGGCCGGGCAGCAGGGCCAGGAACGCGCGCAGGGCACCGGCGTGCAGCGGCGTGTAGACGCGGTAGCTGGAAGGGGTGCGGTCGGCGGCGGGAAGGATGCCGGCCTCCTCGTAGTTCCTGACCGCCTGCGTGGACAGACCGTGCGCGCGGGCCAGATCGACCGGCCGCAGCCGACCCTCGCTTTGAAGGTTCTTCCCCATGAAGCCGACGATATCGCGGGCTGTGCGCGGAAAAGTTTCCACCGAAGCTTCAACGATAGCGTTGAAGGCATGGCGACTGACATCAAGGACACCGCCCATGCCGTCGACGCCGCCTCCCTCATGAGGCTGCTCCCGGACCGGCCCCGAGTGCTCGCCCTGGGCGAGCCCACCCACGGTGAGGACACCCTGCTCGACCTGCGCAACGAGCTCTTCCGGCAACTCGTCGAGCAGGAGGGCTACCGGACGATCGCGCTCGAGACCGACTGCCTGAACGGCCTGGTCGTGGACGACCACGTCACGTCGGGCACCGGCACCCTCGACGAGGTCATGGAGCACGGATTCAGCCACGGTTGGGGCGCCTCCGCGGCCAACCGCGAGCTCGTGCGCTGGATGCGAGCCCACAACGAGGGCCGCCCCGCGTCCGAGCGGGTCCGCTTCGCCGGATTCGACGGGCCGCTGGAGATCACCGGCGCCGCGAGCCCCCGGCGGCCCCTCACCGCGCTCCACGCCTACCTCGCCGCCCGGGTGGACGCGGACCTGCTCCCCTGCGCCGCGGACGTGCTCGACGACCTGATCGGCGCCGACGACCGGTGGACCGAGCCCGCCGCGATGAGGGAGCCGGCCCGTTCCGTGGGGCGGTCGGCCGAGGCCGGCCGGCTGCGGCTGCTCGCCGACGACCTGGTGGCGCTGCTCGGCGAGCAGCGGCCGTACCTGATCACGACGGGTCCGGCGGACGAGTGGGACCGGGCGTGCCTGTACGGGCGCACGGCGCTCGGCCTGCTGCGCTACCACCACTGGATGGCCGACACCTCGCCGGCCCGCCTGGCCCGGCTGGTGGGCGTGCGGGACCGGATGATGTCCCGGAACCTCCTCGCGCTCGCCGACCGGGGCCCGGTGTTCGTTTATGCCCACAACTCCCACCTCCAGCGGGAGAAGAGCTCGATGCGGATGGGCGGGCGGCGGCTGGAGTGGTGGAGTGCCGGCGCGCTGGTCTGTGCCGAGCTCGGTGGGGAGTACGCCTTCGTGGCCACGGCCCTCGGCACGATCCGGCACCGGGGAGTGGACGTGCCGCCGGCGGACACCGTGGAAGGGCGGCTGTACGCGCTCCCGGAGGACCGCTGCGTCGTGGACGCCCGGCGACTGGCCGCCGTCATCGGCGACCCGCGGCCCGCGCCCCGCGTGTCCCCCTGGTTCGGCTACGCCCCGCTCGACCCGGCGCATCTGGCGGACTGCGACGGCCTGGTGTTCGTCAGGGACGTCCCGCAGGTCCAGGGCGTGTCCGGCGGATCGGGGTCGGAGACCCCTGGGCGCCCTCCTCGGTGACCGACCTGTCGGTTATTGCTCGCCGAACACTTCCGATATATCGTTGAAGCATCGCGACAGTTCAACGATGGAATCTCGACGGAAGGAGCGTTGCGATGCGTTCACATGGACACGAGTACGGAAACGGACACGGCCGTGGAGGCTGCGGCCCCGGGCCTCGGGGGGACTTCGAGGGGCGGCGTGCCGCGTTCGGGCCGTTCGGCCCCGGGTTCGGCGGAGGGCCCTTCGGCGGCCCCTTCGGTGGGCGGGGCCGCGGGGGCGGCCGGGGACGGGCGCGCCGCGGTGACGTGCGCGCCTCGATCCTGGCGCTCCTGAAAGAGCGCCCGATGCACGGCTACGAGATGATCCGGGAGATCGGCGAGCGCAGCGACGGGGCGTGGAAGCCCAGTCCGGGCTCGGTCTACCCGACCCTCCAGATGCTGGAGGACGAGGGGCTGATCACCAGCGTGACCGAGGGCGGCAAGAAGCTGTTCACGCTCACCGACACCGGGCGCGCCGAGGCCGAGGAGGGGCCCGAGGCGCCGTGGGAGGAGGCCGGGCGCGGGATCGACTGGGACGCCCTGAACGAGATCCGGCAGGCCGGTTTCGGTCTGACGGAGGCGTTCGGGCAGGTCTGGAAGACCGGTAGCGCCGAGCAGCGGCAGAAGGCGGTCGCCGTGATCAACGAGGCCCGCAAGAAGCTGTACCTGATCCTCGCCGACGAGCACTGAGTCCGGCGTGCGCCACGGGAAGGGCCCCGCGACGGCCGTCGCGGGGCCCTTCGTCGTTCTCCGTGCGCGCGGTTCAGGCCACCAGGCCCGAGAGCTTGCGCAGGGACTCGGTCAGCGCCGCCGTGGCCGAGTCCTTGAGCTTGCCCGCCATCAGGGAGACCGCCGCGCCGGTGAACTCGCCGTCGATCCGTACCGTCGTGGCGTCCCCCTCCGCCGCCAGCGAGTAGCGCGTGGCGACGACGACCCCCATCGGGCCCTTGCCCCTGATGGCGAACGCCCGCTCGGACTCCAGCTCCTCGACCGTCCACAGGACCTCGGCGGGGAAGCCCATCAGCTTCATGTTCTCCGTGAAGGTGGCGCCCGCCTCCAGGGCGGCCGGGCCGCCGTTCGGGAAGCCGGTGTGGGTGGCGTTCCACTCGCCGTACGAGGAGAAGTCCGTGAGCCGTGCCCAGACCTTTCCGGCCGGCGCCTCGATCCGTGCCTCCGCGCTGACTTCGGCCATGAGACCACCCCTTCACGCGTGCCAACTGGGTTCCGGTGTCGCGGAACGTAGCGGGGCGGCCGTGAACATTCAATACTGATGAACCGTCAGTTCTGCGGTCGTCGGCCCCGTGCCGTCGCCGATCCACCGGATCTCGGCCGCGTCGAAGTCGTCGGAGGCCCGTGGCGCCCCGTCCTCCTCGTGGCAGTGGAAGGCGGCCCAGAACAGATCGGCCGGCAGCGCCTCCCGGGGCGCGTACACCCGGTACACGTACTGCCGCCCGTCACGCGCGAGCAGGCCCACCATCCAGAACACGACCGGAGGACGCGCGGGAAGGGGGCCGTGGTTGCAAAGGGGGCGTGAAGCAAGGCGGCGCGCGCCTCTCGGGGGCAACGCGCGCGATCTCATCCGTAAGGAGGAGGAACCGCGCGCCCGTGCCCAACTCCGGTGGGATGCGGACATGCTCCTCCCCGGTGATGCTCCGGCCGCCCCGGCCTGATGAGGTGGGAGGGTGCACCATCCCGCCCCGCGCCCTCAGCCGCTTCTGCCGTCCGTCGCCCCGCGCGCGGAGCTCGCGCCCTTCCTGACGCCCTCGCTCGCCGCGGTCGTGTCGGGGGCGCGGCGCAGGGCGCTCCGGGACGGTGACCGCCAGATCGACACCGCCCACCTCCTGCACTCGCTCGTCGAGTCCGACCCCGAGGTCGGCGCCGCCTTCGAGGGCGGCCATCAGCTCGCCCGCGTCCTCGGCTATCTCGTCCAGCGTTCCATCGGCTACGGGCTGCGCTGGCAGCGGGCGGAGGAGGGTTCGGCCGCCCGGCGCCTGCTGCCCGCCGCGCGCCGGGCGGAATCCCCGGACGCCCGTCCCTCCCCGTGGTCCCCGGCCGCGGCCGCCGCCCTGGAGGACGCCTTCCGGCGGGCCGCCGAGCGCGGTGAGCCGCAGGCCCGCGGCATCGACCTGCTCGTGGCCGTCGCCGCCGATCCCGAGAGCCGCGCCGTGGAGGTGCTGCGCCGCGCGGGAGTCGATCCGGCCGCGCTGACCGCCCGTGCCACCGGCCTCCTGACCGCCCGTGACGAGGAGCCGTCTCAACAGGTGTAACGGGGGTTACGCCCCTGACGGCGTCCTGTCATGATGGCCCGATGCACGCGTCTCAGGGGAGAAGCGCCGGCCTGGGACTCGCCCTGGCCTCGGCCTTCGCATTCGGTGGTTCGGGAGTGGCGGCCAAGCCGCTCATAGAGGCGGGACTCGACCCGCTCCACGTGGTGTGGCTCCGGGTGGCCGGCGCCGCACTCGTCATGCTCCCGGTGGCCTGGCGCCACCGGGACCTCCTGCGCCGCAAACCCGCGCTCCTCGCGGGCTTCGGCCTGCTCGCCGTCGCCGGGGTCCAGGCCTTCTACTTCGCCTCCATCTCCCGCATCCCGGTCGGCGTCGCCCTGCTCATCGAGTACCTCGCCCCCGCCCTCGTCCTCGGCTGGGTCCGCTTCGTCCAGCGCCGGCCCGTCACCCGCGCCGCCGCCCTCGGCGTCGTCCTGGCCGCCGGCGGCCTCGCGTGCGTCGTGCAGGTCTGGTCCGGGCTGAGCTTCGACCTCGTCGGACTGCTCCTGGCCCTCGCCGCCGCCTGCTGCCAGGTCGGGTACTTCGTCCTGTCCGACCAGGGCGCCGACGAGGCCGAGCAGGCGGATCCGCTCGGCGTGATCGCGTACGGACTGCTCATCGGCGCGGTCGTCCTCACGGCCGTGGCCCGGCCCTGGGGCATGGACTGGGGCATCCTCGCCGGACGGGCCGACATGGACGGGACGAGCGTGCCCGCGTGGCTGCTGCTCGGCTGGATCGTGCTGATCGCCACCGTCCTCGCGTACGTCACCGGCGTCATCTCGGTGCGCCGGCTCTCCCCGCAGGTGGCGGGCGTCGTCGCCTGTCTGGAGGCGGTCATCGCGACCGTCCTGGCCTGGATCCTGCTCGGCGAGCACCTGGACGCCCCGCAGATCCTCGGCGGCGCGGTGGTCCTGGTCGGGGCCTTCATCGCCCAGTCCTCGACGCCGAAGGCGCCGGCGCAGGGACCGGTCGCCGGCTCCGCGTCCGGGGCCGACTCCGGTTCCGGGGCGGCGGGTGCCGGACGGGGCACGGAGTTGTCGGCCGGGCGAACCGCCCCCTAGGCTGCCGGCCATGCATTCGACCGTGCTTCCGCCTCCCGCCGCCTAGCGCGCGCGGAGACTCTCCCCGACGAAGACCGGGCTCGGCCGGCGGCCTCTCGCCCCCGAGCGGTTCGTCGCTGCCCGCGCGCGGAGCCCAGCGACCACCCTTTCCTCCTGTCTTCCACGGAGAACCCACGTGTCGAACTCCTCGGGATCCGCCCTGTCCGTCGGGCGGAGCCTCTTCTATCTGATCGTCGCCGGCATCGCCTGGGGCACGGCCGGTGCCGCCGCCTCGCTGATCTTCCGCGTCAGCGACATGGGCCCGCTGGCCCTCTCCTTCTGGCGCTGCGTCGGCGGCCTCGCCCTGCTCCTGGGCGCGCTGGCGCTGCGGCCCCGGCGCTCCGCCGCCCGCACGGAGAGCGAACCGCGCCGCCGGCGGACGGTCCGCGTCCTCGGTACGGGCATCGGCTTCACCGTCTTCCAGAGCGCCTACTTCGCCGCCGTCGAGGCGACCGGCCTCGCGGTCGGCACCGTCGTCGCCCTGGGCGCCGGCCCCGTCCTCATCGCGATCGGCGCCCGGCTCACCATGGGGGAGCGCCTCGGCCGCGGCGGGGTCGCCGCCGTCGCCGGAGCGCTCGCCGGGCTCCTCGTCCTCGTCCTGGGCGGCGGGGCCGCGGAGGTGCGGCCGCTCGGTGTCGTCCTCGCGGTGGTCTCGGCGGCCGGATACGCGGCGATCACCCTGCTCACCCGGCGGCTCGGCCGGGACGGCGGCGGTACGGACGCCCTGGCGACCACCACGTGGGCCTTCGCGATCGGGGCGGTCGGGCTGCTGCCCGCGGCCCTCGCGGAAGGGCTCGTCCCGCACACCGACGCGCCGGTGAGCGTGGTGCTGCTGCTCGTGTACGTGGCGGCGGTGCCGACCGCGCTCGCCTACGCGCTCTACTTCGCCGGGGCGGCCGTCGTCCGGGCCGCCACCGTCTCCGTGATCATGCTCCTGGAGCCGGTGAGCGCCGCGCTGATCGCGGTCTCGCTGCTCGGCGAGCGGCTCACCGCCGCGATCGTGCTCGGCACCCTTCTGCTGCTCGCCGCCGTGACGGGCCTCGCCTTCGCGGAGGCGCGGACGGCGACGGAGGCGCGCAGGCGGGAGCCCGTGACGGTGTAGAAGACCGCCGCCGGGGGCGGGACTCGTGCGGCCCCGCCCCCGTGCGGTCGTCCGTGCGCGCGGCGGCGCAGCTGGTGGGCGCGGGCGTTCAGGTCGCCGGGGCCGGCCCGCTCGGCGAGCCGCTGCGAGACGCGGTCCTGGATCTCCTGCGGCTTGTTGCCCGCGTACTTGAACTTCGCCCGTACGTCGGTCACCTCCAGGCTCAGCACCCGGATCCCCGACAGCATGCGCCCGAACGGGGCCTCGCCGGGGGCGACGGTCGCCGTGCCGCCCTCCGGCTGGAAGTGGGCGACCTGGCGGTTGAGGAGCGCCGCCTTCTCCTCCGGATCGTCGACCACTCGCGCGGTGCAGCGCAGCTGGACGGCCGCGTAGTACGAGGTCGGGGTGCCGTGCTCGGACGGGGCGCCCTCGGGGGCCGTCCAGGGCCCCGGTACGTAGACGTAGTCGTCGACCACGCTCAGGAGCACCGTCGGGTTCGCCTCCAGGGCGCGCCAGAGCGGGTTGGGCCGGGCCAGGTGGGTCAGCGCCCGGCCGTACGGGCCGGGCTCGGCGTCGTACCGGAAGTGCGCCGGCTGCACCCACGGCGGCTCGCCGGGGAGGCCGTTGACGGCGAGCTGGCCGAAGTCGTGACAGGAGAGCCAGTCGCGCCACTCGCCCTCGTCGTGGGCGGCGTCCCAGGGGTGGATCAGCATCGTCGGTCCGTCCTTCCCGGGTCAGAGCGCGGCCAGGTAGCCGGGCAGGGTGACGGACGGGTCGAGGTCGTCGGCCGGGACGGGGGTGCCGTAGCCGCCCCGCACGGGGACGACGCCGGACCAGTACGGGAGGCCGAGGTCCTCGGGGTCGTCGTTGGGGCCGCCGGTGCGGACCTTCGCCGAGACCTCGTCCAGGTCGAGCCGGATCACCGCGGTCGCGGCGAGCTCCTTGGCGTTCCCGGGGCGCGAGTCGGCGGAGCGGCCGGGGACGACGTGGTCGACGAGGGCGTCGAGGGCGGTACGCAGCTCCTCGGGGTCCGTGACCTGGTGGGCGGTGCCGTGGACGACGACCGAGCGGTAGTTGAGCGAGTGGTGGAACGCGGAGCGGGCGAGCACGAGGCCGTCGACGTGCGTCACGGTCAGGCAGACGGGCAGGCCGGGGGCGGTCGCGCCGTCGCCGGCCGCGCGCAGCGGCCGCGAGCCGGTGGAGCCGTGGACGTAGAGGCGCTCGCCGACCCTGCCGAAGAGGGTGGGGAGGACGACCGGAGCGCCGTCGCGGACGAAGCCGAGGTGGCAGACGTAGGCCTCGTCGAGTATCGCGTGGACGAGGTCCTTGTCGTACGAGGCGCGGTGACGGGAGCGGGTGGGCACGGTCCGGTCGGTCGCCTGGTACGCCTCGGTGGTGGTGCTCATTGCCATCTCCATTGCACTAGTGCATAATCATGTTTGTGCTAGGAGAGTATCGGATCGAAGGCCGTCGCGCATCGGACATCGCCGCCAGCGTCGAGCGGGGAGTGGGCACGGGTGCGCTCCAGCCGGGCCAACCGCTGCCGCCCATGCGGGAATTGGCGCTCACCCTCGGCGTGAACCCCAACACCGTCGCCGCCGCCTACCGCACCCTGCGCGAGCGCGGGGTCATCGAGACGGACGGCCGACGGGGCAGCCGGGTGCGGCCGCGCCCCGCCACGACCGCGCGCGGCTCCATCCGCGTGGACGCGCCCGCCGGGGTCCGGGACGTCAGCGACGGCAGCCCCGACCCCGCCCTGCTCCCACCCCTCGGCGAGGCCTTCGCCGAGGTCGCCCGGCGGTACGCCGAGCGGCCCGGCCTGTACGGAGAGGCCCCCGTCGACGAGGAGTTCGGGCGCCTCGCGCGCGCCGCCTTCGACGCGGACGGGGTGCCCGCCGGGCCCGTCGGCGTCGCCTCGGGCTCCCTCGACGCCATCGAGCGGGTCCTCACCGCCCGCCTCAGGCCCGGCGACGCCGTCGCCGTCGAGGACCCGGGCTGGGGCAGCCTCCTCGACCTCGTCCCCGCGCTCGGACTGCGCCCGGTGCCGGTCGCCGTCGACGACGACGGCCCCCTCCCGGAGGCCGTCGGGCGTGCGATCCGGCAGGGCGGGGCGCGGGCCGTGATCGTCACCGACCGTGCGCAGAACCCCACCGGGGCCTGCGTCACCGAAGAGCGCGCCCGGGAGCTGCGGCGGGTCCTCGGGGCGCATCCCGGAGTGCTCCTCGTCGAGGACGACCACGGGCACGGCATCGTCGCGCAGCCCCTCCACCCGCTGGCCGGCGTCACCGACCACTGGGTGCTCGTCCGCTCGGTCGCCAAGGCGTACGGGCCCGACCTGCGGATCGCCGCCTTCACCGGGGACGCCGAGACCGTCGACCGGGTGCTCGGGCGGCAGCGCCTCGGCCCCGGCTGGGTCAGCAGGCTGCTCCAGCGGACCGTCGCGCATCTGTGGGCCGTGGGCGCCGTGGACCCGGCCGTCGTCGCGCGCGCGTACGGGGAGCGGCGCGACGGGCTCGTGCGGGCCCTCGCGCGGCGCGGCGTCGAGGCACACGGACGGGGCGGCATGAACGTCTGGGTGCCGGTCTCCGACGAGACCGGCGCGGTCGCCCGGCTCCTCGCCGCGGGATGGGCCGTCGCGCCGGGCGCGCGCTTCCGGATGGACGCGGGGCCGGCCGTCCGGCTGACCGTCTCGGGGCTGGACGCCGCGGAGGTCGAGGCGCTGGCGGACGCGGTGGCGGGAGCGGCGGGACCGGCGCCGGCGCGGAGCTACGGGTAGCGGCGGCGGGCCGGCAACCGGCGGCGGCCGGGCGGGGGCGGGCCCATCCGGCGTGCGGAACAAGGCCGTTCCTCGCGCAAGTGACGTTTCTCTGGTGAATGCGCTAGGCCGGGAGAGTGAGTAAAGCGCTCGTAAGACGAAGTTCCGCGCCGTCTCAGGAAATCATCAGGTTTTGGTAAAGCTCCGTCGTGTTGCGGCGGTTCTGCACCTTTTCCGTGTTTCCCCGAGATGACCAGGAGTCAGACCTTGAGCTACGGAAACAAGTTGCGCGAGGCCGTCGCGGCGCCGGGCACGACCCCGCTGATCGGCGTCTACGACATGTACTCGGCCTCCGTCGCCGCCGACCACTACGACGGGATGTTCGTCTCCGGGTTCGGCTTCGCCGCCTCGTACTACGGGCTTCCGGACATCGGCTTCATCGCCTGGCCGGACATGGTGGCGTTCGTGCAGCGGCTGCGCGGCGCGTTCCCCCGCCACCACCTGCTCGTGGACATCGACGACGGCTACGTCGACCCCGAGGTGGCCTGCCACGTGGTGGAGGGCCTGGAGCGGATCGGTGCGTCGGGCGTGATCCTGGAGGACCAGAAGCGGCCCCGCCGGTGCGGCCACGCGGACGGCAAGCAGGTGCTGCCGCTCGACGAGTACCTGGCCAAGCTGGAGATGGTGCTGGCCACCCGCCGGGACATGGTCGTGGTGGCCCGCACCGATGCCACCGACGAGGCGGACATCCTCCAGCGGGCCAAGTGCCTGGCCGCCACCGACGCCGACGTGGTGCTCGTGGACGGGGTGCGGAGCGTCGAGTGGATCCACCGGATCCGCGAGGTGGTCGACGGCAAGCCGCTGCTCTTCAACCAGATCGCCGGGGGCAAGTCCCCGCGGCTCTCGCTCACCGAGCTCACCGATCTCGGCGTGGACGTGGCGATCTACAGCACGCCCTGCCTCTTCGCGGCGCACGAGGCGATGGACGCGGCGCTCGCGGAGCTGAAGCGGGACGACGGTCGGCTGCCGTCCTTCGACCCCCGGTCCGGGGTCGGCGTCGCCGCCTCGACCCGCCTCCTGGAGCGGAACATCACCCGCCACCACGCGGTGCCCGAGCGGGTCGGCGCGTGAGCCCCGTGGTCCCGGGGCAGCGGGGCGAGGGGGCACTCGGGCCCTCGCCGAAGAAGGCGGTCGGCGGCCCGCTCAGGACGCCGCTGAAGGCGCTCGGTCTGGCCGCCGCCCTGCTGACGGCCGGCTCCGCTCCGGCCGCGGCCGGCGACAGCCTGCTCACCGTCATCGACAACTCCCACGCCGACTCCGTCGTGGAGATCGACCGGGCGGCCAACGTCCAGTACGGCAGCGGCGGTACGGCGGGCAGTGACCACGACGGCAGCGCCGTCGACGCCCTGGAGACCCTGTTCGGAGGAGCGCGCCGGGACGCCGGCTGACGTTCCGGGACGAACGGAACGGCCGGACACCGCCCTCGTGGTGTCCGGCCGTTCCCGTGCCCCGCTGTCGTGTGCGGTCAGTCCTCCAGGAGGTCGGGGAGGCCCAGCTCGTCGAGCTCGACCGGCTCGGGACCGTCCATCGGGGCGACGGCTGCCACGGCTCCGGCGGTGGCGGCCTGGGCCGTGCCGGCGAAACCGAGGAAGGCACCGCTCAGGGCGAGGGCGGCGACGAGGGTTCGGGGAATCGTGGTGAGGTTCATGCCCGGCCAACGATCTTGCGGCCCCGTCCGTAACGGAGAGTGACACGGGAGAGGGAGAGGCGCCCGCCCGTCGCCCGTGCGCTCCGCCGTCCGGGTGGCGCCTCAGGCGCGGCTCGCCGCCCGGGCGGGCACCCCGGCGGGCGCGGGAGCCGGCTGCGGGGCCGTCTCCGGCGGTGCCGTGCGGCGGGAGGTGCGGGTCTGGGTGAGGGCCGCGCCGGCCAGGACCACCAGGGCGCCCACCGGGGTGTTCCAGGTGAGGTGCTCGTCCAGCAGGGCGACGCCCGCCGCCGTGGCGATCACCGGGATGAAGTACGTGACCATGGCGGCCGTCGTCGGGCCGACCTCCGCGACGACGCCGTACTGGAGCAGCATCGCGTACCCCGTCCCGAGCGCGCCGAGCGCGAGCACGGAGAGGAGCGGCAGGAGTTCCACGGACTTCGGGACCGAGGTGAACAGGGGGGTGACCACCGCCAGCTGCAGGGTCGCGAGGCCGACCTGGGAGCCGGCCAGCGAGAGGTTCGAGGCGCCCGTGCCGCTCAGGGTCCTGCGGACGTAGATCCAGCCGACCGCGTAGCTGAAGGAGGCGAGCAGGGCCAGGGCCGTGCCGGTCACGTCGAGGCCGGAGAAGCCCTGCCAGGCGCCGAGCACGGTGAGCACGCCGACGAAGCCGATGCCGAGGCCGGCCGCGCGGACCCGGGTCGGGCGGTCCTCGGAGAGCGCGACGAGTGACAGCACCATGCCCCAGAGCGGCGTCGTCGCGTTGCAGATGCCCGCCAGGGTCGAGGGGATCGTCAGCTCCGCGTACGCGAAGAGGGAGAACGGCAGGGCGTTGAGGAGGAAGGCCGCGACCGTCAGATGGCCCCAGACGCGGGTGCCGCGCGGCAGCCGGTCGCGCTTGACGACGATCGCGACGGCGAGCACCGCCGTACCGAACAGGAGCCGTCCGAAGGTGACCTGGAAGGGGGCGAAGCCCTCCGTGCCGACCTTGATGAAGAGGAAGCTGAAGCCCCAGATGAGGGCCAGGACGCCGAAGCGGACGCGCCAGTCGAACAGACGCGAGGCGGGGGCGGGGGACGAGGAGGACGGGACTGCGGGGCTCATGCACACAGGGTGACCGGAGCAACGTCTTAGAACAAGCGAGAATTCCTCGACCCCTCCCCTTAGTATCGCTTACATGTTGAACCTGGAGCGCCTCCGCACCCTCGACGCCGTCGCCCGGCACGGTTCGGTCAGCGGCGCGGCCGACGGCCTGCACGTCACCACCTCGGCCGTCTCCCAGCAGCTCTCCAAGCTGGAGCGCGAGGTCGGGCAGCAGCTGCTCGCCAAGAACGGCCGGGGCGTGCGGCTCACCGACGCCGGACTGCTGCTCGCCGAGCACGCCGCCCGGATCCTGTCCCAGGTCCAGATGGCGCAGGCCGACATCGAGGCCCAGCGGGGGAGAGTGGTGGGCGAGGTGCGGCTCGCGGCCTTCCCGACGGCGGCTCGCGGACTCTTCCCGGACGCGCTCGCCGCCCTGCGCGCGGGCCACCCCGAGCTCCGCGTCCGCACGACGGAACTGGAGCCGGAGCCGGGCGTGCGGGCGGTCATGCGCGGCGACGCGGACCTGGCGATCGTCCTGGACTGGAGCAACAAGCGGGCGCCCGTCCCCGGCGGCCTCGAGCGCGCCCACCTCCTCGACGACTCCGCCGACGTGGCCCTGCCCACCGGCCACCCGCTCGCCGGACGGGAGGCGGTGGACCTGGAGGACTTCGCCGACGAGGAGTGGGTGTCCTGGCCCGAGGGCGAGTTCTGCCACGACTGGCTGATGTTCACGCTGCGCTCCCAGGGCATCGAGCCGCGCATCGGGCACTTCGCGGGGGAGCACCACACCCAGCTGGCCCTGGTCGCGGCCGGGCTCGGGGTGTGCATCACTCCCCGGCTCGGGCGCCCGGTGCCGGCCGGGGTCGCCTTCGTCCCCGTGCGGCAGAAGGTCCGGCGCCACATCTACGCCACCTGGCGCGCCGACGCGGGCCGCCGCCCCTCCGTGCGCGCGGTCGTCGCGGCGCTGCGGGCGGCGGCGGAGCCGCTGGCGAGCTGAGCCCGGTGCGGGCCGCCGCACCCGTCAGAGGTCCGCGAGCTTGCGGAAGTCCCAGGAGGCGACGGCGTCCGGGGTCAGCCGGAGCCAGGCGTGCCGGCCGTCGTGCGGCATGGAGTCCAGGCCGAAGTTCTTGGCGGCGAAGAGCTGCTCGGGCACGTCGAGTTCGGGGCAGGGCTCGCCGGTGCGCGGCGCCTCGCCGACGAAGACGGCGGTGCCGGACAGTTCGACGCCGCGCAGCTCCCCGTACTCCTCGCCGTCGTCCACCACGACCGCGATCCTCGGATCGGCGCGCAGCTCCGCCCAGCGCCGGCTGCGGGTGATCGAGTACAGCCACAGCGAGGAGCCGTCCCAGACGAACCAGAGCGCGCTGACGTGCGGGCGGCCGTCGGCGGAAACGGTCGCGACCCGGCAGGTGCGCTGTTCGGCGAGGAAGGAGTCGAGCTCGGCCGGGGTCATCATGATCCGGCGTCCACGGCGCTGTGCGACGGTCATCGTCCGCACCCTTCTGGATTTCTGATGAGACGTCAGAAAGCATGGGGGGTCGGTCGCACGCGTGCAAGGGGAGGTCGAAAGAGCCATGGGACGAAGTCCGGGAGAACGGCTCGGGGAGCGGATCCGCCCGGACGGCGGAGTCGTCCTGCTCACCGTCGAGTGCCAGGAGGGCGTCGTCGGCCCCGACAGTGCCCTGCCCGAACTGGCCGCCGCGGCGCGCGGGTCGGGTGCCCTGCGGAACGTGGCCCGGCTCGTCGCCGCCGCGCACGCGGCGGACGTCCAGGTCGTCCACGCCGTCGCCGAGCGGCGCCCCGACGGGCGGGGCGCCAGCACCAACGCCCGGCTCTTCGCGGCCGCCGCCCGGCTGCCCGTGCAGCAGCACAGCGGCAGCAGGGCAGTCCGGATCGCCGAACCGGTCGAGGTCGCCGACGAGGACCTGGTGGTCCGGCGCCTGCACGGCCTCTCGCCGCTCGCCGGCACCGACGTCGACGCGCTGCTCCGCAACCTCGGCTGCCGGACGCTGATCGTCACGGGAGTCTCCGCCAACGTGGCCGTCCCCAACGCGGTGTTCGACGCCGTGAACCTCGGCTACACGGTCGTCGTGCCCGGGGACGCCATCGCGGGGGTGCCCGCCGACTACACCCCCGCGATGATCCGTCACACCCTCGCCCTGGTCGCCACGATCACCACGACCGACGAGGTGCTGGGGTGCTGGAAGGCCCCCCGGGGCGACGGTGGTGCCGTCAGCCGGGACTGATCTCCTCGCCCACCACCTGGATCGGCTCCGGCGGCAGCGGCGCGGGCGCCGGGCCGGACTTCACGCTGCCGTCCGAGATGTCGAAGTGGCTCTGGTGGCACGGGCAGACGATGACGCCGTCCTCGATGCTGCTCACGGCGCAGCCCTGGTGGGTGCACTTCGAGGAGAAGGCCTTGAACTCGCCGGCCTTCGGCTGGGTGATCACCAGACCCTTGTCGGCGAGGATCTTCCCGCCGCCCACCGGGATGTCCCCGGTCCGGGCGAGCGGCGTGCCCTCCGGTGCCGCGTTCTTGTCGTCCCCGCCGCCCCCGCAGGCGGCGAGCGCCGCCGCCAGGCCCGCGCTGCCCGCCGCCGCGACCACTGTCCGACGTGCCACTCCGCTCATGTACTGCCCCTCTTCTTCTTCGGTGTGCAGCACTGACGGTACGGCTGTGAGCTGTGTCCCGTTCACGGGATGCGCACTTCGAGGGCCTTACAGTTTTAAGTAGAGTGTCGGAACCTGGACATCCTTCGATGAAAGTGTCTAGCTTCGGTGAACTCGTCGGTCAGTGCTCATCACGTACGGGCCGTGCTGCTCGGGGCCGAGCGGCGCGGGGTGGCCCCGGGGCCGCTCCTCGCCCGCGCCGGGCTGCCCTCCGCGCTCCTGGAGGAATCGCGGGCCAGGGTCCCGGCGGAACAGTTCGGACAGCTCGTCAGGACGCTGTGGGCCGCGCTCGACGACGAGCTGATCGGCTTCGGCGGCGCGCCCAGCAAGGTCGGGACCTTCGCGATGATGGCCCACGTCGTGGTCCACGGCAGCCGGGACCTGCGCGAGGCGCTCCGGCGCGCGCAGACCTTCTACTCGCTCTTCCCGGCCGGCCCGCGCTTCCGGCTGCTCGAACCCGACGCCGGCGAAACCGGCGGACCCGACGAGGCGCGGATGGAGTTCGACGTCTCCGGATACGACGACCCCCTCCACTTCGGAGCCGAGTCCACCGTCCTGGTCGCGCACCGTTTCGCCGGCTGGCTCGTCCGGCGCCGGATCGGCCTGAGGCGGGTCGAGTTCGTCCACCCCGAACCCCGGCACGCCCGCGAGTACGCCCTGCTCTTCGGCGCGCCCTGCGTCTTCGGCGCGGGGCGGACGGCGGCCGTCTTCGATCGGGCGGACCTGGACGAACCCGTCCTGCGGGACGCGGAGGCGCTCAAGGCCTTCCTCCGCCGCGCCCCGGTGGACGTGCTGGTCCGCAGTGACTACGGCAGCACGGTGACCGGCCGGGTGCGGCACCTGATCGGCCGGGCGCTGCCCGCCGGGCCGGTGCCGACGCCCGAGCAGCTCGCCGACCGGCTGTCCGTCAGTCCGCAGACCCTGCGGCGCCAACTGGCCGCCGAGGGAACGACGTACCAGCGGCTCCGCGACCAGGTGCGGCGCGACCACGCCATCGCCGAGCTGACCGGCGGGCGGGTGTCGATCGAGCGGCTCTCGCGGCAGCTGGGCTTCTCCGAACCCAGCGCCTTCCACCGGGCCTTCCGGCGCTGGACCGGCGAGACGCCCCGGTCTTATCAGACGCGCGGTCAACAACCCTGAGCGGTACGGTCACAGCCGCCGCCCGCCGCCGGGCCTACCTTCCCGCCATGACCGAAATCGACCGGTCCGGTGCCGCCTGGCCGCCGGACCCCAGCCGACGCCGATGAACCCGCGCCGGGCGGCCGGCGCCGTCCTCGGAACCGGTGTCCTGCTCTGCCTGCTCGCCGGGGTCGCCGTCACGGCCCTCGGCGTCCGGGTCGACGGCACCAGCATGAGCCCGACCCTCCGGCCGGGCGACCGGGTCCTCGTCACCCCGGGCTCGGCGGGCGGGGCGCGCCGGTTCGACGTGGTGCTGCTGCGGGCCGCCGGGAAGGACGCACTCCTGGTCAAGCGGGTGATCGCCCTGCCCGGTGACCGGGTGGCGATCGTCTCCACGCCGGACGAGCCCTTCCAGGTCCTCCTCCAAGAGGGCGGCCGGGGGCCGGTGCGCCGGGTGGTGGCGCCCTCGTGGGCGTCGCAGGCCCACCGCACGAGTGCCTGCTGCGGCCCCGACGGCACCCGGTCGGCGCGGCCCGAGCTGCGGACCGTGCCCGAGGGCGCGTTCTTCTACCTGGGCGACAACCCCGATCTGTCGGACGACTCGCGGGCGTACGGCTGGGGCGCGCTGGACCGGGTCGAGGGCCGGGTCGGCGCCCGGGCCCTCCCCGTCTCCGCCTCACCGGACATCGGCAACAGGCCCGTCCTCGAGGAGCACCGGGGGCCGAGTCCCTGAGGCCTACCGGGGGAGCTGCTCCCGGCCCGTGCTCAGGGCGATCCGGACCACGGTGTCCGCGACGCGGCGGGCCGACTCCTCCGGCGAGGGGCCGGCCTGGACGATGTGACTGGCGGTCAGTCGGACCGCCGCGTCCACGGCCAGCTCGCGCGCCACCGGGTCGATGGCGGGCCAGGCCTCCGTGACGTACGCGTCGGCCATCGCCGTCGCCGTGTCGAAGGCCGCCGCGGACCGCGTCGTGAGGTACGGCAGGAGCCCGCCCTCACCGGTGCCGGCCAGCATGGCCTTGATCAGCGGGTTCCGGGCGGCCAGCGTGAGCGTGAAGCCGACGGAGGCCTCGACGGCCGCGCGCAGGTCGTCCCGGTGCGCGTCCAGGCCCTGCTGGATGCCGACGAGGCAGCGCTCCAGCTCGCGCTGGAACAGGGCTTCGCCGACCGCCTCCTTGGAGGGGAACTCGGCGTACAGCGTCTGTCGGCTGACGCCGACGGCGCTCGCCAGGTGCGCCATGCGCAGCTTGTCGAAGCCGCGGTCCGCGACCGCCTCGTACGCGGCGTCCAGCAGGCGTTCGCGCAGCAGTGTCCGGACCGTCTCCCTGAACCGTGGCATCGGCCAAGCCTAGACCAGGGGAAATCTCCCCGGGATCGTCAGAAGTGTTGACACTTCTCAGGAAAGTGTCCAATTCTCGAACAGGTAGCCGCGAAGTGTCATTCGGCCAGTGCGGCACGACGGTTGGAGATCACATGCAGCACGAGACCAGAGGCGTCACCCGCTGGCGCAGATCGGCGTTCCTCGCCGTGCCCGCGACGGCCGCCGTCGCCGCCATGGCGACGGCCATGGTGCAGGGCGCGCTCGCCGCGAACCTCTCGCTCACCAGCGTCCCCTTCACCCTCAGCTCCAAGACGGTCGCCGCGCCCCAGGGCATCGGCGCGGTCATGCACACCATCGACGCCGGCGGGGCCAAGGGCGCCGCCGAGGTCGGCATCGCCAAGGCGGGCCTGGACGGCATCTGCGTCCACGCCGTCCAGTCGGTCAACCTCCCGGTGATCGGCAACCTCGGCACCTGGTCGCTCAACATCTCCTCGCCCGCCGCCGCGACCCCGCTCACCAGCGACCAACTCGTCGCCGGCGCCGGGCTCCAGGCGAACAAGCTCGTGCTCGACGCGCAGGCCCTCAAGGCGGCCACGGCCACGCTCAACGCGAGCGACACCACCCCGAACGTCATCGGCGCGGCCGCCGACGGCGCCGGGATCAAGGGCACCGGCATCAACGACGGCACCTCGGGTCAGTTCGGCCTCGACGCCACCGGCGGCCGGACCGACATCAAGAACCTCAGCGCCGACGCCAACGGCGCCACGATCGCCGGCGCGATCACCCTGCCGGACCTCGCCATCGGAATCGCCCACGGCGACAAGACCTGCGGAGCCTGACCGAACGCGACACCCGGGGCTCCGCGTCCTCCGTGCGGCGCGGGCCCCGGCCCTCCCAACCCCGACCCACCGCTGCGAGGCCCCCATGACCACCGATCCGCCGCCCGAGCCGACCGAATCGTTTATTTTGGGCGGGCCGCACCGCGCGCGCCTCGCCTTCCGCCGCTGGCGCCGCACCCGGCCGTTCTGGGCGGCCCTCTGGACCGGACTCGGCGGCTTCGTCATCTTCTTCCTGCCGATGGCGCCGCTCGGCAGGATCCTCCAGGTCGGCGTCGGCGGCATCGCGGGCATGGCCGGCGGCGTGCTCCTGATGGCGATGGCCCTGCTCATCCTGCTGCTGCCCGGACAGCGCCACACCGCGGGCGTCATCGCGGTGATCGCGGGAGTCGCCTCCTTCCCGCTGTCCAACCTCGGCGGCCTGTTCGCCGGCATGTTCCTCTCGGTCCTCGGCGGCTCCATGGCCTTCGCCTGGCTGCCGGAGAAGCCCGCCGGGCGGCGCCGCCCGCGCCGCACCACCCCCTCCGCCGAAAGGCCCGTGTCCCTGGGGAGCGGATCCGCATGAGCCACCCCTTCTCCGGTGCCCGGCGCATCGGCCCGTCCCTCGCCCGGATGCGTACGGACACCGGCCGTGCCGCCGCCGACTGGAACGCCCGGATGCTCGCCCAGGCCGCCGACGGCACCCGCCGCGGCACCCGCTGGGGGCGCGGCGCCTTCGCCCTCGTCCCCTCGGCCCTCGCCGTCGGCGTCCTCGGCACCGCCCTCGCCCAGGGCGCGCTCGCCGCCAACTTCAGCGTCACCGGACAGCCCTTCACCCTGACCTCCAACGGGGTCCGGGGCAGCGGCTTCGGCGCCATCGTCAACACCCCCGCCGTCGGGCGCCCCGACGGCACCACGAGCACCAGCACCGCGATGGCGCGCGTCGGCTTCGCCAGCGCCGGGCTCGCCGGACTGTGCGGCATCGTCCACCAGACGATCGCCGGGGTCCCGTACTCCCTGCTCCTGACGGGCGGCCAGAAGGTGACGGCGGCCCCGCCCGCCACCTTCACCACCGACATCGACGCCTCGAACCTCTACATCCAGGCCACCGAACTCCAGGCGTACGGGCCCACCACCCTCCAGAACGCGGTCCTCGGCCAGTCCGCCGACCAGGTCACCGTCGCCGGCAAGCCGCTCACCGGCGCCCTGCCCGGCGGCTTCGGACTCGGCTCGGCCGGCGGCGAGGGGGGCAGCTCCATCGCACTGCACGGGCTGAACGCCAGCGCGTACGACGCAGAGATGGCCGGGGCTCTCGTGCTGCCCGACCTGAAGCTCAGGGTCGTCGCGGGAACGGCGACGGCATGCTGAGCCGGGCGAGGGCCGCGTACGCCTGGTTCCGCGCGTTCCGCCGCACCCGGCCGTTCTGGGGCGGGGTGTGGCTGGTCGCCGGCGGCTGGACCGTCCTCAAGTTCTCCCTCAGCTCCCTGCAGTTGATCGTCAGCACCGGCTTCGGGGGAGTGGCCGGCTACCTCGTCGGCGGCGGGATGATCCTGTGCGGACTCATCCCCCTCGCCCTGCCCGCCCAGCGGTACACCTTCGGTCTCATCGGCGTGGTCCTCGCCGTCGTCTCGCTCGTCGTCTCCAACCTGGGCGGCTTCCTGCTCGGCATGATCCTCGGCGTGCTCGGCGGCTCCATGACGGTCGGCTGGGGAGTCAAGCGCCCCCGCCGCCGGGCGGTGGAAGGATGACGGCCGGGATGCGCGGGGCACGGCGCAAGGGCCTCGTCGTGGCGGTGGCCCTGCTCCTCGCGGTCGTCACCGCCGTCTGGTCCGGGCAGCCGAGCAGCGCCTCGGGCGAGAGCGCCGCGGTCGAGCCGCTCGGCGTGCCCTTCCTGCCCTCGCCGGACCCGCTGCACGTCACCATCGACAGCATGGTCGCCGTCTCCATGACGGTCGACAAGGACGTCACCATCCGGCTTTCCGACGGCTCGACGCGCACCACCACCCAGTACACCTTCACCAAGCTCAAGATCCGCTCGCACATGAACGTGGTCCAGCGGGCCGCCGGGCACACCGTCACCATCGACGTGCCCGGGGAGGGCTCGCTCGGCGGCTACGACAGCGCGGGCAAGCCCGAGACGACGACGATGTGGGGGAACATCACCAACGTCTGCGTCCGCGTCCTCGTCAAGATCTGCGGCGTGCAGGGACTGCTCGACTTCTTCGGCTCCCTCATCCCGCTCACCGCCGGAGCCGAGGACTTCACCGGCGACATCTACGCGATCCGTACGGTCGACGACCACGCGGCCCTCGACTCCACCGACAACCCCGTCCACCTCCCCGGAACCATCACGGTGACCACCCCATGAGGACCCGCGAGGAAGGACGCACCCACTGGCGCCGGTCCCTCGCCGTCGCCCTGCCCGCGCTCCTCGCCGCCGTCGGCCTCGGCTCCGCCATGGCGACCGGGACGCTGGCCGTCGGCCTCCGCATCCAGGACCGGCCCGTCGACTTCACCACCAGCAGCCTGTACGGGACGCAGTACGGCGCCGCCGTCGTCGACCAGACCGTCGGGCGCGCCGACGGCTCCACCGGCAGCGAGCGCGTGCTCCGGATGGGCTTCGCGGACGGCGTCATCAACGGCCTCTGCCTGAGCCGGCGGCAGCAGATCGCGGGAGCCACGTACACCCTGCTGCTCACCCTCGGCGACGACGACCCGGGCTCCTGGGAGATCAGGACGAAGAACACCGTCCTCGACCTGCGCGGCGCCACCGGAGTCCTCGACATGGACGGCATCGTCGACCTCAACGTCAACGGCGCCGACGTGAAGACCGTCAAGGACGCCTCCGGCGCGTACGTGGCCAACCCCCTGGACAGCCCGCAGCACCGCTTCGGCATCCAGGCGCGCTACGCCAAGTTCGACCGGATCACCGGCACCGCCCAGGACTTCCAGATCCCGGGCCTCCTCACGACCCCGAAGCTCTCGCTCTCCGTGCGGCCGGGCACGGTCGCCTGCCCCGCGCCGGCGGCCCCCACCGGGACGCCCGGCACACCCTGACCCGGGACCGCGACGGCTTCACCGGATCGGGCGGACTTCCGCGAGAAGCACGCCTTTCGACCTCCGGGCCCGCGGCTCCGGGCACCCTCGGGGTGATGTGGAACCATGGGTGAAGGGCGACGCGCGCACGGTCGCGCCGACCGAGGTGACGGGGCGGGGCGGCAGGACCACGGACAGGGCCGGACGCCCTTCGCCGCCGGCAGGCAGGAAACAACGGGGGGTTGCGGTGAACCAGGTGCTCTATGGCGAGCGATCGTGGAATCCGCTGGCGCGGACGGTCGAGCTGACCGAGGAGACGCTGCGCAGGGGCGGCAGGTTCACGCCGCTGGACGAGCTGAACCTGGGGGCCATGGCCGAGGCCTACCAACGCGGGCAGTGGCTCGGCGGCGGAGGGGCCGAGCGTCCACTGGAGCGGCTGGCACAGGGCCCCGGTGTGGTGCCGGTGACCCGGGTCACCGGCACCAGCACGCCGGTGAGGGTGCGGCAGGCCGCCGACTTCGCCCGGGAACTGGGGGAGTTGGCCGTGCGCCGGAGCGGCGGACCGGAGGGCGTGGACGCGCTGGCCCGCCGAGCCTGGGCCGAAGGCGTACCGCTCTGGATCGCACGGCGGTGTGCCGAGGGCCCCGCGGGGCCGATCACGGTCGCCGTGGACCGGCGCCTGGTGCGCGTGGACGTGTGGGGACCCCAGGCCCCGGTCGTGCGGCTCAGGGCCCCGCAGGGCTTCCACGGCGACTCCGCGGACAAGGACAAGGGGCTGCGCCTGACCGTCGGCGACGCCACCGCCGACCTCAGGCTGACGAAGAAGCTGCGCAAGTCGAAGAGCTCCGTCGAGATGGAGCTGTCGGGGCGCCGATGGCTGCTGCGGCGGTCCACCGCGACGAGCTCCTGGCTGCTGCGCGACGAACAGCGCGTCGCCCTGCTGACGCGCCCGCCCCGCCGGCCGGCGGTCGAGCCGGGCTCGGTCCTGCTGCCGCTCGCTCCGGTGCGGTACGAGAGCAGGGACCCGCTGGACGCGGTCGTGGCGCAGGTCTTCGCCGTCGCCTTCGGCCTCGGGGACACGACGGGCCTGGCGCGGTTCCGGTCCGAGCGGCGCCAGGCGGACGGCGGCGAAGCGTACGTCACCGACGCCGACTGGGACCGCTCCTGGTTCAGCAACCTCGGCCACGGCAGCGACGACAACGAGGCCGGCGGCGGAGACGGTTGGGGCTCGGACGGCGGCGACTCGGGTGGGGGCGACGGCGGAGGGGACGGTGGAGGCGGAGGGGATTAGGGCCTGCTGCGAAAGCAGGTGCGGCGCCCTCGTCGGCGGTCCGGCGCGTGATCGGGGCGTCGGCCTTTCCTCGGAGGCGAGGGCGGGGGTGGAGGCGGGGCGCCGGCCCGGCCGGCGAGGTGATCCGGCCGGAGCGAGGAACGGCGAGACCGGCGCGCGAGGCACCGGCGGGGGACGGCCGCGTCGCGACCCCGGGCATGTACCGTGTGTGACCATCGAACACGAACAGTGATGACCGTGACGGGAGTCGCCATGCCCATGCTGCTCATCAAGGGCTCGTTCAAGGTGTCGGAGAAGGCCAGGCCGGACGGTGACACCGTCCCGTTCATCCCCGACAACGTGGCCGACTGGAAGCTCGTGCCCGGGTGCAAGCCGATCCTGCCCGCGGTCGACGGCCACGCCAACGTCCGGCTGGAAGGCATCGACGCGCTGGAGACGCACTTCGAGGGCAACTACGGACAGGAGCAGCACCAGCCGGTCGACCTCGCGCACCAGGCCGCGGACGAGCTGCTGAAGTGGCTCGGCTTCACCAGCGTCGTCCGCAAGGCGGACGGGACCGTCACCCTCACCCCCGCCGGCGTGCCCGGCTTCATCCTCACCCGGGGCGCCGACATCCACGGCCGCTGCGTGGCCCTCGTCGGCCGCGGCACCCCGCCCGGCTGCACCGGCTACGAGATCAACGTGGACGACGACCTGCTGAAGAAGACCGCCAACTACTACCTGCTCTCGGTCGGCCTGGTCTACCCGACCTTCTACACGGGCTTTCCCGTCTCCCTGCGCAATGTCCTCGCCACCGCCGCCAAGCAGGCGAGGGAGTCCACGCCCCCGCTGGGCGTGTGGGCCAAGGACGTGACGCAGTCCGGGGTGAAGATCGCCGGGATGGCCTCGCTCACGGCCGACGACGGGGCGGTCATCCTCCCGAAGCTGTTCCGCCGGCTGAAGGAGTACCTGGACCTCAACCCCACGGACTCCTCGCTGGCCTGCCTCCCCTCCTACCTGGGCGGGGGCGCGGACAGGTTCCACATGCCGCCGACCTCGAAGGAGATCGTCGGCCTGCAGCACGCCGTCGAGATCACCAACGGCAGCACCGTGAGGATGACCCACCGCCCCGAAGAGATCATCTTCGTGGAGAAGTGAACGGGACGGAGGCCGACCGGCCCCGCCCCGGACCGCCGTTCCCGTGCCGCCCGAGCGGAGCGATGACGGCGAACCGACGCGCCGGCCGAAGGGCCGTCCGCTCGGCTCAGGTGCTCGCGCGCCGGTGAGGAGCCGATCGGGCGACCCGTGCGCCGGGGCCCGGCGCGCGTCGCGCGGGCCGGGCGGGGCCGCGCGCTAGCTTCGGGTCATGGCGGAGCCCCTCTTCTACGTCGACCGCTCCGAGATCCTGGAGGGCGGGGTCGAGGAGGTCAGGGCCGGGATGCGCGACCTGGCCGCGTTCGTGGCGGAGCGCGAGCCGCGGCTCATCGCCTACCACTTCTACCTCGACGAGGCGGCGTCCACGATGAGCGTCGTCGCCGTGCACCCCGACCCGGCCTCGATGGAGCGGCACCTGGAGCTCGGCGGGCCGAAGTTCCGCGCGTTCGGCGCGCTGATCCGGATGCGCTCCATCGACGTGTACGGGCAGCCGGGCCCGGCGGTCGTCGACCGGCTCCGCGAGAAGGCCCAGTACCTCGGCGGCGCGTCCGTCACCCTCCACACCCTCCAGGCGGGCTTCAGCAGGCTGGATGGCGGGTGAGGTCCGGGTCGTGCGGCCGCGCGCCGCGTCGCCGTCGGCCCGCGCGGACGCGGCCGCCCCACGGAAGCGGAGCCGGACGAACGGCCGCGCCGGCCGCCCGTCGGGACCGGACTCCACCGCCACCCGGGAGGCGGTGCGCCGCAGGGGCGAGACGGTCCTTGGATCATGAGGGGCATCCGCCGGATAGCCTGGCGAAATGCTTACCGAAGTGACAGCGACCCGCTATGTCACGCCCTTGCGCGAGGGCGGCTCGCTCCCCGGGATCGTCGAGGCCGACGACCTCGGCACGTACGTCATGAAGTTGTCCACCTGGTGGCGCTGACCTGCATCGATGCGGGCGTACCCACCGCTGACCTGCGCGGATAGGTCTTTCAGCGTCTTTCGGGATCGTGCTGCGTTACGCGGTCGATTCTCCCCACGCGCTCCCCAGGACCGCCGATACTCCCCAGATTCTCCCCAGGGAGTGCGGTCGCGGCGGCTGTGGTGAAAGGCGAGGTCGATCCATCGGACGCGCCGCCAAGGGCATGCTGAGCCACCTTCTGTAGTGCGGTGCCGAAGAGCCGGGAGGGTGAGCGCAAGGCGCTAGCGGAGTGCGCCCGCTGGACCGCCGGCTTGTCGTCGACGCTTTTCCGATGACCCAGGAAGCCCCGTGATGTTGGTGGTCACGGGCGGTAGACCAGTTCCAGGAGGACGGCTGCGATGAGTTGCCACGCACCGGCGGCGAGCAGCCACATGCTGTCGAGCGCCAGCCCGGTGGCGCTCGTGAGAGACGCGCCGACGAAGAGCGTGAGGGAGATGCGGCGCATGCGGTGGTCGGAGGGCAGGCGTCCGTCATGGGGGCTCATGGGGTGCACTGTAGGGCCGCGGTCGGGCAGGACTGCCGACGCCCGGGAAGTCTTCACACCACCCTGATGCCCTCCGCGCCGTGGAAGCCGGTGTCAAGGATCTGTCAGGGGAAGGCAGAGCGGCGCCAAGAACGCGCCAGGAAGGGCGGACAAGCCTGCGGGACGGGCGGAAGCTGAGCGGAGCCCGATCCGAAGGAGTCCGTCCGCATGACCACCGTGACCGCCGAGAAGGACGCCGTACCCGGCGCCGAGGAACCGCCCGATACCGGCGCGCGGCACAAACTGACCGCCGTCACCGGGCTCGCGGCCCTGTCCCTGGACGCGATGGCGTCGGTCGCCTACGGACCCGAGGCCATCGTGCTCGTCCTCGCCGTCGCCGGCGGGTACGGGCTCGGGTTCACACTGCCGGTGACGCTCGCCATCGCGGGGCTTCTCGCCGTGCTGGTCGCCTCGTACCGGCAGGTCATCGCCGCGTTCCCGGACGGCGGCGGTTCCTACGCCGTGGCGAAGGCACACCTGGGACGGCGGACGAGCCTGGTCGCGGCGGGCTCGCTGGTGCTCGACTACGTGCTGAACGTGGCCGTAGCCGTCACCGCCGGTGTGGCCGCGCTGACGTCGGCCTTCCCGGGCCTGTACGGCGACCGGCTGGTGATCTGCCTCGGCGTCCTGGTGCTCATCACGGCCGTGAACCTGCGCGGGATCGTCGACTCGGCCCGCGCGTTCATCGTCCCGACCGCCGTCTTCGTCGGCGCGATCCTCGTCGTGATCGCCGTCGGCCTGTTCCGCGACGCACCCGTCTCCACTGCGGCCTCCGAGGGTCATGTCTCCGTACTCGCCGACAATGCCACCACCGTGGGGGCCCTGCTCCTGCTCAAGGCGTTCGCCTCCGGCTGCTCCGCGCTGACCGGTGTGGAGGCGATAGCCAACGCGGTGCCGTCCTTCCGGGCACCGGCCGCCCGCCGGGCGATGCGCGCGGAGGTGGCACTGGGCGGGCTGCTGGGCGTGATGCTGATCGGCCTGTCGGTGCTGATCTCCCGTTTCGGGCTCCAGCCGGTGGAGGGCGTCACCGTCCTCGCCCAGCTCACCGACGCCTCCCTCGGCCACAACGGGGCCTTCTACGTCGTGCAGTTCGCGACCATGGTGCTGCTGGCGCTCTCGGCGAACACGTCCTTCGGCGGTCTGCCCGTCCTGCTGAAGCTGCTGGCCCGGGACAACTACGCGCCGCACGTCTTCGGCCTGAAGGCGGACCGGCAGGTGCACCGGCACGGCGTGATGTGGCTGGCGGTGGTCTCGGCGGCGTTGCTGGTCTTCTCCGGAGGTGACACCAACACCTTGGTGCCGCTCTTCGCGATCGGTGTGTTCGTCGGCTTCACGATCGCCCAGACCGGCATGGTCCTGCACTGGAGGGCCACCCGGCAGTGGGGCAAAGCCCTCCTCAACGGCCTCGGCGCCGTTCTGACCGGCGTCTCCGCGGTCGTCGTCACCGCCACCAAGTTCCACGACGGAGCCTGGCTGATCGTGATCGCCCTGCCCGTGCTCGTCCTCGCCTTCGAGACAGTCCACCGCGCGTACGGGCGGATCGGCGAGCGCCTGGGCGTGGGCAGGATCCCGGAGCCGCCGCACCGCGAGCGCTCTCTGGTCCTGGTGCCCGTCTCCTCGCTCACCCGGCTCACGAGCGAGGCCCTCACCACCGCGGTCTCCCTCGGCGACGAGGTCCGCGCGGTGACCGTCTGCCATCCGGACGCCGAGGATCTGGCGGCCACCGAGGCCCTGGAGCGGGACTGGGCCCTGTGGAACCCGGGCGTCCCGCTCGTCCGGCTCCCTTTCGAACGCCGCTCGCTCGGCAAGCCCCTCAGCGCCTACGTCCGCGCGCTGCGCGACGACGCCCCCGGAACCCGTGTCACCGTCCTGATTCCCGAGGCCGAACCCGAGAGCCTGTGGCAGCGGCTGCTGCAGAACCAGCGCGGCGCCGTCGTCGCTCATGCCGTACGCCGGGACACCGACGCCGTGATCTGCCGACTGAGGTTCCGGCTCGGGGGTCGCTAGCCGGCCGGGATCGTCTCCGCCATGCCTCCCAGGCGGCCACGCCGCCGGATACGGACCTCGTCGCCATGGGATTCACTACGGGCGGCACGCCAGGGGCGATGGGGGGACGTTCGATCAGCCGACGTGGACGCGGGGGCGGCGGTCGCGGTCGGACTCCGCCTCGCGGAGGATCTCTCGGGTGACCGGGGCGATCTCGCCCTGGCCGAAGAGGAAGAAGCGGAGGAAGTTGGCGAAGGGGTTGCCCTCGGTCCACTCGAAGTAGACGTGCGGACGCACACCGGTCATGTCCCGGGCGTGGAGCAGGAGGGCCGCGAGGGCGTTGGGGACGGAGGAGGACTCGACGGTGAGGACCCGGTAGCGGTCATGGAGGACCTCGCCGCGTACGGTCAGTCCGGCCTCGAACTCGGAGGGATCGGTGACGGTGACCTCGATGAAGACGAAGTCCTCGGTACCGGGCAGGTCGTTGTCGGCGCGGATCTGGTCCTTCTTCGCCCGGTACTCCTCGGCGTCGCGGTTGTCCGGCTCGTTGGCGATGAACCGCGGGGTCCGGCTGGCGACGTCACGGATGAAGCGCTCCGCCATGTCGTCGAGCTCGACGTGGGTGACGCGCAGCTCGAAGGCGCGGCCGAGGCGGGAGAGGAGGGAGATGAGGATGATGCCGGCGATGAAGCAGGCGCCGATCTTCACGCCGTCCGGGCGCTCGATGACGTTGACGACGGTGGTGTAGAGGAAGACGACCGAGATGGCGCCGAAGCCGATGGTCCAGCCGCGCTGGCCGGCCTTGCGGGCGGCGATGGTGACGGCGATGGCGGCCGAGCAGATCAGCACGAGGACGCCGGTGGCGTACGCGCCCCCCTGCGCGTCGACGTCGGCGTCGAAGATCCACGTCACCAGGAAGGCGACCAGCGTGAAGACGATCACCATGGGGCGCACGGCCCGCGCCCAGTGCGGTGCCATGCCGTACTTCGGCAGGTAGCGCGGCATCAGGTTGAGCAGGCCGGCCATGGCGGAGGCGCCCGCGAACCAGAGGATGAGGATCGTGGAGACGTCGTAGACCGTGCCGAAGGCGTTGCCGAGGTACTCGTGGGCGAGGTAGGCGAGCGCGCGGCCGTTGGCCTTGCCGCCGGACTCGAACTCCTCGTGCGGGATCAGCACCGTGGTGATGAAACTCGTGCAGATGAGGAAGACGCTCATGATGAGCGCGGCCGTGGTCAGCAGCTTCTTCGTGTCCCGGATGCGTCCTGTCGGCCGAGCCTCGGTGTCACCAGCGTCGCCCTTCACGTGCGGCATGACGGCGACGCCGGTCTCGAAGCCGGAGAGGCCGAGGGCGAGCTTGGGGAAGACGATCAGCGCGACGCCGATCATGACGAGGACGTTGCCGTGCTCCTGGGTCAGGGCGGCGGTCCAGTCGGTGACGACGTGTCCCTCGGTCAGCACCTGGTAGAGGCCGGTCACGACGACGACGGCGTTGAGTCCCAGGTAGATGCCGACGAGGGCGACGGCGACGCCGATGGCCTCCAGGAAGCCCTTGAGGAATACCGCGCCGAGCAGCGCGATCAGGATCATCGTGATGATCACCTGCTTGTCGTGGAGCGCCGATTCCAGGTGCGGGTTCTCCACGAGGTGGGTGGAGGCGTCGGCAGCCGACAGGGTGATGGTGATGAGGAAGTCGGTGGCGGCGAAGCCGAGCAGGGTGAGGACGAAGAGCTTGCCCTTCCAGAAGGACAGCAGTCGCGACAGCATCGCGATCGAGCCCTCGCCGTGCGGGCTCTCCTCCGCCACCCGCCGGTAGACCGGCAGCGCGCCCGCCAGGGTCACGATCACGAGCACGATGGTGGCGATGGGAGAGAGGAGGCCGGCCGCGAGGGCGGCGATGCCGGGCTGGTAGCCGAGGGTGGAGAAGTAGTCGACACCGGTCAGGCACATCACCCGCCACCAGGGCTGGCCCTTGTGTCCGGCGTCCGGGGCCGTCTCCTTGGGGCGGGACGGCTTTCCCTTGCCCATGTCGGACAGGCCCTCCAGCATCCACGCGCGCAGCTTCCCGCCGCGCGTCTCGTCTGTGGTGGCCATGGGGTGCTCCTGGAGTCTGCTCGATGAGGGGTTTTCGGCCGCCTGCGATGCGGCCGAGCCAGCGTAAGCAGGGTGCGGGGAGGCGTAGCCGGCGTGCGCGTCAGGGAAGCGTCAAGATCCGCCGGTAGGGCGTCACCTTCCTCACATCGGGTGCAGTCTCAATTGATAGTGAGCGCGTGTGGGCCGCTGAGGAGGCCGATGATGCGTATGCCGATCCGGGACGTGGTCGCCGTGACGGCCGCGGTCCTCGCACCCTTCCTGGTGGCGCTGACGTTGCTGCCGCTGCGTAGGAGCGTCACTTCCACCAACCTTGCGCTGGTGCTGGTCGTCGTGGTCGTCGCCGTCTCGGCGCTGGGGAACCGGTGGGCCGGTGCGCTTGCCGCGGTCTCGGCGGTGGCCTGGTTCGACTTCTTCCACACCGAGCCGTATCAGAGCTTCGACATCCGGGATCGGGCCGATGTCGAGACGGCGCTCCTGCTGCTTGTCGTCGGCCTGCTCGTGTCCCAGCTCGCCGCCCGGGCCCGCGTGATGCGGTCGGCCGCGGGCGCGGACGCGGAATACCTGGAACGCCTGCACGGCACGATTCGCCTGATGCGATCGGGTGGAGGTGCGGCGCCGGAGCTGATCGACCGGTTTCGCCGGGATCTTGTGGACGTGCTGGAGCTGCGGGAGTGCCGGTTCACCTTCGCCGTGGAGCCTGCCGGTTCTCCGCCGCCCAGGCTCCAGACGGACGGGTCGGTGCGTGTGGAGGGCTGGATCTGGGACCTGGAGCGGCAGGGGTGGCCGGACGGGGAGATCGAGCTGCCGGCTCTGGCGGCCGGCAAGGTTCGGGGGCGGTTCCTGCTGACGCCTGTGCCCGGAGCCGTACCGGTCCCGGTGGAGGCGCGACTCGTCGCCGTCGACCTGGCCGGCCTCGCGGCGGTCGTGCTCGAAGGTTCGGGGCGGCTAGTCCAGGCCGGAGACCCTGAGGACGGTGCGGGCCGTCTCGGAGTGGACGTGTAGAGCGAGCCGTGTGAGGTCGGCCGTGCCGTGATGCAGGGTGCCGTGTGTGCGGGACGTACGGGCGTCGGCTTCGATGCGCAGCCACAGGGCGGGGTTGGCGAGGAGGACGCGGAGGTCGACCTCGGCGCGGGCACCGTCCTCGTCCCGCAGCGCGAGGCGCCCGGCGGTGTCCGCTGGCCAGGCGACCGCCACGAGCCGGTCGGTGCACACCGTCCGGGTGACCCACAGGCCCCGCACCGTCAGGATGCCCGGCGCGGCGCTCACCCTGGCCGGCAGGAGGATGACCAGCAGGACCACGCACAGGGTGATGCAGCCCAGGGCGCCCGGCAAGGTCAGGCCGTGCGGGGTTCCGGCATCGACGACCAGCGCGACGCCGAGCAGGAGGCCCGAGCAGAGCAGGGCGGCCCGGGCCTCGCCGGGCCATCCGGCGTCGTGCAGCACGTCGGCGGCGGGGCGGGGAGAGGGAAGCGGTGGCTGCATGGCGCTGACGCTAGGGCCGGGCACCCCGTGTGCGCGGTGCGGGCTACGCGCTGTTTACGCGGCGGCCCGCAGATTTGACGTGCCGCTGACGGCGGTGTGCGGGCCGGTGGTGTGGTGCACGTACTCGCGCAGGAGCCGGAACCCGGCGGTCCAGGCGAGCAGGCGGCTCGCCCGGTTCTCGCGGGAGCAGCTCCAGGTGGCAGTCCGGCCGCGGGCGGCGATGTCGGTGGTCAGGCCGGCGACGCAGGCGAGGGTCAGGTGCTGTCGCCGCTCGGCGGGGTCGGTGGCGCAGGCCACGTCCTCGTACCGGCTGCCCGTGAACCGGGAGCAGGCCACGGCCAGGACCCGTTCCTTGCGGAAGGCGGCCCAGCCGTGCCCGGAACGGGCGAGGCCCTCGGGGCCGCCCCACGTGGCGAAGGGCCGGCCGAGGGGGAGACCGGCGGCGGCGAGTGCCGGGCCGTCCTCCGCGCGCAGGCGCCGGACCGTCGTCCCGTGGGGGATCCGCGTGGCGGCTGCCTCCGCCCGGTGCACGTAGAGCATGCGGTCCCAGGGGTGCAGGAGGTCGAAGGCGGCGGCGAGCACGGGCAGGAAGCGGGGGGACGCCTCGACGCAGTGTCCGGCCAGCGGGGCGAGGTCGGAGGGGGCGAGGACGGTGGGGTCGCCGGCCAGGAGGGCGTGGCGACCGCTGGTGACGGCGATGACGCGGGGGTGGACGGGGTGGCCGGTCCACCAGGTGCCGTGGCCGGTGGCGAGCACGTGCTCGGCCAGGGCCGCCGTGCCGGGCGCGCCGGTGGGGAAGGCCCGCGCGGCGGAGGGCGGCTGGTGGGCGGGGTGGGGGATCACGGGAACCTCCGGGAGTACGGGAGCGGGGCGGCCCGCTGTCACGGTGCGGGCCGCCCCGGGTGGGAACAGAGGGAGAGGGTCAGCTCTGGCCGGCTCTGCGGCCGTGGTTCGCCTTCTTCTTGCGGCGGGCCTTCTTCTTGCGGGCGCGCTTGGACATGTCCGGTGCCCCTTTCAGGCCGTCTGGCCGACGAGGACGTCGGCGAGCTTGCTGAGGCGCTTCACGGTGCGTTCCTCCAGGGCGACCGGTGCCGGGGTGACGCGGTGCTCACGGTCGTAGTAGGCGCCGTTGACGATCTCCGTGGCCGGGTCGCAGAGGCGGACGACGTGGGCGGCGCCCTCGGCCGGGGCGACGCCCTCGTGCGCGTACAGGGGCAGGAGGCTGGTGGCGCAGATGCCGGGGTGGACGGAGACGGCGGTCACCCGGGGGTCGGCGGCGAAGACGGTGAGGGCCAGCTGGGACTGGGCGTAGGCGGCGAGGCGGGAGTAGCGGCGGGTCCGGTTGGGGTCGCTCCACTGGATGGAGCCGGTGCGGTGGAGCACGGAGGAGACGTTGACGACCCGGCCGCCGGGGTCGGTGGTGAGGGCGGGTTCGAGGAGGTGGGTGAGGAGGTAGTGGGCGAGGAAGTTGACCTGGAAGGCGATCTCATTGCCGTCGGCGGTGACGGTGTGGCGCTCGGGCGCGGCCATGCCGGCGTTGTTGACGAGCACGTCGAGGCGCGGGTGCTCGGCCAGGACGCGGTGCGCGAGGCGCTCGACCTCCTCCAGGCGGGTGAAGTCCGCGCCGAGCGGGCGCAGGCGGGCCTCGTCGACGTCGGCCAGGGTGACCAGACGGTCGGTGGCGGCCTGCGCCTCCTCGGCGGTGCGGCCGTGGACGAGGACCGTGGCGCCGCGCTCGGCGAGGATCCGGGCCGTCTGGTAGCCGATGCCGGAGGTGGCGCCGGTCACCAGAACGGTGCGGGAGGAAAGGTCGGAAACGGACATGACTGGTCAGTCCCTTACGGGTCTCGAAGGTGTGCGGGTACGAAGAAGGGGCGCCGGACGCGAGAGGTCACGACGCCCCGTGGCAGGGCCGGAGAAGGATCAGCGGCGTACTGCGGTCTCCGGACAGCGGGGCTCACGACGGGGCGCCCGATGGGGCGGCCGGTCGAGCAGGAGCCACGCGCTGTCCATGCTTCCCATCGAAGCCTCGGGTCGGTCCGCTCGCAAGCCCAACAGGCTTTCCCTAATGAAGCCCTGACGGATATTCACCCGAGGCCGAGGACGGTGGAGACGAGCAGGTCGATGGCCTTGATGCCGACGAAGGGGAGGATGAGGCCGCCGAGTCCGTACACGAGCAGGTTGCGGCGCAGCAGCTCGTGCGCGGACGCCGGGGTGTAGCGGACGCCGCGCAGGGCGAGCGGGATCAGGGCCACGATGATCAGGGCGTTGAAGATGATGGCGGAGGTGATCGCCGAGGTCGGGTTGCTCAGCCTCATGATGTTCAGTGCTTCGAGCCCCGGGTAGGCGCCCGCGAACATGGCGGGGATGATCGCGAAGTACTTCGCGGCGTCGTTCGTGATGGAGAAGGTGGTCAGCGCTCCGCGGGTGATGAGGAGTTGCTTGCCGATCTCGACGATCTCGATGAGCTTGGTCGGGTTCGAGTCGAGGTCGACCATGTTGCCGGCCTCCTTCGCGGCCGACGTGCCCGTGTTCATCGCCACGCCGACGTCCGCCTGGGCGAGCGCGGGGGCGTCGTTGGTGCCGTCACCGGTCATCGCGACCAGCTTCCCGCCCTCCTGCTCCCTTCGGATCAGGGCGAGTTTGTCCTCGGGGGTGGCCTCGGCGAGGAAGTCGTCGACGCCGGCTTCGTGGGCGATGGCCCGGGCGGTGAGCGGGTTGTCACCGGTGACCATCACGGTACGGATGCCCATGCGGCGCAGCTCCGCGAACCGCTCCCGGATTCCCTCCTTCACGACGTCCTTGAGGTGGACGATCCCGAGCACCCGGGGACCGTCGCCGTCGTGGAGGGCCACGAGGAGGGGCGTACCGCCGGCATCCGCGATCGCGTCGGACCAGGCGCGGGCCTCGGGCGGCACCGTGCCCCCGTACATCTCCACCCAGGCGGTGACCTGGGCCGCGGCTCCCTTGCGGATGTGGCAGGCGCCGCCGTCCCAGCGCAGGTCGACGCCGCTCATCCGGGTCTGCGCGCTGAACTCCACGAACCGGGGGTTCGCCAGTTCGCCCTCGGCGGGAGCCTCCAGACCGTACTGCCGCCGGGCGAGCTCGGCCACGGACCGCCCCTCGGGGGTCTCGTCGGCGAGGGAGGAGAGCTGCGCCGCGTCGGCCAGGAGGGCGGCCTCCACTCCCGGGAGCGGGATGAAGGCGGCGGCCTCACGGTTGCCGAGGGTGATCGTGCCGGTCTTGTCGAGGAGCAGGGTGTTCACGTCACCTGCCGCCTCGACGGCCCGGCCCGACATGGCGAGGACGTTGCGCTGGACCAGGCGGTCCATGCCGGCGATGCCGATCGCGGAGAGCAGGGCCCCGATCGTGGTAGGGATGAGCGTGACGAGGAGGGCGACGAGGACGGTGGTGGTCGGGGCGGCGTCCGCGTATCCCGCCATCGGCTTCAGTGCGACGACCACCAGGATGAAGACGACGGTCAGCGCGGAGAGCAGGATGTTGAGGGCGATCTCGTTCGGCGTCTTCTGGCGTTCCGCGCCCTCGATGAGGGCGATCATCCGGTCCATGAAGGAGTGACCGGGGCGCGAGGTGACGCGGACGACGATCCGGTCCGAAAGAACCGTCGTCCCGCCGGTGACCCCGGAGCGGTCGCCGCCCGCCTCGCGGATCACGGGCGCGGACTCGCCCGTGACGGCGGACTCGTCGACCGAGGCGATGCCGGCGACGACGTCGCCGTCCGCCGGGATCAGTTCGCCCGCCTCGACGAGGACGAAGTCGAACTGCTTGAGGTCGGTCGCGGCCACCGCCTCCGTCGCCGCCCGGTCGACGTCGGTGCCGTACCGCCAGTGCGTGAGCCGCAGCGCGACCGTGTCCGTCCGGGCCCTGCGTAGCGACTCGGCCTGCGCGCGGCCCCGGCCTTCGGCGACGGCCTCCGCCAGGTTCGCGAAGACCACGGTCAGCCAGAGCCAGACGCTGACGGTCCAGGTGAACACGGAGGGGTCGAACAGCGCCGAGAGCGTGGTCAGCGCCGAGCCGACGGCCACCACGAAGAGCACGGGCTTCCGGACGAGGGTCCGCGGGTGCAGTTTGCGCAGCGCCTCGGGGAAGGACTTCACGAGCTGTATGGGGTCGAGCAGCCCGCCGTGGCCTGCGCGCCGGCGCCCGGGACGGAAGCGTGGGGCGGGATTGCGGGGCGGGGCCGGCGGGAGGCCGGGGAGGGGCGGTTCGCCGGAAGGCGGCGAACCGGCAGGGACATGCGGGCCGGCGGGAGGGTGCGCCGGTCGGGGCGCGGCGGAATGCATCGCGGAAGACCTTCGGGAAGATCCCGGCCGGCCGTGCGGCGCAGGCCGAGGAGAAACGGCTGGACCCCTCCCGGGAAGAAGTCCCGGAAGAGTGGACTGTCCGGCCCGCGCCCGCGGGTGCCCGGCCGTGTGGACCGGGCACCCATGGTGCTGCTGTGGACGGACAGCACGGTCGCGACGCGGGGGCACAGAACGCCGGATGGGAGGGCGTACCGTGCCCCCGCGGCCGGGACGATCAGGCCACTGACGTCCCTGGGCCGGTGAGCGACCGAGCATGAACGTAGACGCTCGACGCTCGGGTGGAGCCCGCTCGGCGCACGCTTTGACGAGCCTCTTACGGGCTGCTGAAGGTGTTCGTCAAGGCCCCGTCAAAGCGAGGTGATCAAACGTCAGGACAGCGTCAAGGGGGCCGGATCTCCACCCGGTCGTGCCACAGGATGATCTCCTCACGGGGGATCGGACGGTCGTTCGAGCGTGTGAGGTGTGAGGGGGCGCGTCGCCGAGGCGGCGCGCATGGTCCGTGACCGACGGCCCGGACCGACACCTCGGTACGAGCGGGCGGGACCGTCCGACGAGAGGGACGTTCCGGCCCGCGGCACCAGGGGGTGGCCGCGGGCCGGACGAGCCTTCCTGCACGACAGCCACTCCCTCCCATGCCCCGACGTCCGCACTCCGGATCGGCGGACGTGCGCGCCCGCCCGCGTGAACCACCCGTACAGGAACCGTCAAGGCCCCGTCAGCGTCCGCGGCCCCGCCGACAGGACGACGTCAAGGTGGAGGAACGGCAGCCCGGCGCGGGCTTCGATGACGGTGGGCGACCACGTTCCGGCGCCCGCCCGTACCCCATGCGGAGTTGATCGTTCGTGAGCATCGAGAACGTGGTCGGCCTCATCGTCGCCCTGACCATCGTCGGCTACCTGGTGGCCGCGCTGATCCACCCGGAGAAGTTCTGACCGGTACCGGCCGTGCGGCGGGGACGGAGTCGCTCGCCGGGCGGCCACGGAAGGACCCTCCGGCCGGCCGGCGGGGCAGGCTCAAGGTGCTCGTCGGCGCGGCGGCCGGCGTCGGCAAGACCTACCGGATGCTCGACGAAGGCCACCGCCGTGCGGCACGGGGCACGGACGTGGTCGTCGGCGCCGCCGACTGCCGCGGCCGCCCGCACACGGAGGCCCTCCTCGACGGCCTGGAACGCCTGGAGTGTCCGCACGGCGCCTTCGACCTCGACACCGCGCTGCGCCGTCGGCCGGGACTGCTCCTCGTCGACGACCTGGCCAGGACCAACCCGGCCGGGCACCGCAACGCCCGTCGCTGGCAGGATGTCGAGGAACTGCTCGAAGCGGGGATCGACGTCCTGACGACCCTCGACGTCCAGCACCTGGAATCCCTCAGCGACGTCGTCGAGACGATCACCGAGGTACCGGCCGGGGACACCGTCCCGGACGGTGTCGTCCGCCGCGCCGACCAGATCGTCCTCGTCGACGTGGACCCCGAGGAGCTGCGCCGCCGGATGGCGCACGGCAACATCCACGCCCCCGAGATGGTGGACGCGGCCCTGGCCAGCTGGTTCCGCCCCGGCAACCTCACCGCCCTGCGGGAGCTCGCCCTGCTCTGGGTCGCCGACCAGGTCGACGACGCCCTGCGGCAGTACCGCGCCGACCACGGCATCGGCGGAATCTGGGAAGCCCGGGAGCGCGTGGTCGTCGGACTGACGGGAGGCCCGGAGGGCGACACCCTCATACGGCGCGCCGCCCGGATCGCCGCCCGGTCGGCACAGGGCGAGCTGTCGGCCGTGCACGTCGTGCGCGGCGACGGCCTCGCGTCCGGCGCCTCGTCCACCGCGCTCGCACGGCAGCGGCACCTGGTCGAGAGCCTCGGCGGCAGCTACCACACGGTCGTCGGCGAGGACGTGCCGACCGCCCTGCTGGACTTCGCCCGGGCCGGGAACGCCACACAGCTGATCCTCGGCACGAGCAGACGTGGCCGGCTGGAACGCTTCCTCACCGGGCGGGGCATAGGCGAGACCACCGTCTCGCGCTCCGGTGACATCGACGTGCACATGGTCACTCACGAGCGGGCGGGCCGAGGACGCCCGCTGCCGCGCCGCCGCACCCTCCCCTTCTCCCGGCGTGTCGCCGGCCCTCTCGCGGGTGTCGTCCTCCCCGTCCTCCTCGCCCTGCTGCTCGACAGGTTCCGGGGCAGCCTCGACCTGACCGGCGAAGCCCTGCTCCTCCTCATGACGGTGGTCGGTGTGGCCTGCGTCGGAGGCGTCGTCTCCGCGTTCGTCGCCGCGGTGACGGCCTCCCTGCTGCTCGACCACCGGTTCATGCCACCCGGCGCGGAGTTCTCCTTCCAGGACCCCGACAGCCTCCTCGTCCTCGTGGCGTTCGTGGGGGTCGCGGTCGCCGTCGCGGCGATCGTGGACCGGTCGCTCCGGCTGGCGCGCCGGGCCGCGAGCGCCACCGCCGAGGCGGAGACGCTCTCGGCGCTCGCCGGCTCGGTCGTCAGGGGCGAGCACACCGTGCCCGACCTGCTCGCCCGTACCAGGGAGACCTTCGCCGCCCACGCCGCCGAACTGGTCGACCGCCCGGTGGACGACCCCTCGGCGAGCCAGGTCGCGCTGGGGGACGGGCGCTTTCTCGTCCTGCGCGGCCGAACGCTGCCGGCCGCGGACCGCCGCGTCCTCACCGCCTTCGCGGCCCACCTCATGGCCGCCGTCGAACGGGCCCGGCTCGCCGAGGCAGCGGCCGAGGCGGAGACCGCGAAGGCCGCCGACCGGATGCGCACGGCCCTCCTCGCCGCCGTCAGTCACGACCTCCGGACCCCGCTGGCCGCCGGCTGGGCGGCCGTGGCCTCCCTGCGCAGTCCCGACGTGGACTTCACCGCGGAGGAGCGGGACGAGCTCCTGGCCACCGCGGACGAGTCCATGGCCCGGCTCAGCAGGCTCGTCGAGAACCTGCTCGACATGAGCCGGCTCCAAGCGGGCGCCCTCGCCCTGGATCTTCGCCCCACGGCCTGGGAGGAGGTCGTCCCGGCGGCCCTGGACGGCCTCCCGGGCACGGCAGGACGCCAGGTGGCTTTCCGCGGGCTGGAGGAGTCCCCGCTCGTCCTCGCCGATCCTCCGCTCCTCGAACGGGTCGTCGCCAACCTCATCGCCAACGCGGCCCGTCACTCGCCCCCGGGACAACCGGTGCTCCTGGCCGCGAGCACGCTGGCGGGCCGTGTCGAGCTGCGCGTGGTCGACCGGGGGCCCGGTCTGTCCCCGGCGGACCGCGAGCGGGTGTTCGAGCCCTTCCAGCGGCTCGGCGACACCGACAACACCACAGGGGTGGGCCTCGGCCTGGCGCTGGCCCGGGGACTCACCGAGGCGATGGGCGGCACGCTCACCCCGGAGGACACACCCGGCGGGGGCCTGACCATGGTCGTCACCCTGCCCTGCGCGTCTTCGCTGAGGCAGGGTGCCCCGGTCCGTGCGGAGCCCTGACCTCGTCCCGGGTGGACCGGAGTGCCGCCCCGCCGAGCCCCGGGCCCGGTCGTGGTCGCGTCGCGTAGGGGATGCGTCAAGAGGGGCGTCACGGGCGTTAGAGCGGCGTCAACGACGTCGGTGAGTGGCCGAAAAGGCTGTTTCCTCATCTCGTCAGAGAATCCGCTCTTCCTTCTTCCGGGAGTTCACGATGGCCGACGTGGCCTTCGTCGTCACCACGATCGCGGTCTTCGCGCTGGTGGCGTTCATCGCCAAGGGGGTGGCGAAGCTGTGAGTGCCGAGAACGTGATCGGTCTGCTCGTCGCCGCCGCCCTGCTGGGATACCTCGTCCTCGCGCTGGTCAAGCCGGAGAGGTTCTGAGTACGGATATGAGCCCTGTCCTGGCTGGAATCCTCCAGCTCCTGGCACTGGTCGTCGCGCTCGGTCTGTCGTACCGGCCGCTGGGCGACCACATGGCGAAGGTGTACTCCTCGGAGAAGCACTACAAGCCCGAGAAGTGGATCTACAAGGCGATCGGCACGAACCCCTCCGTGGAGATGCGCTGGCCCGCCTATCTGCGCGGAGTGCTCGCCTTCTCCGCGGTGAGCGTGCTGTTCCTGTACCTGCTCCAGCGGGTGCAGGGTTCGCTGCCCGGCTCGCTCGGCTTCGTGTCGATCGACCCGGACCAGGCGTTCAACACAGCGGCGTCGTTCGTCGCGAACACCAACTGGCAGTCGTACTACGGCGAGCAGGCCATGGGCCACGTCGTGCAGACCGGCGGCCTCGCGGTGCAGAACTTCGTCTCGGCGGCCGTGGGTGTTGCGGTCGCGGTGGCCCTGGTGCGCGGCTTCGCCCGTTCCCGTACGGGTGAGCTGGGCAACTTCTGGGCCGACCTGGTCCGCGGAGTCGTCCGGATCCTGCTTCCGATCTCGGTGATCGGCGCCCTCGTCCTGGTCGCCTGCGGTGCGATCCAGAACTTCTCCGGGATCCACGAGGTCGGCCAGTTCACCGGCGGCACGCAGCAGTGGAACGGCGGCGCGGTGGCCTCGCAGGAGGTCATCAAGGAGCTGGGCACCAACGGCGGCGGATACTTCAACGCCAACAGCGCCCACCCCTTCGAGAACCCCAACGGGCTGTCCAACCTCTTCGAGATCTACCTGATCCTCGTCATCCCCTTCGCGCTGACCCGGACCTTCGGCCGCATGGTCGGCTCGCTCAAGCAGGGCTACGCGATCCTCGCCACGATGGTCACCATCTGGCTCGTCTTCACGGGCCTGATGCTGTGGACTGAGTTCGCGGGCCGGGGCCCGGCCTTCGAGCTCGCCGGCGGTGCGATGGAAGGCAAGGAGACCCGGTTCGGCATCGCGGCCTCCGCGATCTTCTCGGTCGCCACCACGCTGACCTCCACCGGCGCCGTGAACTCCTTCCACTCCTCCAACACCGGTTTCGGCGGCGGCATCAACCTCCTGGGGATGCAGCTCGGCGAGATCGCGCCCGGCGGCGTCGGCTCCGGCCTCTACGGCATGCTGATCATGGCGATCATCGCCGTGTTCCTCGCGGGCCTGATGGTCGGCCGCACCCCGGAGTACCTGGGCAAGAAGATCGGCACCCGCGAGATCAAGTTCGCGGCCTGCTACATCCTCGTCACCCCGGCCCTCGTCCTCTGCTTCACCGCGGCCTCGTTCGTCCTGGACACCCCGGCGAACTCGATGACGAACTCCGGCGCGCACGGTTTCTCCGAGATCCTCTACGCCTACACCTCCGGCGCCAACAACAACGGCTCCGCCTTCGCCGGCCTGAACGCCGACACCCAGTGGTTCAACTCGACGATCGGGATCGCGATGCTCCTCGGCCGGTTCCTGCCGATGGTGTTCGTCCTGGCCCTGGCCGGGTCGCTGGCCGAGCAGACGCCCGTACCCGAGACCGAGGGCACCCTGAGGACCGAGAAGCCGCTGTTCACCGGCCTCCTGGTCGGCACGATCATGATCGTCACGGGTCTCACCTACTTCCCGGCGCTCGCCCTGGGACCGCTTGCCGAAGGGCTCGCGGCATGACCATCGACGTACAGAAGCACGAGGACCAGATGTCCACCTCCGCCCCTTCGACGAAGGCGCCGCACGGCGACCTGCCCGGCGGGCACCCGCCGGCCGGCCGGGTCGGCGGCGGGCTCTTCGACCCGAAACAGCTGGTGAAGTCCTTCCCGGACGCCATCCGGAAGCTCGACCCGCGCGTCATGGTCAAGTCGCCGGTCATGTTCGTGGTCCTGGTCGGCTCGGTGGTCACCACCGCCCTCGCGCTGAAGAACCCGGGGGACTGGTTCGGCTGGGCGATCACCGCCTGGCTGTGGCTGACCACGATCTTCGCCAACCTCGCCGAGGCCGTGGCCGAGGGCCGCGGCAAGGCGCAGGCCGACACCCTCCGCAAGGCGAAGACGGACACCGTCGCCCGTCGCCTCGTCGGCAAGGACGAGGAGCGTGTTCCCGGCACCGAGCTGCGCATCGGTGACCTGGTGGTGTGCGAGGCCGGCGACATCATCCCCGGCGACGGTGACGTCGTCGAGGGCGTCGCGTCGGTCGACGAGTCCGCGATCACGGGCGAATCGGCTCCGGTGATCCGCGAGTCGGGTGGTGACCGTTCGGCCGTCACCGGCGGTACGAAGGTCCTCTCCGACCGGATCGTCATCAAGATCACGACCAAGCCGGGGGAGACGTTCATCGACCGGATGATCAACCTGGTCGAGGGCGCCGCACGGCAGAAGACGCCGAACGAGATCGCCCTCAACATCCTGCTGGCCTCCCTGACCATCGTCTTTCTGCTCGCCGTGGTCACGCTCAAGCCCTTCGCGATCTACGCCGGGGCCGACGAGCAGACCTCGCTGATCGTCCTCACCGCCCTCCTCGTCTGCCTCATCCCGACCACCATCGGCGCGCTGCTCTCCGCGATCGGGATCGCCGGCATGGACCGCCTGGTCCAGCGCAACGTCCTCGCGATGTCCGGCCGGGCCGTCGAGGCCGCCGGCGACGTCTCCACCCTGCTGCTCGACAAGACCGGCACGATCACCCTCGGCAACCGCCAGGCCGCCGAGTTCGTCCCGGTCAGGGGAACCACCCAGGCGGAGGTGGCCGACGCCGCCCAGCTTTCCTCGCTCGCCGACGAGACGCCCGAGGGCCGCTCGATCGTCGTCCTCGCCAAGGAGAAGTACGGCCTGCGTGAACGGCACCAGGGCGAGCTCGCCCAGGCCACCTGGATCGAGTTCACCGCGCAGACCCGCATGTCGGGCGTGGACGTCGACGGCCGGCAGGTCCGCAAGGGCGCGACCGGCTCGGTCGTCGCCTGGGTGAAGGAGCAGGGCGGCACCGTCGCCGACGACGCGCAGGCGCTGACCGACACCATCTCCCAGGCCGGCGGCACCCCCCTGCTCGTCGCCGTCAAGGACGACCAGGGCGCGCGCGTCCTCGGCGTCATCCACCTCAAGGACGTCGTCAAGGACGGCATGCGGGAGCGGTTCGACGAGCTGCGCCGCATGGGCATCAAGACGATCATGATCACGGGTGACAACCCGCTGACCGCCAGGGCCATCGCCGAGGAGGCGGGCGTCGACGACTTCCTCGCCGAGGCCACCCCCGAGGACAAGATGGCCCTCATCAAGCGCGAGCAGGCCGGCGGCAAGCTCGTGGCCATGACAGGCGACGGCACCAACGACGCCCCGGCGCTCGCGCAGGCGGACGTCGGCGTGGCGATGAACACGGGCACGTCGGCCGCGAAGGAGGCCGGCAACATGGTCGACCTCGACTCGAACCCGACCAAGCTCATCGAGATCGTCGAGATCGGCAAGCAACTCCTCATCACCCGGGGCGCCCTGACCACCTTCTCGATCGCCAACGACGTCGCGAAGTACTTCGCGATCATCCCCGCGATGTTCGCGGTCGCCTACCCGTCGCTGGACAGGCTCAACATCATGGGCCTGGCCTCGCCCGAGTCCGCGATCCTCTCCGCCGTCATCTTCAACGCGCTGATCATCGTCGCCCTCGTGCCGCTGGCCCTGAAGGGCGTGCGCTACCGGCCTTCCAGCGCGGACGCGATGCTCCGCCGCAACCTCGGCCTCTACGGACTGGGCGGCCTGGTCGCCCCGTTCATCGGCATCAAGCTCATCGACCTGCTCCTCTCCCTCATCCCCGGAATCGGCTGACCCACGATGAACAACTCAGCAGCGAACACCGGCCGGGTCCTCTGGGCGGGCCTGCGCGCCCTCCTCGTCCTCACCCTCGTCTGCGGCGTGCTCTACCCGCTCGCCGTCACCGGGATCGCCCAACTCGCCTTCCCCGGCAAGGCCAACGGCTCCGAGGTCAAGGACGCGAACGGGAAGACCGTCGGCTCCGAACTCATCGGACAGCGCTACGACCTGCCGCTCAAGGACGGCGAGGAGTCCCCTGCACCCGACCTGCGGTGGTTCCAGCCCCGCCCGTCCAACGGTCTCGGCACCAACTCCGTCAACACCCAGTACTCGATCATCCTCTCCGGCGCCACCAACCGCTCCGGCGACAACGCCGACCTGATCCAGTGGGTGAAGGACGCCAAGGCCGCCGTCGTCAAGGACAACTCGGTGAACGGCTATACGGTGAAGCCGTCCGACGTGCCCGCCGACGCCGTCACCTCCTCCGGTTCCGGCCTCGACCCGCACATCTCCCCGGAGTACGCGAAGCTCCAGGTCCACCGTGTCGCCGAGCGCAACAAGCTCGACGTGGCCACCGTCGAGAAGCTGGTCGCCGACCACACCGACGACCGCATCCTCGGCTTCGTCGGCGAACCCCGCGTCAACGTCCTCAAGCTCAACATCGCCCTGAAGGACCTGGTGGCCAAGGGCTGATGGGCTTAACCCAACAAGAGCGGAGGGAGCCGGCGCGGCCACGGACGATCCACGGCCCGCCGGCTTCCGCCGCACAGCGAACCAGGACAGGAGGGGCGGCACCGATGACCCGGGTGCTGGTCGTCGAGGACGACGCGCAGCTCGCACGCGCACTGGTGATCAACCTGCAGGCACGGAAGTACTCCGTGGACGCCGCGCCCGACGGTGCCACGGCTCTGCGCCTGGTGGCCTCGGAGCGGCCGGACATGATCCTGCTCGACCTCGGACTCCCCGACATGGACGGGGTCGACGTCATCAAGGCGCTCCGGGGATGGAGCCGGGTGCCGGTGCTCGTGCTCTCCGCCCGCAGCGGCTCCGAGGACAAGGTCCGGGCACTCGACGCCGGTGCCGACGACTACATGACGAAACCGTTCAGCATGGACGAGCTGCTCGCCCGTGTACGAGCGGCGACCCGGCGCGTCGAAGAGGCGGCTACCCGGCCGCTCACCACGACCCTGGTCACGGCCGGGTCGTTCACCGTCGACCTCGTGGCCAAGAAGGTCCGGCGGGGCGGCACGGACGTCCGGCTGACGCCGACCGAGTGGCACCTCCTGGAGATCCTCGTCTGCAATCCGGGCGTCCTCATCAGCCAGAGGCGCCTCCTCACGGAGGTGTGGGGACCCAGCTGCGGTACGAAGACCAACTACCTCCGCGTGTACATGGCCCAGCTCCGGCGCAAGCTGGAAACGGACCCGGCGCACCCCCGCCACCTCGTCACGGAGTCCGGCATGGGCTACCGCTTCGAACCCTGACCCCCCTCCCGCCCCCACGAGAACGGCAGCGCAGATCACCATGGGACGTGGAAAGTTCCGCATCTACCTCGGCGCGGCGCCCGGCGTCGGCAAGACGTACGCGATGCTCTCCGAGGCCCACCGTCGGGTCGAGCGCGGCACCGACTGCGTCGTCGCCTTCGTCGAGCACCACCACCGGCCGCGTACGGAGGTGATGCTGCACGGCCTGGAGACGGTGCCGCGCAAGGAGATCGCGTACCGCGACACCGTCTTCACCGAGATGGACGTCGACGCCGTCCTCGCCCGCCGGCCGGCCGTCGCGCTCGTCGACGAGCTCGCCCACACCAACGTCCCCGGTTCCCGCAACTCCAAGCGCTGGCAGGACGTCGAGGAGCTCCTCGCCGCCGGCATCGACGTCATATCCACGGTCAACATCCAGCACCTGGAGTCGCTCGGGGACGTCGTCGAGTCCATCACGGGCGTACGGCAGCGGGAGACCGTCCCGGACGAGGTCGTCCGACGGGCCGACCAGATCGAGCTCGTCGACATGTCCCCGCAGGCCCTGCGGCGGCGGATGGCCCACGGCAACGTCTACAAGCCGGACAAGGTCGACGCGGCCCTGTCCAACTACTTCCGCCCGGGCAACCTCACCGCCCTGCGCGAGCTCGCCCTGCTGTGGACCGCCGACCGGGTCGACGAGTACCTCCAGGAGTACCGCACCGAGCACCGGGTCTCGAAGATCTGGGGCTCCCGTGAGCGGATCGTCGTCGGCCTCACCGGCGGCCCCGAGGGCCGCACCCTCATCCGGCGTGCCGTCCGCCTCGCCGAGAAGGGCGCGGGCGGCGAGGTCCTCGCCGTCTACATCTCCCGCAGCGACGGGCTCACCGCCGCCTCGCCCAAGGAGCTGGCGCTCCAGCGCACGCTCGTCGAGGACCTCGGCGGCACCTTCCACCATGTCGTCGGCGACGATGTGCCCACCGGGCTTCTCGAATTCGCGCGCGGTGTCAACGCGACCCAGATCGTCCTCGGCGTCAGCCGGCGCCGGACCTGGCAGTACGCCTTCGGGCCCGGCGTCAGCGCCACCGTCGCCCGCGACTCCGGCCCCGACCTCGACGTCCACATCGTCACCCACGACGAGGCCGCGAAGGGCCGCGGCCTGCCGGCCCCCGGCCGGACGCGCCTTGGCCGGTCCCGCACCCTGTGGGGCTGGGCCGTCGGTCTCGCCGGCCCGGTCCTGCTCACCCTGCTCCTGAGCAGCGCCCTGCCCGACGTGGGCCTCGCCAACGACGTCCTGCTCTTCCTGACCCTGACCGTCGCCGCCGCGCTGCTCGGCGGGCTCCGCCCTGCACTGGCGTCCGCGGCCGCCGGATCGCTCCTGCTCAACTGGTACTTCACCCCGCCGCTCCACCAGCTCACGATCGCCGACCCGCGCAACATCACCGCTCTGGTGATCTTCGTCGGAGTCGCGATCTCGGTCGCCTCGGTGGTGGACGTCGCCGCCCGCCGTACGCATCAAGCCGCCCGGTTGCGCGCGGAGGCGGAGACGCTCTCCTTCCTCGCGGGCAGCGTGCTGCGCGGGGAGACCGGTCTGGACGCCCTGCTCGAACGGCTCCGCGAGACCTTCGCCATGGAGTCGGTGGCACTCCTGGAACGCGGTGACGACACCGAACCGTGGTCCTGCGTCGCCGCCGTCGGCCCCCGCCCGATCGCCCGCCCCGAGGACGCCGACGTGGACATGCCTGTCGGTGACCACCTGGCGCTCGCCCTGACCGGCCGTGTCCTTCCGGCCGAGGATCGGCGTGTCCTCGGTGCCTTCGCCGCCCAGGCCGCCGTCGTCCTGGACCGGCAGCGCCTCGTGGACCAGGCTGAGGAGGCCCGCAAGCTCGCCGAGGGCAACAAGATCCGCACCTCGCTCCTCGCCGCCGTCAGCCACGATCTGCGTACTCCGCTCGCCGGCATCAAGGCATCGGTCTCCTCCCTGCGCGCGGACGACGTGGAGTGGTCGGACGAGGACCGGGCGGAACTGCTCGCGAACATCGAGGACGGCGCCGACCGGCTGGATCACCTCGTCGGCAACCTCCTCGACGTGTCCCGCCTGGAGACCGGCACCGTCACGGCCGTGATCAGGGAGACCGATCTCGACGAGGTCGTCCCGATGGCGCTCCTCGGCGTCCCCGAGGACAGCGTCGACCTGGACATCCCCGAGACGCTCCCGATGGTCGCCGTCGACCGCGGCCTGCTGGAACGCGCCGTCGCCAACATCGTCGAGAACGCCGTCAAGTACAGCCCGCCGGGAGAACCGGCCCTGGTCTCGGCGAGCGCCCTCGCCGACCGGGTCGAACTCCGCGTCGTCGACCGCGGCCCGGGCGTACCCGACGACGCCAAGGACCGCATCTTCGGCGCCTTCCAACGCTACGGGGACGCTCCGCGCGGTGCGGGCGTCGGCCTCGGCCTGGCCGTGGCCCGTGGCTTCGTGGAGGCGATGGGCGGCACGGTGACGGCGGAGGACACCCCTGGGGGCGGAATGACCATGGTGCTCAGCCTGCCCACGGCGGACGGCCTCTCCCCGTCGCGCCCAGGTGTCTCCCCGGAGAAGACGACATGAGGCAGGTGGCAGGCCCGAAGCGTCAGTCGGAGGCCGGGCGCGCGCCCGGCACCTCAAGGGGGAGCTCGCAGGGGTATTCCCGCCCTTCCCGCAGAAACGTGAGGCGGACCGTGAGGACACGCGCGGAAGGGGCGACGGCCGGCTGCCCGGTGATCGTCCCGTCCGTCTGGCCGCCGTCCTCGCTCAGGCCGTACGCCCCGCCCCAGTCGGTGTACTCGTTACCGACGTCATCACGGGCCTCCAGCGCGAGCAGGACGAGCGACTCGCCTTCGTTCCCCTCGGGGAGGGGTGGCCTGACCGTGTAGCGGACGGTGAACGAGTCCTCGTCCAGCGACAGGCTGTCGACGACGAGCTCGTGGCGGCCGTCGAGGATGAGGGCGGTGGGGCGGGAGTGCCGGCTGTTCATGGGATGCTCACGCGCTTCCGGGCTGGGGAACCTGGCAGGTGATGTGACGGTCGGCGGCCGAGTGGGGCTTGGAGCCCTTCAGGAACCAGTAGAAGGTCAGCTTGTTGTTGGTGGCGATCGTGCCGGAACCGCCGCCGACGCACTGGTACGTGTTCATGCTGCCGTGGAAGTCGTACGTGCTGATCGCGGTGTGCGGACCGTACGGAGGGGTGATGGCCTTGCCGTTGACGTACGCGTACGGCATCGCCACCGTGACCGGGGAACCGAGGTTCGCGCGGGCCGTGGCGAGGGTGCCGCCCGACGCGCGCTGGAAGGTGACGGTGGACACGGCGTGCGTCCAGGTGCCGGTGCACAGCTTGTTCGCCGGCGTCCGGACGTGAACCTCCTCCGCCCGCTCCCGGGCCGGCTCCTCGACGGTCGCCGCGTCCTTCGGCTCGCTCTGTGCGAGGAAACCGCCGCCGTTGTCGGCCGGCTCGTCCGCTGCGGAGGCGGGCGTGGCGGCCATGGTCCGCAGGATGGCGCCCGAGGCGGCCAACACCGAAAGGAACTTCTTCACGGACCTTCCCCTTGTCCGATGTGCGTCACCACCGCTGCGGGTCAGACTGCGGTTCACGTGACGTCGTGGGAGCAGTCTTGCCGGATGATCAATGCGGCAGCAACGGGCAGAGCGCATGAATCACGTCAAGAGGCGATGTATGGGTGAAGTCGGGCCTCACACGGACCGAGCAGATGCTCGGAGTGGAGGCGGCGGGTGTCAGTCCTCCTCCGTAGCCGGGAACGCGTATCGGATTGAGCAGAGCGAAGCCCTCGACAGCGGAGGTGAGTGCGTGCACGCCACCCGGCTGAGCGGGGCGCCTGTACGGAGGTGAGCAGCCACGAGCGACCTTCGGGGGCACCTGCGGTGACCGCGTCCAGCACTTCTGCGGCGAGCCCACTGCCGGGCGCGCCGGGCCGGACGGCAAGTTCGTCCACCTCGAAGGCGCCGCACAACCAGTCGTGCGTCCGCCGCGCGCCGAGGCCCGCGGCGGCCTGCGGACAGCAGCGGTCCGTGGGGAAGGGCGGGAGGGTGGTCCACCCGCAGGCGAAGCCGAACACGTCTCCGCCTGCCACAGCCACCGCGGCGGTGAAACCCGGACGCCGGGCGTCGCGGGGGAGCCGCTTGGCGAACTCGGCGGCCTTCTCCTCGTCCTCGTTCCAGGGCGGTGTGCAGAAGGCGTCGGCGTAGAACGAGCGCAGCGCGCCGATGTGGGCGAGGACGTCTCCACCGTTCACGGCAGGCTGTACTTCGCTCTCCCGAAGGGGAAGAAGATCCGCACGGTGGCTGTCCCCTCGGTGGCCGAGGAACTGAAGCGTCACAGAACCCTGGCAGTGGAAGGCCCGTTGTAACCCTGGCCTGCCGGCTCGGACACCCTCGCCGGCGATCACCCTCGGTTACTGCGCTCTCTTCATGCCGGAGGCCGGCAGTAAGGGGCACGGCTCCATCGACGGTCTGCTTGGGGGAGCGGGGAGACTGGCTCGCCGAGCCGAAACTCCCCAGATTCTCCCCAGCGTCGTCGGCCGGCGATTCCTGCCTCTGCACCCCGAAGAAGTCACCGATGGATTGCAAGGCTGAATAGATGAATGGCCTGGGAAAATGCTGTAATAAGTCGTGGCGACCTGGCATGTGGCGCCTATGTGTGAGGTTGGCTCGCTGTCAGAGATCGTCGAGGTCGCCGACCTCGGCACTTTGTCCTCCAAACTCCCCAGATTCTCCCCGGGGTATGGTCCGCCCGATCGTAGGCCGCAGAGTCCTTCCGTTGATTGCCAGGGGACTGAGGCGTATAGCCTGAGGAAATGCTTACAGAGGTGACAGCGACCCGCTATGTCACGCCCCTGCGTGAGGGCGGCTCGCTCCCCGGGATCGTCGAGGCCGACGACCTCGGCACGTACGTCATGAAGTTCACCGGCGCGGGCCAGGGGCGCAAGACCCTGGTCGCCGAGGTCGTCTGCGGGCAGCTCGCCCGGAGGCTCGGCCTGCGGGTGCCGGAGCTCGTCACCATCCAGCTCGATCCCGTCATCGGGCTCTCCGAACCCGACCAGGAGGTCCAGGGGCTGCTCAAGGCGAGCGGCGGCCTCAACCTGGGCATGGACTTCCTGCCCGGCTCGCTGGGCTTCGACCCGCTCGCGTACGAGGTCGACTCCCGGGAGGCCGGCCGGGTCGTCTGGTTCGACGCGCTGATCAACAACGTCGACCGCTCCTGGCGCAATCCGAACATGCTCGTCTGGCACGGCGACCTGTGGCTCATCGACCACGGCGCCACCATGATCTGGCACCACAACTGGCCGGGCGCCCAGGCCTCCGCCGCGAAGCCGTACGACGCCTCCGACCACGCGCTCGCCCCCTTCGGCCCGGACGTCGCCGCCGCGGCCGCCGAGCTCGCGCCGCTCGTCACCCGCGAGCTCCTGGAGGAGGTCACCGCCGACGTCCCCGACGAGTGGCTCGTCGACGAGCCCGGCTTCGGAGGCACGGACGAGGTGCGCGCCGCGTACGTCTCGGCGCTGCTGCCGCGCGCCGCCACCATCCACGAGCGGATCACGCTCGGCCCGCGCACCGAGAGCAGGCCGCAGCAGCCGCCCGGCTGGCTCGCCGAACGCCTCGCGCCCCGGAAGCACACCACCGAGAAGGATAGCACGACGTGACCGACCGCGATGTCTTCGAGTACGCGCTGCTGCGCGTCGTGCCCCGGGTGGAGCGCGGCGAGTGCTTCAACGCGGGAGTGGTCGTCTACTGCCGCGCCCGGTCCTTCGTGGCCGCCCGTACGCATCTCGACGAGGCCAAGCTGACGGTGCTCGACCCGGCGGCCGACGTGACCGGCGTACGGGCCGCGCTGCGTGCCGTCGAGGGGGTCTGCCTGGGCGGTGACGCGGCGGGTCAGGCCGCGCGCGACGACGCGGGACGGCGCTTCCGCTGGCTGATCGCGCCGCGCTCCACGGTCGTGCAGCCGGGGCCCGTCCACACGGGTCTGACCACCGATCCCGAGGCCGAGGTGGAACGTCTGCTCGACCTTCTCGTCCGGTAGGGACGGGAGGAGTGACCCGGTGCACCCGGTGGGCCGTTGACACCGGGTGCCAGGGCTTCTAGCGTCTCGTCCTGCGGACGATACTAAGCGGTCGCTCATGTGCGGGACGCAGGAGCGGACGGGCGGTTCGGCCGCGACCAGGGACGATCCAAGGGCGAGGAGAACCAAGCATGTCCACCACCGAGCAGCGCGTAGCCATCGTCACGGGTGCCGCACGGGGCATCGGCGCGGCCACCGCGCTCCGTCTGGCGGCCGAGGGCCGCGCCGTCGCCGTGCTCGACCTCGACGAGGCGGCCTGCAAGGACACCGTCGAGAAGATCACCGCCGCGGGCGGCACCGCCCTCGCGGTCGGCTGCGACGTCTCGGACGGCGCGCAGGTGGAGGCCGCCGTCGCGCGGGTCGCCGCCGAGCTCGGCGCGCCGACGATCCTCGTCAACAACGCGGGCGTGCTCCGCGACAACCTGCTCTTCAAGATGTCCGAGTCCGACTGGGACGTCGTCATGAACGTCCACCTCAAGGGTGCCTTCCTGATGGCGAAGGCCGTCCAGAAGCACATGGTGGACGCGGGCTTCGGCCGGATCGTCTCCCTGTCCTCCTCCTCGGCGCTCGGCAACCGCGGCCAGGCCAACTACTCGGCGGTCAAGGCGGGTCTGCAGGGCTTCACCAAGACCCTCGCCAAGGAGCTCGGCAAGTTCGGCATCACCGCCAACGCCGTCGCCCCGGGCTTCATCGTCACCGAGATGACCGCGCAGACCGCCGAGCGCGTCGGCATGGGCTTCGAGGAGTTCCAGGCGGCCGCCGCCTCCATGATCCCGGTGGCGCGGGTCGGCCGCCCCGAGGACGTCGCCAACGCGATCGCGTTCTTCACGGGCGACGACGCCGGCTTCGTCTCCGGCCAGGTCATGTACGTGGCCGGCGGCCCGCTCAACTGACGGCCGGCCGCGAGAGGAGGAGGCACGCATGAGCGCACAGGAGCGGCCGGAGCCGTCCGGCAAGGTGGCCCTCGTCACCGGCGCCAGCCGGGGCATCGGCTACGGCATCGCCGAGGCCCTCGTCGCCCGCGGCGACCGGGTCGTCATCACCGGACGCGGCGAGGAGGCCCTCAAGGAGGCCGTGGAGCGGCTCGGGGCCGACCGGGTCATCGGCGTCCCCGGCAAGGCGCACGACGAGGCCCACCAGGCCGTTGCCGTCGAGGCGGCCATGGACGGCTTCGGCCGTCTGGACTTCCTGGTCAACAACGCCGGCACGAACCCCGTTTTCGGGCCCATCGCGGACCTGGATCTCGGGGTGGCCCGCAAGGTCTTCGAGACGAATGTGATCTCCGCGCTCGGTTTCGCCCAGCGGAGCTGGCACGCCTGGCAGAAGGAGCACGGCGGGGCGATCGTGAACATCGCCTCGATCGCCGGCGTCACCGCCTCGCCCTTCGTCGGTGCGTACGGCATGAGCAAGGCCGCGATGGTCAATCTGACCCTTCAGCTGGCGCACGAATTCGCGCCGGTCGTGCGGGTCAACGCGATCGCTCCGGCCGTCGTGAAGACGAAATTCGCGCAGGCTCTCTACGAGGGCCGCGAGGCGGAGGCGGCAGCCGCCTATCCGCTCGGCCGGCTCGGCAAGCCCGAGGACATCGGCGGCGCGGCGGCCTTCCTCACCTCGTCCCAGGCGGAGTGGATCACCGGCCAGACGCTCGTCGTCGACGGCGGCATTTTCCTGAACGCCGGAGTCGGGTGACCGATAATCGGACACTTTCCGGATTTCTCTGTCCGGATTGAGCCCGATTGCGCGCCGAATGCCTCAAGTGCCCCGGCAGGCTCGAACATTGACCTGGCGGGGTGCTGCGGTATCGTCGGCCGACCCCTGGCTGAACGAGGAGCGTGCACGTGTTCAACCGGACCAGTCTGCAGGCCGCTGCAGCCCTTGTGTCCATATCCCTGGTAACCGGATGCGGTGTCTTCTCGGACAGCGAATCCGCCGGGGATCAGAGAATCGTCGTCGGCACGACGAGCTCTCCCACCACGCTTGATCCGGCCGCCGCCTGGGACAATTCCTGGGAGCTCTTCCGGAATGTCTTCCAGACCCTGGTGAGTTTCCCGACGGGCAGCACCGCCCCGCAGTCGGACGCCGCCGACTGCAAGTTCACGGACACCTCCAGTCGGGTCTTCGAATGCAAGCTCGTGGAGGGCCTCACCTTCTCCAACGGGCACAAGCTGGACGCCAAGGCCGTCCAGTACTCGATCGAGCGCATCCGCACGATCAACCACAAGGGCGGCCCGAACGGCATGCTCGGCTCGCTCGACAAGATCGACACCGTGGGTGACCGGACCGTCGTCTTCCGGCTCAACAAGTCGGACGCCACCTTCCCGTTCGTCCTCGCCACCCCCGCGATGTCGCTGGTGGACCCCGCCGAGTACCCGGCCGACCAGCTCCGCAAGGACGGCAAGGTCATGGGCTCCGGCCCGTACGTCCTCGACTCGTACACCGAGCGCGAGACGGCGGAGCTGACGAAGAACCCCACCTACAAGGGCTTCGCCGACCGCAAGAACGGCGGCGTCACGATCCGGTACTTCGACTCCTCCGACGCCATGGTCGCCGCCCTCCGGAAGAAGGAGATCGACGCCACCTACCGCGGCCTCACCGCCGAGGAGGTCGTCGCCCTCCAGGAGGACAAGGAGGAGAACAAGGGCCTCCAGCTCATCGAGTCGACCGGCGCCGACATCCGCTACCTGGTCTTCAACAGCCAGGACGAGTCCGTCGCCAAGCTCCCCGTCCGCAAGGCCATCGCCCAGCTCGTCGACCGCGACGAACTGGTCAACAAGGTCTACCAGGGCACCGCCGAGCCCCTGTACTCGATGGTGCCCAAGGGCATCGCCGCCCACACCACCAAGTTCTTCGACCGCTTCGGCTCGCCCAGCCAGGAGAAGGCGAAGAAGATCCTCCGCAACGCCGGCATCACCGAGCCCGTCGAGCTGGACTTCTGGTACACCACCGACCGGTACGGCTCCTCGACGGCCGCCGAGTTCGCCGAGCTCAAGCGGCAGCTGGAGGAGTCCGGCCTCTTCAAGGTCACCCTGCACGGCAAGCCCTGGAAGGAGTTCCAGGCGGGCTACCAGAAGGGCGAGTACCCGGTCTTCGGCCGCGGCTGGTTCCCCGACTTCCCGGACCCGGACAACTTCGTCGCCCCCTTCGTGGGCAAGGAGAACGTCCTCGGCACGCCCTACGAGAGCTCCCGGATCACCAACGAACTGCTGCCGAAGTCCCGCCGCGAGAGCGACCGCGGGACCGTCACGGACGAGTTCGTCGAGGCCCAGGAGATCCTGGTCCAGGACGTCCGGCTGCTGCCCCTGTGGCAGGGCAAGCTGTACATCGCGGCCGGCGAGGACATCGGCGGCGGCGAGCGGGCCCTCGACCCGCAGACGGTCATGCAGATGTGGGAGCTGAGCCGCCGGGCCAGCTGGTAGCGGGCCTGCGGGGGCCACTGTCAGTGGCCCCCGGTAGGTTCTCGGACGGAGAAACAGGAACGTCCACCGGAGGTTGTTGACCGTGACCGACACCAGCATGCTGCCCGAGTCCTGGCGGGGTGTCCTCGGCGAGGAGCTGCAGAAGCCGTACTTCGCCCGGCTCACCGAGTTCGTCGAGGAGGAGCGCGCCAAGGGACCGGTCTTCCCGCCGAAGGACGAGGTCTTCGCCGCCCTCGACGCCACCCCGTACGACAAGGTGAAGGTCCTGATCCTCGGTCAGGACCCGTACCACGGCGAGGGGCAGGGTCACGGTCTCTGCTTCTCCGTCCGCCCCGGCGTGAAGACCCCTCCCTCCCTGCGGAACATCTACAAGGAGATGCACGAGGAGCTCGGTCACCCGATCCCGGACAACGGCTATCTGATGCCGTGGGCCGAGCAGGGCGTCCTCCTGCTCAACGCCGTGCTGACGGTCCGGTCCGGCGAGGCGAACTCGCACAAGAACAAGGGCTGGGAGAAGTTCACGGACGCGGTGATCACCGCCGTCGCCTCCCGCCCCGACCCCGCCGTCTTCGTCCTGTGGGGCAACTACGCGCAGAAGAAGCTGCCGCTCATCGACGAGGAGCGGCACGTCGTGGTGAAGGGGGCGCACCCCTCGCCGCTGTCGGCGAAGAAGTTCTTCGGCTCGCGGCCCTTCACCCAGATCGACGCGGCCGTCGCGGCCCAGGGGCACGAGCCGATCGACTGGCGCATCCCGGACCTCGGCTGAGCCTCGGCCCGATCGGGGCCGGGTGCGGCTAGCGTCGGCACTCCCAGTGGGCGAGCGGGCGGAGGTCGCGGTGACCGGGCAGCAGCAGGTGTCGGACGACGGGGTCATGACCAGGATCGGGCAGACCATGATGCTGCTCCACGGCGGCGACCGCGAGGAGGCCCGCAACCGCTTCGGGCTGCTGTGGCAGCAGATCGGCCCGGACGGCGACCCCCTGCACCGCTGCACCCTCGCGCACTACATGGCGGACGCCCAGGACGATCCCGACACCGAGCTGGCCTGGGACCTGCGGGCGCTGAGCGCGGCCGAGGGGCTCGCGGAGGAGCGGCTCGCCGCGCACGACTCGGCGGCCGCCCTCCGGGCGCTGTACCCCTCGCTCCACCTGAACCTGGCCGCCGACTACGTCAAGCTCCAGCGGCCCGACGCCGCGCGGGTCCATCTGGACCGGGCCCGCGCCGCTTCGGAGCACCTCGACGACGACGGCTACGGGAACGGGGTACGGGCCGCGATCGAGCGGCTGGAGCTGCGGCTCAGGGAGGCGTGACCGACCCCTCGGGGAGGTTCACCGGCCGTACGTGCCGTGACAGATCCCGGCCTGAGCGCTGCCGGGGTCCCAGCCGCCGTACCGCTCGCCCAGGTCGCAGACGTCCGCCCGGGAGACCGGCGGGTTCCTCGGCAGCCCCGTGAGCTCCGGCAGTTCGGGAAGGTCCGGCCGGGCCGCCGGGCGCGGACGCTCGTGCTGCCGCGGTACGGGGGCGGGGCGCGGTTTCTCCGGGCGGGGAGGCGCCACCGCCCGCCGGTGCTGCCCCGCCGGAGGTGTCGCGCGGGGCGCGGCGGACGGCGGGGGAGCGGGGAGCGCCGCTTCGAGGGCCTCGCGGGCCGGGCCCTCGACGATCTGCGGTGCCACGTCCTGGGCGGGGGCGGTGTCGGCCGCGGGCGTGGGGACGGGGGCGGGCGCCGTCGGCCGGGCGTCCACCGAGACGCAGCCCGCCAGGGCGGCGACCGCCGCCCCGACCAGGATCTTCGCTGTTGTTCGGGTTCCATGCACCCGCGCAACTCTGCTGGGCCCCAAGCGATCTTCGCGCCCCTACCGGCGGGGAATGCCCCGCACGGGTGAGCCGTGCGGGGCCCGTTCTTGACCGACCCGGCCGGGCGGAGCGACTTCGCCCGGGTGCGGCTCCCGACCGGCCCGGTCGCCGGTGCGGGCTCAGTCCCCGGTGGCGCCGTCGATGCGCTCGCGGATGAGGTCCGCGTGGCCGTTGTGGCGGGCGTACTCCTCGATCATGTGGAGGTAGATCCACCGGAGGTTGAAGGTGCCGCCGCTGCGGTGATCGCCCGCGCCCAGGTCGTCGAGGTCCCGGCCGGCGGCCAGGGTGCGCGCGTGGGCGATCTCGGCCTGCCAGGTGGCGTGGGCCTCCTCGTAGGTGTCCTCGTCCGTGACGTGGATGTCCCGGTCGTGGTCCTCCTCCGTCGAGTAGATCCACCCCGCCTCCTCGCCGGCCAGGACACGGCGGAACCAGCCGCGCTCGACCTCGGCCATGTGACGGACCAGGCCGAGGAGGTTGAGGTCGGAGGGCGGGGCGGACGGAGTGCGCAGCTGGGCGTCGTCGAGCCCCTCGCACTTCATCGCGAGGGTCGCGCGGTGGAAGTCGAGCCACTGCTCCAGCGCCTCGCGCTCGCCCGTGGTGGTGGCCGGGTCGACGCGCGGGGTGGTGTCGGTGCGTTCGATGGTCATGGGCGGCATCGTCTCCCATGATCGCGGGCGGCGCCAGGGCGCGGGAGCGAAGGCGGCGCCAGGGTGCGAGGACCAAGGCGGCGCATGTGGGGCGGCCGGTTCCGGAAGCCCCGACGGAAACGCCTTGCGCAATGGTCAAGAAACGTTGACCATTCCATCCATGCCTACCGACGGTCTTCCCGAGACGTTCCACGTCACCACTGACGAGCAGCTGCGCGCCGTCTCCAATCTCACGCGGCACCGGATCATGGCCGTGCTCCGCTTCGAGCCCGCGACGATCACGCAGATCGCCGAGCGGGTGGGGCTCGCGAAGGGGAGTTCCAGCTACCACGTACGGTTGCTCGAACGGGCCGGCCTGGTGAAGGTGGTGCGAACGCGGAAGGTCCGGGGAGTCACCGAGCGGTACTACGCGATGGCCGCGCGGTCGATCGTCCTGCCGGATCCGGGCGAGGGAGGTCCCGACGTGCTGATGCGGCACGCGGTGGCGGACCTGGAAGCAGCGCCGGCGGACGGCGAGCGGCACGTGGGGATGGCGCATCTGCGGCTCACCGAGGAGCAGTTCGCGGAGCTGGGGGCGCGGCTGCGGGCACTGGTGGAGGAGTACCGGGAGCTGTCCGATCCGTCGCTGCCGGACGCGTCACTCGTCTTCGCGCTGTTCCACCCGGCATCGCGCGAGCAGGCCGGATGGGATGCGAAGTGACCTCGGACGTCCGGAGGCTGCCGACCGGGTTCGGGCGGCTGTGGACCGCGCAGACGGTGTCCTCGCTCGGCGACGGGGTGTCACATGCCGCGCTGCCGCTGCTCGCGCTGACGGTGACGCGGGACCCGGTGGCGCTCGCCGTCGTCACGGCCGCCGGAACGCTGCCGTGGCTGTTCTTCGGGGTGCTCGGCGGTGCGCTGGTGGACCGCTGGGACCGTCGGCGCACGATGTGGGTCACGGACGCGGCGCGTGCGGTGCTGCTCGCGATACCGGCGGCGGCGGCCGCGCTCGACGTGCTGGGCATTCCCCTGCTCGCGGCCGTCGCCTTCCTCCTCGGCCTCGGCGGACTCTTCTTCGACACGGCCGCCACGGCCTATCTGCCGGATCTGCTCGGCCGCGACCCCGCGCTCCTGGAACGCGCCAACTCCCGCCTGCGCGGCGCCCAGACCGCCGCGTCCGGCTTCGCCGGGCCGCCCGCGGGCAGCGCCCTGCTCGCGCTCGGACGGGCCGTTCCGCTGCTCGCCGACGCGGTCTCGTTCGTGCTCTCCGCGCTGCTCGTACGGTCGCTGCCCGCCGCGCCCCGGCCCGTGCCGCAGGCCCGTGAGCCGCTGCTGCGGCAGGCCCGGGCCGGCGCCTCGTACGTGTTCCGGGACCAGCTGCTGCTCGGGCTCGCGCTGCGTCCGGCGGTCGGGAACATCGCCTTCCTCGCCGTGGAGACCGTGCTCGCCCTCTTCGCGCACGACCGTCTCGGCGTCGGCGCCTTCGGCTTCGGCCTGCTCCTCACGGCGGAGGCCACGGGCGGTCTGCTCGGCGCTGGCGTCGCCTCCTTCCTCGGCCGGCGACTCGGCACCGGCACCGCGCTGACCTGCACGGCCGCGGTCGAGGGGCTCGCCGTGCTGGGCCTTGCCGCCGCCCCGGACCCGTACGCCGCCGGCCTGGCGCTCGCCGTCTGCGGAGCGGGCATGGGCGCCACGATGGTGCTCGCCCCCTCCCTCCGGCAGGCGATCGTCCCCGCCCACCTGATGGGCCGGGTCGCCTCCACCTCCCGCATGCTCGCCATGTGCGCCGCCCCGTTCGGCGCCTTCCTCGGCGGCTGGCTGGCCACCGCCTACGACGTGCGCACCCCGCTCTACACAGCCGGCGGCCTCCTCCTCGCCATGACCGCCGTCACCGCGACCATGACCGGCGACCGCCGGGTCGAGGCGGCGCTGCGTGCCGCCGCCCCGGCCGATGACGCGGACCACCCGGAATCCGGGGATCCCGTTCAGGAGCGCGTCCTGTAGGGCTCCGCGGGGTCGTCGCGCCGGTGCCGGGCCGGCCGGGCCCGACGTTCCCCGCCCCGGGGCCGCCTCGCGCTCGGCGACCGGGTCCGGCCCCTCGGTGAGGGCCTTCGACGACGGCGTGCCGGCCGGCCGGCGCCGGTCCCGCCGGGACCTCCTGTGCGCCGACTGCTCGCAGCGGGTGTCAGGCGAGGTCCCCGAGCATGCCGCGCAGCAACTCGTCCAAGCCGGTGCGCAGTTCGGCGCGGCTCGGCACGGCCGCGTGGAAGGAGCCCGCCGCGCAGGAGAACATCAGCCCCTCGCTCCAGGCGATCAGGGAGAGCGCGTGCCGTTCGGGTTCCGGTGAGCCGGCGGCGCTCATCATCTCGATCAGCGGGGTGTGGAACGTCGCGCCGGCCGAGTCGAAGAAGCTGCGCAACTCGGGCCGGCGGGTGGCCTCGAGGGCCAGCTCGTAGCGGGAGACCAGCAGGGAGCGGTGGTCGGTGAGATAGCGGTGCAGGGCGAGGGCGAGCGCGTCGACCAGCGCGTCGCCGCCGCTCTCCGGGCCGGGCAGCTCGTGCGGGGTGAGGACCTCGGCCTCCCGCTGGACCTGGCGCCGTACGGCCGTCTCCAGGAGGGCCTGGCGCGTGCGGGCGTGGTTGGACGTCGACCCCTGCGGCAGTCCGGCCCGCTCGTCCACGGCGCGGTGGGTCAGGCCCCGCATCCCGCGCTCCACGAGCAGGGCGAGCGCGGCGTCGCCGATCCGTTCGGCGCGGGAGGCGGGGGTCTCCGGGGTGGGGGCCCCGGCGGTGGCTCGAGTCATGGGGACAACCTACTACCGGGCTGACTACAGCTGTAGTACCGTCGTCGCGGCAGGGGTACTACAGCTGTAGTACCCCTGCCGTTCCGACCGTCCCGAACCGAGGAGCAGCCATGGAACAGCACCGTGCCGTCATCGTCGGAGCCGGCATCGGCGGACTCGCCGCCGCCGTCGCCCTGAACCGGCGCGGCTGGCAGGTCACCCTCCTCGAACGCGCCACCGGCCTCGCGCCCGTCGGCGCCGGCATCGCCCTCGCCCCCAACGCCCAGCGCGCCCTCGACGTCATCGGCCTCGGCGACCGCGTCCGCGAGCTCTCCGCCTGGCAGGGCGACGGCGGCATGCGCACCCCCGGCGGCCGCTGGCTCGCCCGCACCGACGCCAAGGCCGCCGCCGCCCGCTTCGGCGGACCCCTCGTCCTCCTCCATCGCGCGACCCTCGTCGACATCCTCACCTCCGCCCTCCCCGAGGGCGTCGTCCGCACCGGCGCGACCGCCACCGTCACCGACCCCGGCGACGACCACCGCCCCGCCCGGCTCACCGTCGCGGACGCCGGGACCACGGGCCGCGCGGAGATCGAGGCCGAGCTCGTCATCGCCGCCGACGGCATCCACTCGGCGACCCGCGGGACGCTCTTCCCCGGCCACCCCGGCCCCCGCTACTCCGGCAGCACCACCTGGCGCGTCGTCGTCCCCGCGCCCGCCCGGCCCTTCGCCCCGCACGAGACCTGGGGCGCCGGCCGCCTGTGGGGCAGCCAGCCGCTCAAGGACGGCCGGGTGTACGCGTACGCCATGGCCGTGGCCCCCGCGGGCGCCCACGCGCCCGACGACGAGAAGGCCGAACTGCTCCGGCTCTTCGGGGACTGGCACCACCCCGTCCCCGAGATCCTCGCCGGCGTCGCCCCCGACCGGATCCTGCGGCACGACGTCCACCACCTGCCCGACCCGCTGCCCGCCTTCCACCGGGGCAGGGTCGCCCTCCTCGGCGACGCCGCGCACGCGATGATGCCGAGCCTCGGCCAGGGCGGGAACCAGGCCGTCGAGGACGCCGTCGTCCTCGCCCACCACGCCCGCACCACCCCCGACTTCGTGCCGGGCCGCGCGCTCGCCGCGTACACCGCCGACCGGCTGCCGCGCACCACCGCCATCGTCCGCAGGGCCGCCCGCACCGGCGCGATCACCATGCTCTCCGCCCGCCCCGCCGTCGCCCTCCGCGCCGCGGCCGTCGGCGCCGTCTCCCGCTTCGGGACCGGCCTCGCCCTGCGCGGCTTCGACGGAATCTGCGACTGGAACCCGCCCGCCGACCCGGTTCCCCCGGCCGGGGACGCGACCCGTTCCGCGTAAGCTGACCGGCGCGAACGGCCCTTACGGGCAGGGCCGGCGAACCACGACAAGGGAGACCCCGTGAAGGTTGGCTGCATCGGACTCGGCGACATCGCGCAGAAGGCCTACCTCCCCGTCCTCGGCACCCTCCCCGCCGTCGAACTCCACCTCCAGACCCGCACCCCGGCGACCCTGGAGCGGGTGGCCGACACCCTGCACCTGCCCGCCGGGCAACGCCACCGCGACCTCGACTCGCTGCTCTCCGCCGGGCTCGACGCGGCCTTCGTCCACGCCTCCACCGCCGTCCACGCCGAGATCGCCGGACGGCTGATCGAAGCCGGCGTCCCCACGTACGTCGACAAGCCCCTCGCGTACGAGTACGCCGACTCCGAGCGGCTCGTGGAGCTCGCCGAGAAGCGCTCCGTCAGCCTCGCCGTCGGCTTCAACCGCCGCCTCGCCCCCGCCTACGCCCAGTGCCTCGACCACCCGCGCGAGCTGATCCTCCTCCAGAAGAACCGCATCGGCCTGCCCGAGGACCCCCGCACCCTCGTCCTCGACGACTTCATCCACGTCGTCGACACCCTGCGCTTCCTGCTGCCCGGCGAGATCGAGCACATCGACGTGCGCGCCCGGATCCGCGAGGGGCTCATGCACCACGTCGTGCTCCAGCTCTCCGGCGACGGGTTCACCGCCATCGGCATGATGAACCGGATGAACGGCTCCACCGAGGAGATCCTGGAGGTCTCGGGGCAGGAGACCAAGCGCCAGGTCCTCAACCTCGCCGAGGTCGTCGACCACAAGGGACAGCCGACCGTGCGCCGCCGCGGCGACTGGGTGCCCGTGGCCCGGCAGCGCGGCATCGAGCAGGCGGTCCTCGCCTTCCTCGACTCGGTACGGGCGGGCCGGGTGCTCAGCGCCCGGGACGCCCTGCTCACCCACGAGCTGTGCGAGCGCGTCGTCCGCGAGGCCCTGGCCCAGGCGTCCTGAAAGCGCCCGCCCCCTCCGCGGCGCACACCGCGCCCACCACCGCGAGCGCGCCCTACAAGGGCCAGTCGCCCCACCGGACATAGGCCGTCGTCGTACCCGAGAGCGGCAGCTCGCGCACGACGGCGGCACTCGCGTCGGTGCCGAGCACCGGGCCGCCCCTTCGCCCGTCGGGACCGTACGCGGCACTGATCCCGGTGAGCGTCGCGTGGACCACGGGACGGCCCGTCTCCGCCGCACGCAGGGCCGCGAGCGAGGCGTGCTGGGCAGGCGCCCAGCTGTGCTGGAAGGTGCTGGTCGACGACTGCACCACCAGGAGGCCAGCCCCGTCGCGGGCGAGGCGGCGGCTCATGTCGGGGAACGCCGACTCGAAGCAGACGAGCGGTCCGACCCGCAGCGGGGACGCGCCGGCCTCGCGGGCGGGCAGGGCCATCACGACCGGCTCGGAGCCCCGCCGCCGGTCCTCGTCCGCGGCCCGCCCGGTGGACGTCACCCAGCCCAGGACCGGACGCGCCGGGACGTACTCGCCGAACGGCACGAGCCGCATCTTGTCGTAGCGGTCGCCCGTCAGCCCGCCGGGGCCGACCAGGACGGCGCTCTTGTGGATGCCGGGGCGGTCGGCGCCCCGCGCGTCCACGTTCACCAGGAGCGGGGCGCCCACCGCCCGCGACAGCGCGGTGAGCCGGGCCGCGAGCTTCGGGTCGCCCGTCGGATCGGCGCCCACCCCGCTCTCGCCCCACACGACCAGGTCGAGCCGCTGCCCGGCGAGGGAGCGGGTCAGCGCCTCGGCCCGCGTGAGACGAGCCTCGGGCCCGTCGGGGCCACCGAACACCCCCGGCTGCACGAGGCCCACTCGTGCCGTCCCGCTCTCGCGCGGCGCGGGGACGCCCCAGGCCGCCGTCCCCGCCACGAGAGCGCAGCCGGCGAGCCCCGCCACCCCGACGGTGCGCCGCCCGGGCACCGTGACCAGCAGGACCACGGCCGTGTTCACCGCAACCAACACGAGGCTCACCAGCCACACTCCGCCGACCGAAGCGAGCCGCAGCGCCACCGGGACCTGCCACTGGCTCGCCCCGAGGAGCCCCCACGGTCCGCCGAGCCCCTCCCAGGAGCGGGCCAGTTCGACGAGCAGCCAGCCCGAGGGCACCGCGAGCAGCGCCACGGCAGCCCGCGGCAGCGACGGGGTTCCGCCCAGCAGCGCCCTGACGAGCCACCCCCAGGGCAGCCACAGCAGACCGAGCAGCGCGGCGAGCGGGAGCAGGAACGCGTGCAGGCTCGGCAGCAACCAGTGGTGCATCGCCAGCATGAATCCGAGGCCGCCGAACCAGCCGTCGAGACCGGCGCGCCGGGCCCCCGGCGCCGAACGGATCAGCAGCAGCCACGGTACGAGCGCAAGACAGGCCCACCACCAGAGCCCGGGGGCCGGGAAGGCGAGCACGGGCAGGGCGCCGCAGCCGCCGGCCGCCAGGGAGCGCACGGCCCCCCGCCCGGTGCGCCGACCGGCGGAGGACCCTTCGGCCCGGCCTCCGCGACGACTTGTGAACGGACCACGCATGACGCGCCTCCCGTCGGTTCCTCCAGTGTCCGCGCTCCGGACGCCTTCACGTCCGGACGTCAGCGGTGGCGGCGCCAGCGCTCGTCGACGACGACCGAGGAGAGCCGCCAGCCGTCCGCGGTGCGGCGCGCCGCGAAGGCGTAGCGCCCGCCGCAGACGAAGTCCTCGCCGGAGGCGAACCGCATCGGGTTGACGTAGTCGGCGCCGATGTCCGCCCGGTCCCCGGCCTCCGGGTATCCGCCCGGCTCCAGGAACCGCACCCGCCGGTTCACGATGAGGTGCTGGCGTACGGGAAAGAGGGGCAGCGTCGCGGCGAGCCAGTCCGCGACCTCCGCCGCCGGCCCCTCGATCCCGCCCGAGCCGCGGTAGTCGGCCCTGCCGTCCGGGGTGAACAGGCCCCGGTAGGCGTTCCAGTCGCCCTCGTCCACGGCCGCCGCGTAGCCGGTGAGCAGGTCGTCGAGGGCGAATCGGTCCATCACGGTCGCGAGGTCCACGCGCTGCGTCATCGGCTCAGTGTCGGGCAGCGGGCGCCAGGGGCCAAGGGGCGTGCGGCGGTCGTCGGGGCGCGGGTCGGACCGGCCATCGTGCGGCGGTCGTCGGGGCGCGGGTCGGACCGGCCACCGTACGGCGGTCCTCGGGACCCCGGTCATACTGACCGACATGCGCGTGAACATCGACCCCGAACTGACCGACCGCACCTCCTTCTACCGGCTGCTGACCGCCACCGTCGTGCCCCGGCCGATCGCCTGGGTGTCCACGGCCTCGGCCGACGGGACGGACAACCTCGCCCCGCACTCCTTCTTCACCATCTCCTCGGTGGCGCCGCCGGTCGTGCAGTTCACCTCGGTCGGGCGCAAGGACTCGCTGCGCAACGTGGAGGAGACGGGGGAGTTCGTGGTGAACCTCGCCCCCGAGGGGCTCTTCGAGCGGATCAACGCCACGGCGACCGACTTCCCGCGCGGGGTGAGCGAGTTCGACGCGTGCGGCATCGAGCGGGAGCCGAGCCTGCGGGTGAAGCCGCCGCGGGTCGCCCAGTCGCCGGTGGCCCTGGAGTGCGAGCTGCACAGCACGCTGCGGATCGGCGACTCGACGGTCGTCTTCGGCCGGGTCGTGCACGCGGCGGTCGACGAGTCCGTGATGGTCGACGGACACCCCGAGATGACCCTGATGCGCCCGCTGACCCGGCTCGGCAAGAACGAGTGGGGCACCCCGGGCGGCATCGAGGAGATCGCCAGGGTGCCCTACCGGGGCTGAGGTGTACTACCGGGGCCGGGACGTCAGCCCGCGGACTCGCCGGCGTGCGGGCTCAGCACGCCGGCCGAGACCAGCACGATCAGCAGGATGCCGAGCAGGATCCGGTAGATCACGAACGGCATGAAGGACTTCGTGGTGATGAACTTCATGAACCACGCGATCACCGCGTAGCCGACGGCGAAGGCGATGATCGTGGCGAAGATCGTCGGGCCCCAGGAGACGTGGCCGCCCTCGCCCGCGTCCTTCAGCTCGAAGACGCCCGAGGCGAGCACCGCCGGGATGGCGAGCAGGAAGGAGTACCGGGCCGCCGCCTCGCGGGTGTAGCCCATGAACAGACCGCCGGAGATCGTCGCGCCCGAGCGGGAGACGCCGGGGACGAGCGCCATCGCCTGGCAGACGCCGTAGATCAGGCCGTCCCTCACGCCGAGGTCCTTGAGCGTCTTGCGCTCGCGCATCGCGCGGTGCCGGCCGCCGATCTCGTCCCGGGCGGCGAGCCGGTCGGCGATGCCGAGGACGACGCCCATCACGATGAGGGTGGTCGCCGTGATCCGCAGGTCGCGGAAGGGGCCCTCGATCTGGTCCTTGAGCGTGACGCCGAGGACGCCGATCGGGATCGAGCCGACGATCACCAGCCAGCCCATCTGGGCGTCGTGGTCGGAGCGCATCGCCTTGTCCGTCAGGGAGCGGAACCAGGCCGAGACGATCCGGGCGATGTCCTTGCGGAAGTAGATCAGGACCGCCGTCTCCGTGCCGATCTGGGTGATGGCGGTGAAGGCCGCACCCGGGTCGTGCCAGCCGGCGAAGGCCGCCGTGAGACGGAGGTGCGCGCTGGAGGAGATGGGAAGGAACTCCGTCAGCCCCTGGACGAGTCCGAGGATGAACGATTCGAACCAACTCATGGGGCTAGGGCCGTCCCGTTTATGTACGTGTGCCGTCAGAAGGTCGTGCGCAGCGTACATGCCCAAGATGACGGGCCCGTGATCAGGCCTCGACGGGGCCCGCGGTGGTCCGGTCGGGTGAGCGGACGTGGTGCCCGGGGCGGGCGGCCCCGCCGACGCGACGGTCGTCGAGGTGCTCCGCCACCCCCTCTAGGGGGTGCCCACGGGCTCCGGCTCCGGCGTGCTCTTCCCGGGAGGCGCCGGGGCCGGTCCGCGCAGGTGGTGGCGCTTGCGCCAGCCCACCACCGCGGCCGCCGCCACCGACAGCACGATGAACCCCGCCGAGATCAGGAACGCGGGGGAGGTGGGCGAGGTGGCCTCACTGCCCGCCACCACGTACGCCAGGGTGTTCGGCACCGAACCGAGGCCGGTCGCGGCCAGGAAGGGGACGTACCGCATCCGCGAGACCGCGGCCCCGTAGTTGGCCACCGCGAACGGAACCCCCGGGAAGAGCCGGATCGCCAGCATCGACCGGAACCCGTGCCGGCTCAGCTGCCCGTCCGCCGCCGTCAGCCAGCGGCCCCGCACGTACGGACGCAGCGCCTCCTGCCCGAGGGCGCGGCCGAGCGCGAAGGAGAGGCCCGCGCCGATGACCGTGCCGGCGAGGGCGGCCGTGAGACCGGCGCCGGTGCCGAAGAGCGCGCCGGCCGCCAGGTTCAGGAGGGGGCGCGGGACGAGGGCCGCCGTGCACACCCCGTACGCCAGCCCGAACACGACCGCCGCGCCCGCCCCGCTCAGGTGCGGCGGCCAGCCCGCCGCGAGCAGCCGCTGCGGCTCGAAGAGCAGCACCGACGCTCCCGCGCAGAGCAGGAGCACGGCGAGGAACGCCAGTCGCGCCCGCGGCGGGAGCAGCGCGCGGGAACGGCCTACGGGCACGGACGGGGACATTCGGGGAGGGTAACCGACACCACCGTGTGATCGCTGTGATCCGCACCCCGCCTCCGGGGCCCTGGGGCCTGTCCGGCGGATCAGGGCCGGACACCCCCTAGAGTGAGGCGATGAGCCCCTCCGTACCCGAGAGCGCGCTCGCCGACACGATCCTCGGCCGCCTCACGACCGTCTACCCCGCCGCGGGGAACCCCTTCCGGGCCCAGGAGATGGTCGCGTACATGAAGGGCGCGGCCCCCTTCCTCGGCATCCGCACGCCCGAACGCCGCGCCCTGTCCCGCACGGTCCTCGACGGCACCCCGCGCCCCGACGAGACCGACTGCGCCGCGATCGCCCTGCGCTGCTTCGCCCTCCCGGAGCGCGAGTACCACTACTTCGCCGTCGACTACCTGCGCCGCCACGTGAAGCGCTGCTCCTCGGGCTTCCTGCCGGTCGCCCGCCGGCTCGTCACCACCGTCTCCTGGTGGGACACGGTCGACCACCTCGCCGCCCATGTCGTCGGCGGCCTGGTGGCGGCCGATCCCGCCCTCGCCGCCGAGATGGACGCCTGGATCGACGAGGAGGACCTCTGGGTCGCCCGCACCGCCCTCCTCCACCAGCTGCGCTTCAAGGACGCCACCGACGCCGACCGGCTCTTCGCCTACTGCCTGCGCCGCTCGGCCGACCCCGACTTCTTCATCCGCAAGGCCATCGGCTGGAGCCTGCG
>NZ_JAINVG010000035.1 GCF_020400725.1 Streptomyces sp. NK15101 | reverse complement strand
CGAGCGGGAGCTGGCCGAGGCACTGCGGGACGCGACGGCGGTGCTGACCCGGCTCGACGTGGCGGCCTCGGGGCCCGCGGCGGACGCGGCGCGCGAGGCGTACCGGGCGCGGGCTGAGGTGGGCCGCGAGGTGCTGGCCCCCGGCTATCCGCCGCGCGCGGTGCGGGTGCTGGAGCTGGCGCAGCGGATCGGTCTGCTCGTGAACCTGGCGTACGACCACGGTCACGGGGGCGCGGTGAGCGCCTCGGAGATGGCGGCGCGGGGGGCCGCGTTGCGGCCGGTGGAGCGGGTGGCGCGGCGGGCGCAGGTCGCTGCGTACAACGCGTACGTGGAGGAACGGGAGCGGGAACGGGGGTTCTGACCTTCGCTCCCGCTGGGTGCGGGCCCGTCGGCTCCTGGATGTGGGGGCTCGGCCTGGTCCGGGGCGGGGTCCTGGGGTCGAGGTGCGGGGGACGGGCAGTGCCCTGGGGGTTGTGCCCGCCCGTTCCGCCCCGCGGAACGATTGCCCACAACGGTCTCGGAAGCGGAATGGCTGCCCCGCAACGGTCCCGGAAGCGGAATGGTCGCCCGCGACGGTCCCGGAAACGGGAAACCCCCGGCCCCGGGGGGATCGTCCGGGGCCGGGGGTCCGTGTGGGGGTCAGCCGTTGACGGCGCCGTTGCCGAAGGCCGGGTTGAGCAGGCCGATCACGTTGACCGTGTTGCCGGAGACGTTCACGGGGACGTGGACCGGGACCTGCACCAGGTTGCCGGAGCCGACGCCCGGCGAGTGGAGGGCCTGCCCGTGGGCGTCCGCGTTCGCGGAGGCGACGCCCGCGCCGGCGGCGACGATGCCACCGGCGACCATGGTGAGGGCAGCGGCCTTCTTGAGGTTCTTCACTTGGTACATCCTCCTGGTCATCGCTGCGGCCGGTCCGCCGCAGCACGCCATGGAGAACGCCGCACCCCCCGCCGGGTTGCGCCGAACGGGGGACATACACACGACGGTATGAAGGACTGAACGGTCGTGCGCTCCGGCGCACAAGGGGCGCGTCAGTTGGTGAGGCCGTGCCGTACGGCCCACAGCGCCGCCTGGGTGCGGTCCGCGAGGTCGAGCTTCATCAGGATGTTCGAGACGTGCGTCTTGACCGTCTTCTCGGAGAGGACGAGGGCGCGGGCGATCTCCCGGTTGGACCGTCCGTCCGCGATCAGGCCGAGGACCTCGCGCTCCCGCTCCGTGAGGGTCGAGCCCCGCCCCGTGCCCCCGCCGGGGGAGTCGTCCTGGGCGAGGAGCGCGCCGGCCACCTCGGGCTGGAGCAGGACGTGCCCCGCGTGGACGGAGCGGATCGCCCCTGCCAGGGCGTCGGGATCGACGTCCTTGTAGACGTATCCGCGGGCGCCGGCGCGGAGCGCGGGGACGACCGTCCGCTGCTCGGTGAAGCTGGTGACGATCAGGACCCTGGCGGGGTTGGCCAACTCACGGAGCCGCTTGAGCGCCTCGATGCCGTCCGTGCCCGGCATCTTCACGTCCATGAGGACCACGTCCGGGTGCAGCTCCTCGGCCCTGGCGACGCCCTCGGCCCCGTCGGAGGCCTCCCCCACGACCTCTATGTCGTCCTGCACCTCCAGGAAGGTGCGCAGGCCGCGGCGGACGACCTGGTGGTCGTCGACCAGCAGGACACGGATCGGCTTGTCAGCCACCGGGAACCTCCATCTCGATCGTGGTGCCCTCGCCCGGGGCCGAGGTCACGGTGAGCCGCCCGCCGACGCCGCTCGCCCGGTCCCGCATGGAGACCAGGCCGAGGTGGCGGCCGGCGCGGCGGACCGTGCGCGGGTCGAACCCCTTGCCGTCGTCGGTGACGGTGAGCCGCGCGCCCTGGTCGCCGCGGGCGAGGGAGACCGCGACGAGCTTCGCGTCCGCGTGCCGCAGGGCGTTGTGCAGGGCCTCCTGCGCGACCCGGAGGACGGCCTCCTCCTGGGCGGCCGGGAGGGCCCGGATCCCCGGGCTCTCGAAGGTCACCCGGGCGGAGTGGGCACGGTCCAGGACCTGGATCTGGGTGCGGAGCGTGTGGACGAGGCCGTCCTCGTCGAGGGCGGCGGGCCTGAGCTCGACGACGGCGGCGCGCAGCTCGTCGGCGGCCTCGGCGGCGAGCGCGGCGACCTGCTGGAGCTCGCCCTTGGCGCGGACCGGGTCGCGGTCGACGAGGGCGGCGGCGGCCTGGGCGGTCAGGCGGAGCGAGAAGAGCTTCTGGCTGACGGCGTCGTGCAGCTCGTGGGCGAGGCGGGAGCGCTCCTCGGCGATCGTGAGCTCACGGCTGCGCTCGTACAGCCGGGCGTTGGTGAGGGCGATGGCCGCGTGCTGGGCGAGGATCGAGAGGAGTGCCTCGTCGTCCGCGGTGAAGCCGCAGCCGCCGTCCTCCTTCGGGCAGCGCTTGTTCGCGAGGAAGAGCGCGCCGATGATCTCGTCGCCGTCCCTGACGGGCAGGCCGAGGAAGTCGGACATCTCGGGGTGGGCGTCGGGCCAGCCCTCGAAGCGGGGGTCCGTGCGGACGTCGGCCAGACGCTCGGGCTCGGCCTTGTGGAGCATCGAGGCCAGGATGCCGTGCTGGCGGGGCAGCGGGCCGATCGCCTTCCACTGTTCGTCGCTGATGCCGTCGACCACGAACTGGGCGAAGCCGCCGTGGTCGTCGGGGACGCCCAGGGCCGCGTACTCGGCGTCGAGCAGCTCGCGCGCGGAGGCCACGATCGTCTTGAGGACGTCCCGCACCTCCAGGTGGCGGCTCATCGCCAGGAGGGCGGTGCTCACGGCGGCCAGGCCGGAGTTCGGTCGATGGCTCATGCGTTCACCGTACCGGCGGGGTGTGACGGTCCGTATCCGCCCGGGGACGAGGCCGGAGCAGGTCCTGGGACCTAGGTCGAAGTGCCCCCGGCGGTCCGGGCCCGGGGACGAGGCGGTGGGAGGGGCCGCGGCCGGAGGGTGGAGCCATCCGGAGGAGAGGGGATGGACGTCATGGCTGTCGCGATCATCACGGGGGCGTCGAGGGGGCTGGGGCGGGCGCTGGCCGAGGCTCTTGCCGGGCGGGGCTGGAACCTGGTGCTCGGGGCCCGCACGGCGGACGTACTGGAGGAGAGCGCGGCGGCGGCACGCGCGCGTGGCGCACGGGTGGTGGCGCGGGCCGGGGACGTGAGGGACGCGGCGCACCGGCGGGAGCTCGTGGCGGCGGCGCGGGAGCTCGGCGGTCTCGATCTGCTCGTGAACAACGCGGGGATCCTGGGCGCGGAACCGCTGGTGCCGCTGGACAGGCACCCGCTGGACGGTTTCCGGGCCGCCCTGGAGGTCAACGTGGTGGCCCCGCTGGGGCTGCTGCAGGAGGCGCTGCCGCTGCTGCGCGAGGCGTCCGCCGGCGCGGTGGTCAATCTGAGTTCGGACGCGGCGGCGGAGGCGTACCGGACCTGGGGGGCGTACGGAGCGACGAAGGCGGCGCTCGACCAGCTGTCGGCGGTCCTGGCGGTGGAGGAGCCGGGGCTGCGGGTCTGGTGGGTGGACCCGGGCGGGATGCGGACGAGCATGCTGGCGGCCGCGGAGCCCGGCGAGGACCTGTCGGGGGTGCCCGCTCCGGCCGACGTCGCCCCCGTCTTCCTGCGGCTGCTCGAGGAACGGCCGGCGAGCGGCCGGTATTCCGCGCCGGCCTTCCTGGAGGCGTGATGGGACTGGCCGTGCGGGTGCCGGCGGAGCTGTCGGCGCGGGTTCCTGCCGAGCAGCGGGGCCCCGGGCGGGGCCGGGACGACGTGCGGCTGCTCGTGTCGCGGGGGACTGCTGTGTCGCACCACTCGTTCAGGGAGCTGCCCGCGCTGCTGCGGGCCGGGGACGTGCTCGTCGTCAACACCTCGACGACGCTCGCGGCGGCCGTGGACGGGCGGCTCGGGCCGGAGCCGGGCGGGGAGCCGGTGGTGGTGCACTTCTCGACCCGTGGGGACGACGGGCGCTGGGCCGTGGAGCTGCGGAAACCGGAGCCGTCGGGCAGTACGCGCCCGCGTGGGGGCGGTCCCGCGGGCGCGGTCGTACGGCTGCCGGGAGGGGCGCGGCTGGTGCTGGCGGAGCCGCTGGTGCCCGGCGGCGGGCGGCTGTGGTGGGCCCGGGTGAACGAGGACGTGCCGGGAGTGCTCGAACGGTACGGGCGGCCCATCCGGTACGGGTACACGGACCGGGACCAGCCCCTGTCGGCGTACCGGACGGTCTTCGCGCGCCCCTCCCCCGACGGGTCGGGCTCGGCGGAGATGCCGAGCGCGGGGCGGCCCTTCACGGCCCGGCTGGTGGCGGAGCTGGTCGGCCGGGGCGTGCGGATCGCCCCGCTCTCCCTTCATACGGGGGTGGCGTCGGCGGAGGCGCACGAGCCGCCCTACCCGGAGCGCTTCGAGGTCCCGGCGGCGACGGCGGACCTGGTGAACGCGGCCCGCGCCGGGGGCGGCCGGGTGATCGCGGTGGGGACGACCGTGGTGCGGGCGCTGGAGTCGGCCGCCGTGGGGTTCGACGGGCCGGGAGGGGTGCCCCGGGCGCCGGCAGGGGGGACGGCCGTGCGGTGCGGCGGGACGGTGCGGGCCGTCGGGGGGTGGACCGATCTGGTGGTGACACCCGCCCGTGGGGTGCGGGTGGTGGACGGGCTGCTCACCGGGCTGCACGAGCCGGAGGCCTCGCATCTGCTGATGCTGGAGGCGGTCGCCGGACGGCCCGCGCTGGGGAGCGCGTACGCCGCCGCGGTACGGGGCCGCTACCTCTGGCACGAGTTCGGCGACCTCCATCTCCTCCTGCCGGAGGAGGGGTCTCACCGTACGCATTGCTGAAGCAACTCATGGTGAGTTCGTTACGAGCTCGGTGTGAGGCCGCGCATAGGACGCAGGTCACTTACGAAGCCCCCTAGTGGACGTTTTGCCACCGGATATGAACGGAGGAAACGGGCCACAGGGGGCATTGTGCGGCCCGGGCGCCAAGCCCTGATCCACTATCGGGGATAGTACGTCACACCTTTGCCACAGGATTTTGCTGCCGCTAAGAATTGCCTCCGTCGCCGCCGAGCAGGCGCAGCGCCGCCCCGGCCGAGCGACGACCCCCAGCGATTCGAAGAGGTAGTCCTGCATGTCTGCGAACACCCCTGGCCACAGTCGTGGTCTGAAGAAGACCCACAAGGCCACGATCGCCGGCGTCGCCGCTCTGGGCGCCGCAGCGCTCACCCTCTCCCTCGTGCCCCACAACGGCGGCACCGAGACCGAGCCCCAGGCCCTGTCCGGTACCCAGCAGGTGGCCTGGTCGTACAACGCGAACAGCCCGCAGGCCAAGGCGCTGGCCGCCAGCGTCAGCGAGCAGCAGACCGTCATCGGTCTGAAGGCCAAGCAGGAGGCGGAGGCGAAGGCCAAGGCCGCCGCCAAGGCGAAGCTCGACGCCCAGGCGAAGGCCGCGAAGGCCAAGGCCGACGCCCTGGCGAAGGCCACCGCGAAGGCGAAGGCCGAGGCCAAGGCCAAGGCGGTGGCCAAGGCGAAGGCCGCCGCGAAGAAGCGCGCCGCGGAGAAGGCGGCCGCGAGCCGTTCCGTCCCCCGCAAGCCGGTCTTCGCGAACAACCTCGACGGCTGGATCCGCGAGGCGCTCTACATCATGGACAAGCACAACATCCCGGGCACCTACAACGGCCTGCACAAGAACATCATGCGCGAGTCCAGCGGCAACCCGCGGGCCATCAACAACTGGGACATCAACGCCATCAACGGCGTCCCGTCCAAGGGCCTGCTCCAGGTGATCTACCCGACCTTCAAGGCGTACCACATCCCCGGCACCAAGTTCGACCAGTACGACCCGGTCGCCAACATCGTCGCCGCCGCCAACTACGCGGCCGACCGCTACGGCTCGATCGACAACGTCAACAGCGCGTACTGACGCGCGGAAGGGCGGCACCCTGAGAGGGTGCCGCCCTTCGGCGTGGCGTCGCGAGGGTTACTTGCGCATGACCTCGGGCTCGTGGCGGCGCAGCAGCCGCGCCACGAGGACGCAGCAGACCGTGGCCATGATCAGCTGGATGCCGAGGTCGAGGCTCCACTGGCCGACCGTGTGCTCCCACAGCGGGTCGGTGTTCGTGGGGTCCTTGTGGTCCCACGGCGGCATCAGGTGCGCCAGGTCGAGGGTGGTGCCGGCGCCGGCGATGCCCCAGCGGGAGGGCATGAGCCAGGCGAACTGCTCCAGGCCGGGCGAGCCGTACACCTGGAAGAGGATGCCGGTGAAGACGACCTGGACGATCGCGAACATGACGAGCAGCGGCATGGTCTTCTCGGCGGTCTTCACCAGCGCGGAGATGACCAGGCCGACCATCATCGAGGTCAGGCCGAGCGCGATGACCTGGACGCAGAGCTCGACGGCCGGCGGCATGAACAGGCCCTCTTCGGGCAGCTCACGGGTGGAGAAGCCGATGCCGCAGATGATCACGCCCTGGAAGGCGGTGATCAGGCCGAGGACGATGACCTTGGACATGAGGTACGCGGAGCGGGAGAGGCCGACGGCGCGCTCCCGTTCGTAGATGACCCGTTCCTTGATCAGCTCTCGTACGGAGTTCGCCGCGCCGGAGAAGCACATGCCGACCGCGAGGATCAGCATGATCGTGCCGGCGTCGCCGTTGAAGCGGGACGGCGGCTTGGGTCGGCCCAGGCCGAAGTCGGCCGGGATGACGACGGAGACCGCGCCGAGGACGGCGGGCAGGATCACCATCAGGGCCATGAAGCCCTTGTCGGAGGCGATCACCGACACGTAGCGGCGGATCAGGGTCCACAGCTGGGAGCCCCAGCCCTGCGGCTTCGGAGGCCTGGCCATGGCCTGCGGCGCGATCTGGACGGGCTGCGCGGCGACGGCGTCGATGTCCGCGGCGTACATCTGGTAGTGCTGCGAGCCCTTCCAGCGGCCCGCCCAGTCGTAGTCACGGTAGTTCTCGAACGCGGAGAAGACGTCGGCCCAGGTGGAGTAGCCGAAGAAGTTCAGCGCCTCCTCCGGCGGGCCGAAGTACGCCACGGAGCCGCCGGGCGCCATCACGAGCAGCTTGTCGCAGAGGCCCAGCTCGGCCACCGAGTGGGTGACGACGAGGACCGTGCGGCCGTCGTCCGCGAGGCCGCGCAGCAGCTGCATGACGTCGCGGTCCATGCCCGGGTCGAGGCCGGAGGTCGGCTCGTCCAGGAAGATCAGCGAGGGCTTGGTGAGGAGCTCCAGGGCGACGGAGACGCGCTTGCGCTGGCCACCGGAGAGGGAGGTGACCTTCTTCTCCTTGTGGATGTCGAGCTTGAGCTCGCGCAGCACCTCGTCGATGCGGGCCTCGCGCTCGGTCGCGGCGGTGTCGCCGGGGAAGCGGAGCTTGGCCGCGTAGCGCAGCGCCTTCTGGACGGTCAGCTCCTTGTGCAGGATGTCGTCCTGCGGGACCAGACCGATGCGCTGGCGCAGCTCGGCGAACTGCTTGTAGAGGCTCCGGTTGTCGTAGAGGACGTCGCCCTCGTTGGCCGGGCGGTAGCCGGTCAGCGCCTTGAGCAGGGTGGACTTGCCGGAGCCGGACGGGCCGATGACGCCGATCAGCGACTTCTCCGGGACGCCGAAGGTGACGTCCTTGAGGATCTGCTTGCCGCCGTCGACCGTGACCGTGAGGTGGCGGGCCGAGAAGGAGACCGAGCCGGTGTCGACGAACTCCTCGAGCTGGCCGCCGACGATGCGGAAGGTCGAGTGGCCGACGCCGACGATGTCCTGCGGGCCGAGGAGGGCCGTGCCGCCCTTGGGGATCGGCTGACCGTTGACGTACGTGCCGTTGTGCGAGCCGAGGTCGCGGATCTCGAAGCGGCCGTCGGGCGTCGCGTGGAACTCGGCGTGGTGCCGCGAGACCTGGAGGTCGGAGACGACCAGTTCGTTCTCGAGGGCACGGCCGATGCGCATCACGCGGCCGAGGTCCAGCTGGTAGAAGGTCGTCGGGCTGCGGTCGCCGTAGGGCGACGCCGCTCCCGCGGGTCCGCGGCCGGCCGGAACCTTCTGGGCGAGCTGCTCGACGGGGCCGCCCTGCCCCGGGTGGCCGGCCGGGCCCTGCTGGTGCGGGACCTGCTGGTGCGCGGGGGCGTGTCCGCCCTGTGCGCCCTGCTGCGGCCAGCCCTGCTGCTGCGGGGGCGCCTGGTGCGTGGCCCAGTCGGCCTGGGCGGCGGCCTGGTGGGCCGGGGCCTGATGAGCCGGGGCCTGGTGGGCCGCGGCGGCCTGGTGGGCCTGGGCCTGCTGCTGGGGCGCGGCGGCCGCGCCGGCGGCGGCGAGATTCAGCCGCGGGCCGTCGGTCGCGTTGCCCAGGTGGACGGCCGAACCGGGGCCGATCTCCACCTGGTGGATCCTCTGGCCCTGGAGGAAGGTGCCGTTCGTGGAGCCGTGGTCCTCGATGACCCAGCTCCGGCCGCCCCAGCTGATGGTGGCGTGGCGCCACGAGACCCTGGCGTCGTCGATGACCAGGTCACCCTGAGGGTCCCTGCCCAGGGTGTACGACCGGGACGGATCGAGCGTCCAGGTCCTGCCGTTCAATTCCAGTACGAGTTCTGGCACTCCATGCCCCACTACTTGTCCCCCGATGTACCCCCGTCGTCGGGAGTCCAGGGATGGCGAATCATCCTGGGGAACTATTTCAGGCCCGGTCCCGTATCGGAAAGTCGGGCCGCGTGAAGACCTCAGGGGCGTTTCCTGGACCAGTCGGGTGTCCGCAGGGCGGGACGGGGGCTCAGGTGGCTCACGGTGCCCGATACGGTGGAACCACCATGAGCGCATCGCAGACCTCAGACGTTCCCACCCTTCTCGTCAAGATCTTCGGGAAGGACCGTCCCGGGATCACCGCGGGACTCTTCGACACCCTCGCCGCCTACTCCGTCGACGTCGTGGACATCGAACAGGTGGTCTCCCGCGGCCGCCTCGTCCTGTGCGCGCTCGTCACCGAGCCGACCGTCGCCTCGGCGGGCGAACTGCGGGCCACCGTGCACAGCTGGGCCGAGTCGCTGAAGCTCCAGGCCGAGATCATCTCCGGCACGGGCGACAACCGTCCCCGCGGCGAGGGACGCTCGCACGTCACCGTGCTCGGCCACCCGCTCACCGCGGAGCAGACGGCGGCCATAGCGGCCAGGATCGCGGAGACCGGCGGCAACATCGACCGCATCTTCCGCCTCGCGAAGTACCCGGTGACCGCGGTCGAGTTCGCCGTCTCGGGCTGCGGGACCGAGCCGCTGCGGACCGCACTGGCCACCGAGGCGCACAGCATCGGGGTCGACGTGGCCGTCGTCTCCGCCGGCCTGCACCGCCGGGCCCAGCGGCTCGTGGTGATGGACGTCGACTCGACCCTGATCCAGGACGAGGTGATCGAGCTCTTCGCCGCGCACGCGGGCTGCGAGGACAAGGTCGCCGAGGTGACGGCGGCGGCGATGCGCGGCGAGCTGGACTTCGAGCAGTCGCTCCACGCGCGCGTGGAGCTGCTCGCCGGTCTCGACGCCTCGGTGGTCGACAAGGTCCGCGCCGAGGTGCGGCTGACGCCGGGTGCCCGGACCCTGATCCGTACGCTCAAGCGGCTCGGCTACCAGGTGGGTGTCGTCTCCGGTGGGTTCACGCAGGTCACCGACGACCTGAAGGAACGCCTTGGGCTCGACTTCGCCTCCGCCAACACGCTGGAGATCGTGGACGGGAAGCTCACCGGCCGGGTGACCGGCGAGATCGTCGACCGGGCGGGCAAGGCACGGCTGCTGCGCCGGTTCGCGGCGGAGGCGGGGGTGCCGCTGGCGCAGACCGTGGCGATCGGCGACGGGGCCAACGACCTGGACATGCTGAACGCGGCCGGGCTCGGGGTGGCGTTCAACGCGAAGCCGGTGGTGCGTCAGGCGGCCCACACGGCGGTGAACGTGCCGTTCCTGGACACCGTGCTGTACCTGCTCGGCATCACGCGCGAGGAGGTCGAGGCGGCGGACTTCGGCGAGGACGACCTGCCGCACTGAGCGGTGGCGGTACGGCCGCACCGAGCGGTGGCGGTACGCGGGAGGGCCCGGGTGTCGGACGACGCCCGGGCCCTCCCGCGTACGGGTACGGGATCAGGCGTGCGGGGTCCAGAAGTCGGCGAGCTTGCCGACGCCGTGCTCCACGGACTTCCAGGTCCCGTCGAAGGTGACGACGGCGAAGGCGGAGGTCGGGAAGCCGCTGCGGTTCATCCGGGCGAGGGTGTCGCCCTCGGTCTCGCCGGCGAGGGCGTCGGCGAGGGCGTGCATGCCGGGGTTGTGGCCGATGAGCAGGAGGTTGTTCACGGCGTCCGGGGTCTCGTTGACCAGGGCGATGAGCTCGCCGAGGGAGGCCTCGTACAGCCGCTCCTCGTACACCGTCTTGGGGCGCACGGGCAGCTCGTGGACGGCCAGCTTCCAGGTCTCGCGGGTGCGGAGGGCGGTCGAACAGAGGGCCAGGTCGAAGGAGATGCCGCTGTCGGCGAGTTTGCGGCCCGCCACCGGGGCGTCCTTGCGGCCTCGGTCGGCGAGCGGTCGCTCGTGGTCGGACGAGTCGTTCCAGTCTGCCTTCGCGTGCCGGAGGAGCACGATGCTGCGGGGTGTATCGACGCTCATGGTCCACAGCTTCGCACGAAACAGGCCACTCCGACTCAGAGAGAGAGGGTTTGCCAGAGGTGCTCCAGGAAGCGGTCGGCGGCGAGCTCACCCGTGGTCGCCTGGGCCCCGTCCGCCCCGGTCATGAGGAGCAGGAGGGCGAGGAACGCGGCTGCCGGGAGGGCGAGGGCCCACCAGGGCAGCCGGGTGTCGACGCCGGTGGTCGTGGTCCGGATGCCGGGGTGCGTGGGGGCCGACATGACCGCCTCCGTGGGTGAGTTCCGCGCTTTCGCCGTTGTCACCAACGTACGGATCGCGCGTCCCGCGGCCCATCCGGTGATCCACCCACTTCACCCTGAGACCCGCCCCCTAGGGGATGCGGGGGCCACCCCCACCTCACGGGGAGGCGAAGGAGGCGATGACGGCGATGACGACCGTGATGCCGAGCATCGCGCCGAGCACGAGGAGCAGCTTCTTCTGGCCGTTCGGGGGGTTGGGTTCGAGGACTGGCATGGGGACAGTCTCGCATCTCAGCATTCGTCCTCGACCGTCCGGTCCCTGCCGGCCAGGGTTCCGACGATCATCTGCGGCACCATGAGCCCTCCCATGAGCGCGACGGGCAGTCCCCAGCCACCGCTGTGCTGGTAGAGCACGCCGACGAGGAGGGGGCCGGGGATCGAGATGAGGTAGCCGACGCTCTGGGCGAAGGCGGAGAGCCGGACGACGCCGGCGCCGGTGCGCGAGCGCATGCCGATCATCGTGAGGGCGAGCGGGAAGGAGCAGTTGGAGACGCCGAGGAGCACGGCCCAGACCCAGGCTCCGGCGGCGGGGGCGAGGAGGAGTCCGGTGTAGCCGGTGAGTCCGCACAGGCCGAGCGCGACGACGATCGGACCCTGGTTCCTCATCCGGGTCGCGAGGCGGGGGATGACGAAGGCGAGCGGGACGCCCATGACCATGGTGACGGCGAGGAGCACGCCCGCGGTGGCGGCGGGGACGCCGGCGTCGCGGAAGACCTGCGGCATCCAGCCCATGGTGATGTAGGCGCCGGTGGCCTGGAGGCCGAAGAAGACGCCGAGCGCCCAGGCGGTGCGGCTGCGGGTGATGCGCGGCGCGGGGACCCGCGGTGCCGTCTGCGCGTTCCGCGGTGCCGCTTCGGGGGCCGCGGCCGTCGGAGGGGCCGTGTCGCCGTCCCGGTCGCGCAGGAGCGGGAGCCAGGGCAGGACGGCGAGCGCGGCGAGGGCCGCCCAGACGCCGAGGCCGAGGCGCCAGTCGCCGCCGAGGACGTCGGTCATCGGCACGGTCGCGGCCGCGGCGACGGAGGTGCCGAGGGCGAGCGCCATCGAGTAGAGGCCGGTCATGCTGCCGACGCGGCCGGGGAAGTACCGCTTGACGATGACGGGCATCAGGACGTTGCTGACGGCGATGCCCATGAGGGCGAGGGCGCTGGCGGCGAGGAAGGCGGCGGTGCCGGTCGCGAAGGGCCGCAGGACGAGGCCGGTGAAGATCGCGGCCATGCCCGCGCAGACGACGGCGGCGGGGCCGAAGCGGCGGGCGAGGCGGGGTGCGGTGATGCCGAAGACCGCGAAGCAGAGCGGGGGGACGGAGGTGAGGACGCCGGCGACGCTGCCGCTCATGTGGAGGCCTTCGCTGACCTCTTCGAGGAGGGCGCCGAGGCTGGTGATGGCGGGGCGCAGGTTGAGGGCGGCCAGGACGAGGCCGACGGCGACGAGGCCGAGGAGCCGGCGGCGCGCCGGGCCCGGTGCGGGAGAATCGCCGGCGGTGGCGGGCGCCCCGGAGGGGGCGGTCGTGGCGGTGGTTCCGGCCGGTCGCGCGGTGGTCTCGGCCGGTGGTGCGGCGGGGTCGAGGGTCTTCGGCTCGTCAGGCATGGGGCCATCATAGAATCATGGGATGATTGGTTGTCCAATCTCGAACTAATGGGAAGGCGCTCCATGGCCCTCGGTCACCCCCGGCGCACCGGTCTCTCCGACCAGGTGATCGCCGAGCTGCGGAACCAGATCACCTCCGGCGAGTGGCCGGTGGGTTCGCGCATCCCGACCGAGCCCGAACTGGTCGAGCAGCTGGGCGTCGCCCGGAACACCGTGCGCGAGGCGGTCCGCGCGCTCGCGCACAACGGCCTGCTCGACATCCGTCAGGGCTCGGGGACCTACGTCGTCGCCACCAGCGAGCTGGCCGGTGTCATGCACCGGCGCTTCGCCGGCTCCGACCCCCGACACGTCGCCGAGCTGCGCTCCACGCTGGAGTCCGCCGCGGCCCGGTTCGCGGCCGAGCGGCGCACGGAGCGGGACCTGAAGCAGCTGGACGCCCTGCTGGGCCGCCGCGAGGAGGCGTGGGAGTCGGGGGACGCGGAGCGGTTCGTGACGGCCGACGCGGCCTTCCACCACGCGGTCGTCGCCGCCTCGGGCAACGAGGTGCTGACGGAGCTCTACGCGGACCTGGGCGATCTGCTGCGGGACTGGCTGCGCGACGACGTGGGGCGGGTGCTGCGGCCGGAGAACCACATGGACCACGCGCGCCTGGTGGACGCGATCCGCGAGGGCGACGCCGAGCGGGCGGGCACCGAGGCGGCAGGCTACCCCTTCATGTGCCTCAGGAGCCCCGTACCGGAAGCGGGCCGGGAGCAGGGGGCGGATCCGCTGGCTGGTGCGTGATCCAGGCGGACCGGACCTCCTTCCAGCAGCGGCCGGTGACCTGGACGTAGTCGGCGGGGCCGACCTCCACGGGGGCGCTGTCGCCGTCGAGGTCCCACCAGCGGTCGCACTCGACGTGGAGGCGGACGCGGTCGGCGCGGGGGTAGGGGTTGCTGCAGTGGGCGGTGACGCGGGAGCCCTCGACGAGGGTGCGGCAGGAGGCTCCGAAGTCCTCCGGCTCCCCGGTCGCGGGGGCGGTGGCCGGGAGCTCCTCGGCAGGGGCGGGAGCGGCCCGCAGCTCGGTGGCGACGGCTGTCCCGGTGATCAGAACGGCCACGGAGGCGATCGCCCCGAAGCCGTTGCGTATCGCGCGCATGCCCGTACCTCCTCCCCGTCAGCAGCAGAACATCACGCTCTGCCTCAGTCTGGGGTGGTTCGGGCTGATTTTCGAGTCGTGCAGGAGTTGCGGAACGGCGAGGGCCGTGTGTCCGCCATCCGGCGGACACACGGCCCTTTCCGCTGTACGGGGCGGTTACGCGCCGATGGCGTGCAGACCGCCGTCCACGTGGATGATCTCGCCCGTGGTCTTCGGGAACCAGTCCGAGAGCAGCGCGACGATGCCGCGGCCGGCCGGCTCCGGGTCCGAGAGCTCCCACTCCAGCGGGGAACGGCTGTCCCACACGGAGGCCAGCTCGCCGAAGCCCGGGATGGACTTCGCGGCCATGGAGCCGAGCGGGCCCGCCGAGATCAGGTTGCAGCGGATGTTCTGCTTGCCGAGGTCGCGCGCCATGTAGCGGCTGGTGGCCTCCAGGGCGGCCTTGGCCGGGCCCATCCAGTCGTACTGCGGCCAGGCGAACTTCGCGTCGAAGGTGAGGCCGACGACCGAACCGCCCTCGGACATCAGCGGCAGCAGCGCCATGGTCAGCGACTTCAGGGAGAAGGCGGAGACGTGCATGGCGGTGGCCACGGACTCGAACGGCGTGTTGAGGAAGTTGCCGCCGAGCGCGTCCTGCGGCGCGAAGCCGATGGAGTGCACGATGCCGTCGAGGCGGTCGCCCAGGTGCTCGCGGACCTGGCCCTCCAGGCGGGCGAGGTGCTCGTCGTTCGAGACGTCGAGCTCGAGGACCTTGACGTTCTCGGGCCTGGGGAGCTTCTTGGCGATGCGCTCGGTCAGCGTCGGCCGCGGCCAGGCGGTGAGGATGATCTCCGCACCCTCCTCCTGGGCCAGCTTCGCGGCGTGGAAGGCGATGGAGGACTCCATCAGCACACCGGTGATGAGGATGCGCTTGCCCTCGAGAATTCCGCTCATGGTGATCAGTGACCCATGCCCAATCCGCCGTCAACCGGGATGACGGCTCCAGTGATGTACGAGGCGTCGTCGGAGGCGAGGAACTTCACCGTCGCGGCGATCTCCTCCGGCTGCGCGTAACGGCCCAGCGGAACCTGGGACACGATGCCCGCGCGCTGGTCGTCGGTGAGGACCTTGGTCATGTCGGTGTCGACGAAACCGGGCGCGACGACGTTGAAGGTGATGTTGCGCGAGCCGAGCTCACGCGCGAGGGAGCGGGCGAAACCGACCAGGCCGGCCTTGGAGGCGGCGTAGTTGGCCTGGCCCGCGGAGCCCAGCAGACCGACCACCGAGGAGATCAGGACGACACGGCCCTTCTTGGCGCGCAGCATCCCGCGGTTGGCACGCTTGACGACCCGGAAGGTGCCGGTGAGGTTGGTGTCGAGGACGGACGTGAAGTCCTCCTCGGTCATGCGCATGAGGAGCTGGTCCTTGGTCACGCCGGCGTTGGCCACGAGGACCTCCACCGGGCCGTGCTTCTCCTCGATCTCCTTGTAGGCCGTCTCCACCTGCTCCGCGTCGGTGATGTCGCACTTGACGGGGAGGCAGCCGAGCTCGACCAGGGCGGCCGGGGGCTCGCCGGAGCGGTACGTGATCGCGACCTTGTCGCCGGCCTCGGCGAACGCGCGGGCGATGGCGAGGCCGATGCCCCGGTTTCCTCCGGTGACGAGAACCGAGCGGCTCAACGGATCACCCTTTCGATAGCGGTCTGGTAGCCGAAAACCTATCGGTACCGCTCCCGACATGAGGAATCGACCTCCGACAGTGGCGTACGGGTGTCACTGTCGGATCCCTACAGCTCGGGGCCGGTACGGACCGGCCCACGGCTTCGCCCTGGGCGCACTCCGATCCAATGCGCGGACTCGGCCGCCCGTGCCGTGATTGACTTCCGGACAGATCAACCGCCGTCTTCCGATCGCCGAGAGCGAGGCCGCTCGTGGTCCATCAGATCGACCCTTCGTTCGTCGCGCTGCCGTTGCGGGCGCTCGCCGACGCGGCGCTCGCCCGAGCGCGCGCGCTGGGTGCCGAGCACGCGGACTTCCGCCTGGAGCGGGTGCGCAGCGCCTCGTGGCGGCTGCGCGACGCCAAACCGTCCGGGTCCTCGGACACCACTGACCTCGGCTACGCGGTGCGGGTGGTGCACGGCGGTGCCTGGGGCTTCGCGTCCGGCGTCGACCTGACGATGGACGGGGCCGCGCGGGTCGCCTCGCAGGCGGTCGCCATGGCCAAGCTGTCGGCGAAGGTGATCGCGGCGGCCGGCTCCGACGAGCGTGTCGAGCTGGCCGAGGAGCCGGTGCACTCCGAGCGCACCTGGGTGTCCTCGTACGAGATCGACCCCTTCTCCGTCCCCGCCGAGGAGAAGAGCGCGCTGCTCGCCGACTGGAGCGCGCGGCTGCTCCGGGCGGAGGGCGTGGCGCACGTGGACGCCTCGCTGCTGACCGTCCACGAGAACAAGTTCTACGCGGACACGGCCGGCACCGTGACCACCCAGCAGCGCGTCCGGCTGCACCCGCAGCTCACGGCGGTCGCCGTGGACGAGACGACCGGCGAGTTCGACTCGATGCGGACGATCGCGCCGCCGGTCGGGCGGGGCTGGGAGTACCTGACGGGGACCGGCTGGGACTGGGACAAGGAGCTCGACGAGATCCCGGGGCTGCTCGCCGAGAAGATGCGGGCGCCGAGCGTGGAGGCGGGCCGGTACGACCTGGTCGTCGACCCGTCGAACCTGTGGCTGACGATCCACGAGTCCATCGGGCACGCCACCGAGCTGGACCGGGCGCTGGGCTACGAGGCGGCGTACGCCGGCACCTCGTTCGCCACCTTCGACCAGCTGGGCAAGCTGGCGTACGGCTCCTCGATCATGAACGTGACGGGTGACCGGACCGCCGAGCACGGTCTCGCCACGGTCGGCTTCGACGACGAGGGCGTCGAGGCGCAGAGCTGGGACCTGGTGAAGGACGGCACGCTCGTCGGCTACCAGCTGGACCGGCGGATCGCGAAGCTCACGGGCCTCGGCCGGTCGAACGGCTGCGCCTTCGCCGACTCCCCCGCGCACGTCCCGGTGCAGCGGATGGCGAACGTCTCGCTCCAGCCGGATCCGGGCGGTCTGTCGACGGAGGACCTGATCGGGGGCGTGGAGCGCGGCATCTACGTGGTCGGCGACCGGTCCTGGTCGATCGACATGCAGCGCTACAACTTCCAGTTCACCGGCCAGCGCTTCTTCCGCATCGAGAACGGCCGGCTCGCCGGGCAGCTGCGGGACGTGGCGTACCAGGCGACGACCACCGACTTCTGGGGCTCGATGGAGCAGGTCGGCGGCCCGCAGACGTACGTCCTCGGTGGCGCCTTCAACTGCGGCAAGGCCCAGCCGGGCCAGGTCGCCGCCGTCTCGCACGGCTGCCCGTCCGCCCTCTTCCGGGGCGTCAACATCCTGAACACGACGCAGGAGGCCGGTCGATGAGCCGCGTCAGCAAGCCGTACGAGATCGTCGAGCGGGCCCTGGAGCTGTCCCGCGCGGACGGGTGTGTCGTCATCGCCGACGAGGAGTCCTCGGCCAATCTGCGCTGGGCCGGGAACGCGCTCACCACGAACGGCGTGACCCGCGGCCGGACGCTCACCGTGATCGCGACCGTCGACGGCGCCCAGGGCACCGCCTCCGGTGTCGTCTCGCGGTCCGCCGTGACCGCCGACGACCTGGAGCCGCTGGTCCGGGCCGCCGAGGCCGCCGCGCGCGCCGCCGGGCCCGCCGAGGACGCCCAGCCGCTGGTGGAGGGCGTGCCCGCCTCGCCCGACTTCACGGACGCCCCGGCGGAGACCTCCTCCGCCGTCTTCACCGACTTCGCCCCGGCGCTCGGCGAGGCCTTCGCACGCGCGCGTGCCGGCGGACGCGAGCTCTACGGCTTCGCCAACCACGAGCTGACCTCCACCTACCTGGGCACGTCCACGGGGCTGCGGCTCCGCCACGACCAGCCCAACGGGACCCTGGAGCTGAACGCCAAGTCCCCCGACCGCTCGCGCTCCGCCTGGACCGGGCGCTCGACCCGGGACTTCAAGGACGTCGACCCGGCCGCGCTCGACGCCGAGCTGGCGACCCGCCTCGGCTGGGCGGAGCGGCGGATCGAGCTGCCCGCCGGGCGGTACGAGACGCTGCTGCCGCCGACCGCCGTGGCCGACCTGATGATCTACCAGCTGTGGTCCTCGGCGGCCCGGGACGCGGTGGAGGGCCGTACGGTCTTCTCCAAGCCCGGCGGCGGCACCCGGCTCGGCGAGACGCTCTCCCCGCTGCCGCTGACGCTGCGCAGCGACCCGAACGAGCCGGGCCTGGAGTCCTCGCCGTTCGTGATCGCGCACTCCTCCGGCGACGACTCCTCCGTCTTCGACAACGGTCTGCCGGTCGGGCCGGTCGACTGGGTGACGGCCGGCAGCCTGGCGCACCTGATCACCACCCGGCACACGGCGGGGCTTACTCAGTTGCCCGTGGCCCCGGGAGCGGGGAACCTGATCCTGGACGGCGGTGGCGAGCGCTCCCTGGACGAGATGGTGGCCGCGACGGAGCGCGGCCTGCTGTTGACCTGCCTCTGGTACATCCGCGAGGTCGACCCGGCGACGCTGCTGCTGACCGGGCTGACCCGGGACGGCGTCTACCTCGTCGAGAACGGCGAGGTGGTCGGCGAGGTGAACAACTTCCGGTTCAACGAGTCGCCGGTGGACCTGCTGTCGCGGGCCACGGAGGCGGGCCGTACGGAGAAGACGCTGCCGCGCGAGTGGAGCGACTGGTTCACCCGGGCCGCGATGCCCTCCCTGCGGGTGCCGGACTTCAACATGAGCTCGGTCAGCAAGGGGGTCTGACCCGCCTAGACTGAGTCGTCGTAGCACTACAACTTTCTGAGGAGACGGACGATCGTGACGGACATCGTCGACGAGCTGAAGTGGCGCGGGCTGTTCGCCCAGTCCACCGATGAGGACGCACTGCGCAAGGCTCTCGCGGACGGTCCCGTCACGTTCTATTGCGGTTTCGACCCGACCGCGGCCAGTCTCCACGTCGGCCACCTGGTCCAGGTCCTCACCGTCCGCCGGCTCCAGCAGGCCGGGCACCGGCCGCTGGCGCTGGTCGGCGGGGCCACCGGCCAGATCGGTGACCCGCGGCCGACGGCCGAGCGCACCCTGAACGACCCCGAGACGGTCGCGAACTGGGTGAACCGGCTGCGTTCGCAGATCGAGCCCTTCCTCTCCTTCGAGGGGGAGAACGCGGCGGTCATGGTGAACAACCTGGACTGGACCGCCGGGATGTCGGCGATCGAGTTCCTGCGGGACATCGGCAAGCACTTCCGGGTCAACAAGATGCTGACCAAGGACTCCGTCGCCCGGCGCCTGGAGTCCGAGCAGGGCATCAGCTACACCGAGTTCAGCTACCAGCTGCTCCAGGGCATGGACTTCCTGGAGCTGTACCGCCGCTACGGCTGCACGCTCCAGCAGGGCGGCTCGGACCAGTGGGGCAACCTGGTGGCCGGCCTGGACCTGATCCACCGCCTGGAGCCGGGCGCCGAGGTCCACGCCCTCGCGACCCCGCTGATGGTCAAGGCGGACGGCACCAAGTTCGGCAAGACCGAGAGCGGGGCCGTCTGGCTGGACCCGGAGATGACCACGCCGTACGCGTTCTACCAGTTCTGGCTGAACGTGGACGACCGGGACATCTCGACGTACATGCGGATCCTGTCCTTCAAGTCCCGCGAGGAGCTGGAGGAGCTGGAGGCGCAGACCGCCGAGCGGCCGCAGGCGCGTGCCGCACAGCGGGCGCTCGCCGAGGAGCTCACCACCCTGGTGCACGGCGCCGAGCAGTGCGCCGCCGTCATCGGCGCCTCCAAGGCGCTGTTCGGGCAGGGCGACCTGGCCGAGCTGGACGAGCCGACGCTCGCCGCCGCGCTGTCCGAGCTGCCGCACGCGCGCGTGACCGGGCTCGGCCAGGTCGTGGACCTGTTCGCCGAGGTCGGTCTCGTGGCGAGCAAGTCGGCGGCGCGGCGCACGGTGAAGGAGGGCGGGGCCTACGTGAACAACGTGAAGGTGACCGCCGAGGACGCCGAGGTGTCGGCGGAGGAGCTGCTGCACGGCCGCTGGCTGGTGCTGCGGCGCGGCAAGAAGAACCTGGCGGCGATCGAGTTCGCCGGCTAGCGGGATCACGGGAGAGGCCCGGTACGCGCGGTGCGCCGTACCGGGCCTCTTTCCGTAGCCAGGCGCCGTAGCCAGGCGCCGTAGCCAGGCGCCGTAGCCAGGCGCCGTAGCCGGGCGCCGTCGCCGGGCGCCCTCGTCAGGCGCGCTGTCTGTTGCCCCTGATCGAGGCCCACAGCATGTCACCCACGCCGACCACGGCGACGGCGCCGATCAGCTGGAGCAGGTGCCGGGTCCAGTCGATGCCCTTGGTGTCGTTGACTCCGATCCAGGTCGCGACCGCGTTTCCGAGCACGCTGCCGAGAATGCCGAACACGGTCGTCAGCCACAGCGGGATCTGCTGCTTCCCGGGCAGGATCGCCTTCGCGATCAGACCGAGGACGAATCCCACGATGATCGCCCACAACCAACTCATCGTCGCCTCCTAGTGCGCATGTGGGCCCAGTCTCGACCCGTCGGCCATACGACGCATGTCGGACACCGCCGTACGTGCCCCGGTCTCGTCGGCCCGGCGGGGCGGGCGTACGGTGGAAGGAGGTCCGGACCGGGGAGGGTCCGGCACGACCTGTGGGTGGTGAACGGCGATGCCGAAGCATGGCGGGACCGAGGTCTTCCGGATCACGGGAGCCCGGCAGGGGCTCGCCGACGACGTGCGGGGGCGACAGCGGCGCTACGTCATCTCGATGACGGTGCGGACGTTCTCCGTGATCGCCGCGACGGTGCTGTGGAACGTGGAGCGGCACGTGGCCTTCGTGGCGCTGGGCCTGGGCCTTCTGCTCCCCTACATCGCCGTGGTGATCGCCAACGCGGGACGCGAGAGGGCTCCGTCCCTTCCCTCCACCTTCGTCCCCACTCCGGAGCGCCCCGCGCTCGACGCTCCGAACCTCAAGAAAACCTCAGATCAATCATGACGATCCGGTGCACCGCACCCCATGTGCCGTGACATACTGCCTACGCGCTCCGCATCCCCCGTCGGAGCGACGGACCGATGCCGGGCAGCTCCCCCCGTGGCTGCCCGGCATCGCTGTTGCTGGACAATGATCGGGTGATCAACGGTCCCGTGAGTGAAGAGAAGCCGATCTGTTCCGCCAAGGGGTGCCACGCCGACGCCGTCTGGGTCCTCGCGTGGAACAACCCCAAGCTGCACACGCCCGAGCGCCGCAAGACCTGGCTCGCGTGCGAGGAGCACCGCGAGCACCTCTCCCAGTTCCTGGGGGTACGGGGCTTCCTGAAGGACGTCGTGCCGCTGGGCGAGTGGGAGTCCGGCTCCCCGGCCTCCTAGACGTCAGCCGCCGATGGCCGACATCGGGCGCTCGGGCTGGAGGAAGCTCGGGTCGTCGAGGCCCGAGCCGGCCTTCTTGCCCCACATGGCCTTCTTCCAGATCTCCGCGACCGTCTCGTCCGGGGCGTCCGAGCGGAGCGCGGCCCGCAGGTCGGTCTCCTCGGTGGCGAAGAGGCAGGTGCGCACCTGTCCGTCGGCGGTGAGGCGGGTGCGGTCGCAGGCCCGGCAGAACGGGCGGGTGACGGAGGCGATGACGCCGACCGTGTGCGGTCCGCCGTCGACCACCCAGCGCTCGGCGGGGGCCGAGCCGCGCTCCTCGGAGCCTTCCGGCGTGAGGGCGAAGCGGGTGCGCAGCGACTCCAGGATGTCCCCGGCGGTGATCATGCCGTCGCGCTTCCAGCCGTGCTGGGCGTCCAGGGGCATCTGCTCGATGAAGCGGAGCTCGTACCCCTCCTGGATCGCCCAGGCCAGCAGGTCGGGGGCCTCGTCGGCGTTGAGGCCGGGCATCAGGACGGCGTTGACCTTGACCGGGGTGAGGCCGGCCTCCCTGGCGGCGGCCATGCCGTCGAGGACGTCCTGGTGGCGGTCGCGCCGGGTGAGGGTCTTGAAGACGTCGGGGCGCAGGGTGTCGAGGGAGACGTTGACCCGGTCGAGGCCGGCCGCCTTGAGGGCGGCGGCGGTGCGCTTGAGTCCGATGCCGTTGGTCGTGAGGGACATCCGGGGGCGGGGCTCCAGGGCGGCGCAGCGCTCGACGATCCCGACGAGGCCGGGACGGAGCAGCGGCTCGCCGCCGGTGAAGCGGACCTCGGTGACGCCGAGGTCGGTGACCGCGATGCGGATCAGCCGGACGATCTCGTCATCGGTGAGGAGGTCCGGCTTGGCGAGCCACTGGAGGCCCTCCTCCGGCATGCAGTAGGTGCAGCGCAGGTTGCACCGGTCCGTGAGCGAGACGCGCAGGTCAGTGGCCACACGGCCGTAGGTGTCGATGAGCACTGTGGGCCCCCTCCCCGTATTCCGGATGCGTGTTCTTCGAGCCTACGTGAGCGCACGGACAACGAGCAGGGCAGATTGTCACGAGGACCGACGCGGCCGCGTCGTAGAACTCTACGACACGGCCGTCCGGCGGTCGCGGACCGTATACGGTTCAGTGCGCTCCGACTCCGGTGAGGGACTTGACCTCCAGTTCCGCGTACTTGCCCTTGTCCGGCTCCTCCTTGGAGAGGATCGAGCCGAGCCAGCCGAGCAGGAAGCCGAGCGGGATGGAGACGAGGCCGGGGTTCTCCAGCGGGAACCAGTAGAAGTCCACCGTCTTGAACATCGACGTGGGCTTGCCGGAGACGACCGGCGAGAAGAGCACGAGGACGACGGCGGAGATCAGGCCGCCGTAGATCGACCACAGGGCGCCCTGGGTGGTGAACCGCTTCCAGAAGAGCGAGTAGAGGATCGTCGGCAGGTTGGCCGAGGCGGCGACCGCGAAGGCGAGGGCGACCAGGCCGGCGACGTTGAGGTCGCGGGCGAGGGCGCCGAGCGCGATGGAGACGACGCCGATGAGGACGGTCGCCCAGCGGGCGGCCCGCACCTCCTCCTTCTCGGTGGCCTTTCCGCGCCGGATGACGTTGGCGTAGATGTCGTGCGCGAAGGACGAGGAGGAGGCCAGGGTCAGGCCGGCGACGACGGCGAGGATGGTCGCGAAGGCCACGGCGGAGATGACGGCGAGGAGGACCGCGCCGCCGGTGGAGTCGGGTCCGCCGCCGATCTCCAGGGCGGCGAGCGGGGCGGCCGTGTTGCCCGCCTTGTTGGAGGCGACGATGTCGCTGTTCTTGAGGAGGGCGGCGGCGCCGAAGCCGAGGACGATCGTCATCAGGTAGAAGGCGCCGATGATGCCGATGGCCCAGTTGACGGACTTACGGGCGGCCTTGGCGGTCGGCACCGTGTAGAAGCGGATCAGGATGTGGGGCAGGCCGGCCGTGCCGAGGACGAGCGCGATGCCGAGCGAGAGGAAGTCCAGCTTGGAGGTGGCGGTGGCGCCGTACTTGAGGCCGGGCTCCAGGAAGGCGTCGCCCTTGCCGCTGTTGGTGGCGGCCGCGCCGAGCAGCTCCGAGATGTTGAAGTGGAACTTGAGGAGGATGAGGAAGGTGATCAGCAGCGTGCCCGCGATGAGCAGGACCGCCTTGACCATCTGCACCCAGGTGGTGCCCTTCATGCCGCCGATCGTCACGTAGACGATCATCAGGAGGCCGACCAGGGCGACGATCGCGATCTTGCCGCCGTCGCTGGTGATGCCGAGCAGGAGCGAGACGAGGACGCCCGCGCCCGCCATCTGGGCGAGCAGGTAGAAGATCGAGACGACGATGGTCGAGGTGCCGGCGGCGGTGCGGACGGGGCGCTGGCGCATCCGGTAGGCGAGGACGTCGCCCATGGTGAACCGGCCGGAGTTGCGCAGCGGTTCGGCGACCAGGAGCAGGGCGACGAGCCAGGCGACGAGGAAGCCGATCGAGTACAGGAAGCCGTCGTAGCCGAAGAGGGCGATGGCTCCGGCGATGCCGAGGAAGGACGCGGCGGACATGTAGTCGCCGGAGATCGCGAGGCCGTTCTGGAAGCCGGTGAACTGGCGTCCGCCGGCGTAGAAGTCGGCGGCGCTGCGGGTCTGGCGGCCGGCCCAGACGGTGATGACGAGGGTGGCGACGACGAAGGCCGCGAAGAGCGTGATGATCAGGGGCCGGTGCTCGGTGGTGGCGTTGCCCGCCGCGAGCAGGACGGGGGTGCTCATGCGTCGGCCTCCATACGGTGCTTGATGGCCTCGGCCCTGGGGTCGAGCCGGTTCGCCGCGTGCCGCGAGTAGAGCCAGGCGATGAGGAACGTGGTGGCGAACTGGCCGAGGCCGAGGACGAGGGCCACGTTGACGTTGCCGAAGACCTTGGTCCCCATGAAGCCGCCCGCGTAGTTGGAGAGCAGCACGTAGAGCAGATACCAGGCGATGAAGGCGACGGTCAGGGGAAAAGCGAACGAACGGTATGTACGGCGCAGTTCGCCGAATTCCTCGCTTTCCTGCATCTCGACGAATTCCTCCGTCGTGGGCGACGCGGGACCGTGGTCGGTCTCCGTGTCATTTCTGGGCGGCGGTGCTTCGGTGGCCACGGAATCTCCTCGGGACGCGGGGGCGGGCGGCATGGTCAAGGGGGCCTCACCAGGGGTGCGGAGAGCGGGGCTCCGAGCGGAGCCCCTCCCCTGACCAACGGCACGGAGCCGGAAGCGAAGCGGTTCACCGGCGGGATTTTCTTGAACAGATCTTCATGAAGTCTTCTCAACTCATTGAAGCTTCGGGAAGATCAGCGATAACTTCACTCGTCATGCACCTGCCCACGCGCAAACCCGCGCGCGGACAGTACATACGGATGATGTGGAGAACCCATGGCTCATCTGGGATCGAGGCGCGGCCGAGCTCTTGCTCTGCCGGTTGGTCTCGCGCTCACGGCCTCGCTCGGCTTCCTCGCCCCCGGCGCCGCCTCCGCCGCGGAACTGAGCGACGCTCCGGCCACCGTGGCCACGAACGGCCCGAAGCTTTCTTACGTCGTCAACATCGAGGGCGGCCGCTGGACCGGCGCCTCGGTGAAGAAGGCGATCGCCGCCGCGGGCGGCGAGGTGGTCATCTCGTACGACCAGATAGGCGTCATCGTCGTCCACTCGCAGAACCCCGAGTTCGCGAAGACGATCCGCCAGGCGCCCGGCGTGGTGTCGGCCGGTGCGACCCGGACCGCCCCGCTCTCCGTCCAGTCCGACGACTCCGTCGACGAGGGCGCGCAGGCGCTGACCCCGGCCGAGGCCAAGGCCGCCGCGGCCGCCGCCACGGACGGTCAGGACCCGATGGAGCCCCTGCAGTGGGACCTCCCGGCGATCAAGGCCGACAAGGCGCACAAGAAGACCCTCGGCAGCAGCCGGGTCACCGTCGGCGTCATCGACACGGGTGTCGACGACACCCACCCGGACCTGGCGCCGAACTTCGACGCGGCCGCGTCCGCCAACTGCGTGTCCGGCAAGCCGGACACCACCGCCGGCTCGTGGCGTCCGAACCCGGGCGAGAGCGACCACGGCACGCACGTCGCCGGCACCATCGGCGCCGCCAAGAACGGCGTCGGCATCACCGGCGTCGCCCCGGGCGTCAAGATCTCCGGCATCAAGGTCTCCACCCCGGACGGCTTCTTCTACACCGAGGCCGTGGTCTGCGGCTTCGTGTGGGCGGCCGAGCACGGCGTCGACATCACGAACAACAGCTACTACACCGACCCGTGGATGTTCGCCTGCAAGAACGACGAGGACCAGAAGGCCCTCATCGAGGCGGTCACCCGTGCCACCCGCTACGCGGAGAAGAAGGGCACGGTCAACGTCGCCGCGGCCGGCAACTCCAAGTTCGACCTGGCCGCCGACTCGATCCTCGACAACAGCAGCCCGAACGACACCACGCCGGGCGACCGGGTCATCGACCCGAAGGAGTGCCTCGACTACCCGGCCATGCTGCCGGGCGTCGTGACGGTCTCCTCGACCGGCGCCAAGGACCTGAAGGCGTCCTACTCCAACTACGGTCTCGGCGTGATCGACGTCGCCGCCCCCGGCGGTGACCGCACCGAGTACCAGACCCCGGACGCCCCGGCGGTCAACGGCCGCATCCTGTCGACCACGGTCAACGGCGGCTACAACTACAAGGCCGGCACGTCGATGGCCTCGCCGCACGCGGCGGGCGTCCTGGCGCTCCTCAAGTCGACGCACCCCTACGCGAGCCCGGCGGCGCTGAAGGCGCTGCTGTACGCGCAGGCCGACGACCGCGCCTGCACGAACCCGTACGACATCAACGGCGACGGCACCGTCGACGCCGTCTGCGAGGGTGACGTGAACAAGAACGGCTTCTACGGGGCCGGTCTGATCGACGCGCTGGACGCCGTGAAGTAAGCGGCAGCCGTGCACGAGGGCCCCGGTGTGGTGCGCCACACCGGGGCCCTCTCCACGTCCGCGGGTGGCACTGAGTGCCACACTGCGATCATGGACAGCACAGTGCGTACGGGTACGGAGTTGTTGTGGTCGGCCCTGGGCGGCGATCCCGCCCTCGTCGACCGCGTGGAGTACGGCGGGGTGTCCGGGCTGCTGCCCGCGCGGCTGCCGGTGATGGACCTGGCGCGCGCGACGGTCGCGGCCTGCTCGCTCGCCGCGGTGGAGCACGCCGGGCTGCCGGGGGCGGTGCGGGTCGACGACGGGGCCGTCGCCACCGCCTTCGTGAGCGAGCGTCACCTGCGGGTCGACGGACGGGCGCCGGTGAACTTCGCGCCGCTGTCACGGTTCTGGCGGGCGGCCGACGGCTGGGTCCGCACCCACGCCAACTACCCTCACCACAAGGCGGCGTTGCTGGCGGCGCTGGATGCGCCGGACTCCGTCGAGGCCGTGGCGGCGGCGATCGGCGAGCGGAAGGCCGTCGAGGTCGAGACGGCGGTGTACGCGGCCGGGGGCCTGGCCGTCGCCCTGCGCACGCCCGCGGAGTGGGCGGCGAGCGAGCAGGGCCGGGAGGTGGCGGCGCGGCCGCTGCTGACCCGGGAGCGGCTCGACGGGGCCGCGCCCCGGCGGCGCTCCGGCCCGCTGCGGGTCCTCGACCTGACCCGGGTGATCGCCGGGCCCGTCGCGACCCGGACGCTGGCGCTGCTCGGCGCGGACGTGCTGCGGATCGACCCGCCGGGCAACCCCGAACTGCCGGACCAGCACGCGGACGCGGGCGTCGGCAAGCGGACGGCCGCGCTCGACCTGGACCGGCCGTCGGACCGGCGCACCTTCGACGGCCTCCTCGACGCGGCCGACGTCCTGGTGACCGGCTACCGGCCGGGCGCTCTCGACCGGTTCGACCTGGAGCGTCCGGGCCTGGTGACCGCCCGCCTCTCCGCCTGGGGCGACTACGGGCCGTGGGGCGGGCGGCGCGGCTTCGACTCCCTGGTGCAGGTGGCGACGGGGATCGCCACCGTGGAGGGGTCGGCGGAGGAGCCGGGGGCGCTGCCGGCGCAGGCGCTGGACCACGGCACGGGGTATCTGCTCGCGGCGGCGGTGCTGCGGTCGCTGACCGAGCAGCGGGCGGAGGGCGGGAGCCGTCTCGTCCGCCTGGCCCTCGCGCAGACGGGGCACTGGCTCACCGGGACGCTGCCCCGGTACGAGCCGGAGCGGTACCTCGCGGAGTCGGAGGGGGCGTTGGGGCGGCTGCGGCACGCGCTGTCGCCCGTGTCGTACGAGGGCGGGCCTTCGGGGTGGACCCGGGCGCCGGGGATCGCGGGGGCGGACGCGGCGGAGTGGATCGGGGGCTGAGGGGCTCCCGCCCGCGGCCCGGTCGGCCCGCCCGCGGTTCCGGTTCCGCGCCGTCGGCCCGGCGGGAGGAGCCGGCCGACGGCGCCGGGCCGTACGGGGCGGGGCGGGCCGGTGCCCGGCAACGGGGGTGTGCCCGCCCTCCCCCGAGCTCTCGGCTTCGTGCGAGCAGGGCCCCCTCGCCCCGCGGAACGATCGCCCACACGGCGGGCAGCGGGCCCGGCCCTGCCCGCCCTACGGCTTGACCAGGACCTTCAGGGCCGTGCGCTCGTCCATGGCCTTGTAGCCGGCCGGGACGCCGTCCAGGCCGACCGTCAGGTCGAAGACCGGGGACGGGTCGACGGTGCCGTCCAGGACGTCCGGGAGGAGCTCCGGGATGTACGCGCGGACCGGGGCGACGCCGCCGCGCAGCGCGATGTTGCGGTCGAACATGACGGACAGGTCGAGGCCGGTGCCGCTGCCGTGCGGGACGCCGACGTAGCCGATGGAGCCGCCGTCGCGGGCGATCGCGACGGCCGTGCGCATGGACTGCTCGGTGCCCACGGCCTCGATGACGCCGTGGGCGCCCTGGCCGCCGGTGAGCTCGCGGACGGCCGCCTCGGCGGCCTCGCCGCGCTCGGCGACGACGTCGGTGGCGCCGAAGGCGCGGGCGATGTCGGTGCGGGCGGTGTGCCGGCCGAGCGCGATGATCCGCTCGGCGCCGAGCCGCTTGGCGGCGAGGACGCCGCAGAGGCCGACGGCCCCGTCGCCGACGACGGCGACCGTGGAGCCCTTCGTGACGCCCGCGCCGAGAGCCGCGTGGTGACCGGTGCCCAGGACGTCGGAGAGCGCGAGCAGCGCGGTCAGGAGCCGGTCGTCGGAGGCGGCGTCGGCGGGCAGCTTGACGAGGGTGCCGTCGGCGAAGGGGACGCGGACGGCCTCGCCCTGGCCGCCGTCGGAGCCGACCGATCCCCAGAAGCCGCCGCGCGGGCAGGAGGTCTGGAGACCCTCGGCGCAGTACTCGCAGGTGCCGTCGGACCAGACGAAGGGGGCGACGACGAGGTCGCCGGCGGTGAAGCCGGTGACCTCGGAGCCGGCCGCCTCGACGATGCCGAGGAACTCGTGGCCGATGCGCTGGCCGGGCTGCCGGGCGGACTCGCCGCGGTAGGCCCACAGGTCGCTGCCGCAGATGCACGCGCGCAGGACCCGCAGGACGACGTCCGTGGGCTCCTGGATCACCGGGTCGGGCACGTCCTCCACGCGCATGTCGAAGGGGGCGTGGATGGTGGTGGCGCGCATGCGGGGCGGTCCTTGCTGTCAGACGGTTGTACGACGTTCACCGTACATCGCGCGGAGCGCTCCCGCCGTCAGCAGGTACTGCGCCGCGACATAGGTCAGCATGACCCAGAAGTCGGGCACCGGCAGCTGGGGCCACTCGGCGACGCCGGTGGCGATGAGGGTGTCGGACAGCAGGAACAGGGCGCCGCCGAGACCGGCCGGGAGCCCGAGGGCGCCGGCGCGGTGGGCCATCGCGGTGAGCAGCAGCGAGTAGCCGGCGACGGGGATCCTCAGGTCGGCGGGGAGGCCGGGCCAGAGGAGCACGACGGTGCCGGCGAGCGCGGCCGCGTACAGGGCGCCGAGCGCCGGGGACGTACGCCTCCGTCCGAAGAGGACCAGGTAGCAGACGTGTCCGGCGGCGAAGGAGCCCATGCCGGCGAGGAAGGCCCAGTCGGCGTCGGAGAGCAGCAGGACGTCGCCGCCCCAGCCGAGGAGGAGCGCGGCGGTGAGCGGTCGCGGGGCGCCGTGGGCGACGGCGTACGCGGCGAGCAGGGGCATCAGGAGCGGTTTGGCGATCTGGTGGCCGAGGTCGGCGCCGGCGAGCAGGGAGCCCAGGTCGACGGCGGCCGCGAGCCCGAAGGCGGCCAGGAGCGCGCGGGAGGCGGTGGCCGGGACGGTGCGGGCGGCCGCGGGGACGGCGCTCACGCGGCGGCCTCGGGCGCGGGGGCCGCCGCGGCGGCGGGGCCCGTCCCGGCGCCCGGGGCCGGCTGCCGGCCCGGGCCCCGGAAGACCAGTCCGGCGCGCTCGCGCCAGCCGTGCGCGGCGCGCAGGTCGCGGGCGATGGCGGCGTACTCGTGGGTGGCGACGCGCAGCGGGTTGTAGGTCTCGATGTTCTTGGTGAGGCCGTAGACGGGCCGCTCGGTCTCGCCGGTCCAGGAGCCGAACACCCGGTCCCAGACGATGAGGACGCCGCCGAAGTTCCGGTCCAGGTAGCCGCCCTGGGAGGCGTGGTGGACGCGGTGGTGCGAGGGGGTGTTGAGGACGTACTCGAAGGGGCGGGGCAGCTTGTCGACGCGCTCGGTGTGGATCCAGAACTGGTAGACGAGGTTGACCGAGTAGCAGAAGGCGACGGCCGCCGGGTGGACGCCGAGGGCGATCATCGGCAGGTAGAACGGCCAGCCGGTGACACCGGTCCAGGGCTGGCGCAGGGCGGTGGAGAGGTTGAACTTCCGGCTGCTGTGGTGGACGACGTGGCAGGCCCAGAGGATGCGGATGACGTGGTGTCCGCGGTGCTGCCAGTAGTAGAGGAAGTCCTGCGCGAGCAGCATGAGCGGGATCGTCCACCAGAGGACGGGGACGCGGAGCGGGGTCAGCTCGTACACGGCGGTGTAGACCGCGACGACGGGGATCTTCCACAGCGCGTCGAAGGCGAGGCTCCCCAGGCCCATGCCGATGCTGGTGGCGGTGTCCTTGGCCTCGTACCCGGCGGCGTCCTCGTCGGGGTGGATCCGGTGGCCGGCCATCTCCAGGACGGTGAGCAGGACGAAGGCCGGTATGGACCAGAGCACGACGTCGGGCAGGTTCGGCATGCGTCGACGGTAGAGGCGGTGGCCGGAGGCGGCTAGACGTCGTTACCGACAAGTATGCGAGACGACTTGTCAGCAAGCTTTGGCGCCTTCCGACAAGCACCTCGGACCGTCGAGCGCCTCGGACCGACCAGCGCCTCGGACCGACCAGCGCCTCAGACGCCTGCCGCTCCCAGCAGGGACCCGGCGCCGTAGGTGACCGCCATCGCGAGGGCGCCGCCCCCCGCGTTGCGCAGGATCGCGGGGCCCGTGGGGGCGCCTCCGAGGCGGGCGCTCCACCAGCCGGTGAGGGCGAGGGCGGCGAGGACGGAGAGGACCGTGATCCAGAGGCGGGCGGAGGCCGGCGGGAGGACGATCGCGAGGAGCGGGAGCAGGGCGCCGACGGTGAAGGCGAGGAAGCTGGCGCCGGCCGCGTGCCAGGGGTCGGTGAGGTCGTCGGGGTCGATGCCGAGCTCCACGCGCGCGTGGGCGCGCAGGGCGTCGCGCTCGGTGAGTTGCTCGGCGGCCTCGCGGGCCACCTGCGGGGAGAGGCCGCGGGCGGCGAGGAGACCGGTCAGTTCGGCGAGTTCGACCTCCGGCTGTTCGCGCAGTTCGCGCTTCTCCTGGGCGAGCGCGGCCTTCTCCGAGTCGCGCTGGCTGGAGACCGAGACGTACTCCCCCGCCGCCATCGACATCGAGCCGGCGAGCAGCCCCGAGAGGCCCGCCGTGAGCAGGGCCGCCCGGGACTCGGTGGCGCCTGCGACGCCGACGACGAGTCCGGCGGTGGAGACGACGCCGTCGTTGGCTCCGAGCACGGCCGCCCGGAGCCAGTTGAGACGGGAGCCGAGGCCGCCGCCGTGGGCCTCGTCCTCGTGTACGGGAGCTTCAGTCACTCCAGGAGGGTCGCATCCGCCGCCTCACCACACGCGGACCGACCCGCCCGGGGCGAAGGCCGGACTGGTGGCGCCCGCGGGGACCTCCTCCAGGGGCCGGGCGATCTCCTCGACGGCCGGGCCGTGGACGGCGGCGAGGCGGTCGAGGAGGGCGAGGTCGAAGCCGTAGACGCGGGCCGCGTTCCCGCCGACCATGGCGGCGACCTCCTCCCGGGGCAGTCCCGCGTAGGCGATGCGGAGGCCTTCCCGGGAGTACGGGGTGGTGCCCTCGTCGTGCGGGTAGTCGCTGCCCCACATGATCTTGTCGAGGCCGATCCGGTCGCGCAGCGGCACCTCGTGGGGGCGCATGAAGCTCGCGCCGACGAAGCAGTTCTCCCGCCAGACCTCACCGGGGCCCTTGCCCATGGACTCCGCGAGGCCGGCGCCGAACTTGGACTCCGCGGTGGCGGCCTTCGTCGCGGCCGACACCAGCCGCCGGTGGTAGTAGTCCAGCATGTCGAGCACGCCCGGAATCCAGCCCGAGCCCTGCTCGGTCAGGACCAGCTTGAGCCCCGGATGGCGCCGGAACGCGCCGCCGAAGATCAGGTGCCACAGGGCTCGGTGGGAGAACCAGGTGGTCTCCACCATGAACACCGCGCGGGCGGCCGGTTCGTCGCCCAGCGGCGGCGAGGCGGAGCCGCCGTGGTGGTTGACCGGGACGTCGAGCTCGGCGCAGACCGCCCAGATCGGGTCGTACGCCGCCGAGTACAGCTCGGGGACGGGCGAACCCGGCGGGACCCCCGGCAGCAGGACGCCCCCGGTCAGCCCGGCCTCGCGGGTGCGGCGGATCTCCGCGACCGCCGCGTCCACGTCGTTGAGGAGGATCTGCGCCACGCCCGCCCTGCGCCCCGGGGCGTCCGCGCAGAAGTCGGCCAGCCAGCGGTTGTGCGCCTGGAGCCCGGCCCAGCGCTGCTCGTACTCGGCGCGGGTGGGCGGCTGGGCCATCAGGGAGGCCTTGGGGAAGAACGGCGGGATGGTGTTCGGGAAGACGACCTCGGCGACGATGCCGTCCGCCTCCAGTTCGCGCAGCCTGCGCTGCGAGTTCCAGTTGCGGTCGGCGGTGTCGGCGAGGAGGTCCTCGTACGGGTTGACGTAGGTCGCCGCCCAGGCGTCGAAGTCGTCGTGGTGCTTCTTCTCCAGGTACGGCCTGTAGTCGAGGAGGTCGGCGCCGGCGTGGCAGTCGGCGGAGACGACGGTGTAGCGGTCGGTCACGGCGTCACCCCCAGGACCGGGAACTCGTGGTCGGTGAGCCAGTGCCGGCCGACCTCGCGCGAGCGGGCCCAGGAGGCTTCGACGACGGCCTGGTCGGCGGGCTGGCCGAGGTCGGCGGGGGTGGGGCCGATCCGACGGGCTATCGGATCCAGTGTTCGGACGTCGAATCCGAAGACCTCCGCGGCGGCGAGACCGAGCATCCGCCGCGTCTCCTCGACCGGGATGTCGTGGAACGTCCTCCGCAGCCACGCGCGCGTGTCCGGCCACGTGCCCTCCGGGTGCGGGAAGTCCGAGCCCCACAGGATGTTGTCGACGCCGATCTCGTACCGCTGCGCGAGCTCGCGCCGCTTGGTGTTGGTCGCGCAGACGAAGACCTGCCGGTCCAGGTACTCGCTGGGCGGTCGCTTCAGCTCCGCGAACGGGGACAGCTTCTTGCCGCCGTGCGCCCCCAGGTAGAGCCGGTCCATGAACCAGAGCAGATTCGGCAGCCACCAGCAGCCGGACTCGGCGACCCCGAACCGCAGGCCCGGGTGGCGCTCGAAGGCGCCCGACCAGAGCAGGAACCACAGCGGCCTGGCGGGCCACCAGGTGACCTCGGAGACGTAGATCCCGAGGTGGTCGCCGTACTCCTCGCGCGGGGCCGCCCCGGAGTGGGTGACGACCGGCATGCCGGTCTCGGCGGCCGCCGCCCACACGGGGTCGTAACGCCGGTCGTGGTACGGGGCCTTGTCCACCCACATGGAGGGGATCATGAGCGCCCCGAGCCCGGACTCCTTGGCCCGGTGGATCTCGGCGACGACCTCGCGGACGTCGGCGGTGACGGGGAGGAGGGCGACCCCGCAGTGCCGCGCCGGGTTCGCGGAGACGAACTCGGCGAGCCAGCGGTTGTGCGCCTTCGCACCCGCCATGCCGAGCTCCGGGTCCTGGTCGCCGGAGAGCCCGAGGCCGACGCCGAAGGGCGCGGCGGTCCGGCTGTCGACGGCGTCCGCGTCGGGGAAGACGACCTCGGCGGCGACCCCGTCGCCGTCGAGCTCCTTGATGCGCCGCGCCGCGTCCCAGCCGCCGCGCAGGCCTTCCTCGTTGTCGTGGAACCACTTGTCCGCGAAGGCCTCGTTGCGCACCCCGAGCCGGGTCATGGCCTCCCGGCGGGCCTCGCGTCCCGCCAGGAAGTCGTCGAAGTCCCGGTGGAAGCGGGGGTCGAGATAGGGCCGGTACTCCTCGGTGGGCAGCCCGGCGTGACAGTCGGAGGAGATGATCAGATACGGGTCCTCGTGGCGCTCGTTGGTCATGGCGAAGCCCCTCGGTCGAGTCAGTCGAGGATGAAACTCTCCAGGTACGACGGGTTGGCGCGGTCGAGCATGGACCGCGAGCGCGCCTTGATCAGGCGGTCGCTGTGCTCGCTCTCCGGCAGCATCCAGAAGCGGTCGGCGCGGATGCCGTCGACGACGTGCTCGGCGACCTCCTCCACCGGTGTGAAGGCCACCTCGTGCCCGGCCTCCTTCATCGCCGCCTCCCACTGGTCGAGGCTGCGGTAAGGGGACCTGCGCGGCCGCTGTTTGGCGTACCGCTCGGGCCGGTTGCGGTGCGACTCCCACAGCCCGGTGCGGAGCATGTGCGGGCCGGGGAAGAGCACGGAGGCGCCCACGCGCGCGTGCTCGGCCTTCAGGTGCGCGTACAGGGACTCGGTCATGGTGACGACGGCCGCCTTGGTGACCGCGTACACGGAGGCGGTGGGCAGCGGGGCGATGCCTCCGTCGCCGGAGGAGGTGTTCACGACGTGGCCGGGTCCGCCGCCCGCGAGCATGCGCGGGACGAAGGCCTGGATGCCGTGGAAGACGCCCCAGACGTTGACGGAGAAGGCCCACTTCCAGTCGTTCGGCTCGTGCTCCCACACGGGTCCCTCGGCACCGGAGCCGACGCCCGCGTTGTTGCAGAGGACGTGGACGGCGCCGAAGGTGTCGTACGCGGCGTCGGCGAACGCCCGTACCTCCTCGGGGTCCGAGACGTCGACCGTCCGGGCGAGGACCTGCGCGCCGCTCTCCATCAGCGCGTCGGCGGCCTCCGCGAGCGCGTCCCGCTCGACGTCCCCGAGGACGACGGCGAGGCCCTCGGCGGCGAAGCGGCGGGCCATCGCGAGCCCGATGCCGCTCGCCGCGCCGGTGACGACGGCGACCTGCCCCTCGCGCAGCTCCATCAGGCACGTCCTTCCGGGGGTCCGTCGAGGATCTGGAGCGGGTCGTCGTACCGCTGGTGGACGAAGGGCAGCAGGTCCCGGGCGGAGACGCGTTCGGCGACCGTGCCCTTCTGGTCGGTGGTCTTCTCGCCGATCGTGATCTCGACGAGCCGGCGCACGGGGAGGTCGGCGACCGGGTCGTACATGGACTCGCGCAGGACCACGTCACCCGTGATCCGTTCCAGCTTCCGCACCTTCTCGTTGCGGACGCAGTGGACGAGGACGGGGTCGGTGTCGAAGCCGGTCCCCTCCACGCCCGGCAGGAACTTGAAGTAGAAGTCGGTCTTCTCGACGGGCGCCGGCAGCGGCAGCGGTCCGGAGACCGCGCCGCGCACCTCCACGAAGGCGATGCCGTGCCGGGCGAGGGCGGCGCGCACGACGAGCCCGTCGCGCTCGACGGTGACCTCGCCCAGCTTCTTCGGCTCGCCGAAGACCTCGCGGCCGCCGATCAGGGCCCGCTCGTGGGTCATCGGCATGACCAGCGGGTACCAGCCCTCGCGGTCGCCGTGGGCGGCGGCCACGGCGACCGAGCCGGCGCCGAGCGGATGGCCGGGCAGGTCGACCTTGCTGATGTTGGCGCGCACGAGGGGGCGCGCGGTGGGTTTCAGCGGGGGCGGCAGGACCGCCGCCACGACGTCCGGGTCGGTCTCCCAGACGGCGACCACGCCGGTGGACCAGATGTCGGGGAGCCTGGCGGACCGCTCGCGGGCCGCTGCCGCCTCCGCCTCGCCGCGAGCCCCGTACCGTACTCGTGCCATGACGTACCGCCCTTCGGGAACGTATCGGCCTGTAACACAGTTACACCGACCACCCCGCAGGGTAAAGAGGGCCGCACGCAGAGGAGTTGGGGGAACCGATGGCACGCTCCGCGCTGACCCGCGACGAAGTCCTGGACACGGCGGCCGCCCTGGTGAGGGAGCACGGCCCGGACGCGCTCACGATGCGCCGGCTGGCCGCCGAGCTCGGCACCGCGGTCACCTCGATCTACTGGCACGTCGGCAACCGCGAGTCGCTCCTCGACGCCCTCGTCGCCCGCACCGTCGCCGACCTCGGCACGATCCGCCCCCGGGGCGCGACCCCGGCCGAGCGGATCGTCTCGGTCGCCCGCGCGCTGCGCCGCGCCCTGCGCGAGCGCCCGCACCTGGTGGCGATGGTCCACGAACGCGGCCTGACGGAACGCATGTTCCTGCCGGCCCAACGCGCCCTGGTCCACGAGGCCCACGCGGCGGGGCTGCGCGGCGCCCGCGCGGCCGCCCTGGTCCACGCGGTCCAGTTCCAGGTCGTCGGCCACGTCCTCGTCGAGCGCAACCGTGAGCGCGCCCCCGCCCAGCCGCCGGCCGAGACGGCCCTCTGGACCACGGAGCCGACCGGCTTCACCACCCCCGACCCGGAGCTCGCCCGCGCCCTCGCCGCCCCGATCGACACGGAGGCCGTGTTCCTGGTGGGGGTGCGGGCGCTGGTGGCGGGACTGCTCGCCGAGGAGGCCCGAGCCCTCCGCCCCCGGCCCTGATCCGGCGGCACGCACGCGTGACGCCGGTCCACGGGGGCGGGGGCGCCGCCGCCCCGCTCCGCGAGGACCGGTCCTTCGCCGGGTCGCGCGACCGCACCCGCCCGGTCTTCGGGCCGCGCGCCGTGTTCCGCCCCGACGACCTCGCCTCGGCGCCCGCGGCGAAGGGCACGACCGAGTGCGCCGGACCGGACGGATCCGCTCCCGCCCCGGCCGGGGCCTGGCGGTCAGGCGCGCGGCGGCCCGTACGGACGCGGTGACCGTGCTCCGGCGCGGCCGGGGGGCGACGGGCGAGGTGCGGGCGTACCGGCGGCCCCGTCCGGCGCCTCCCCGCCCCGCCCTGTGCCTCCCGCGCCCCGCACTGCGCCTTCCCGCACGCCCTTCCCCGCGCCCCGCCCGGGCGCTCCGGCGGGCGCGGAGGCGGCGGCTCCCGGCCCCGGAATCCGGCACCGGGAGCCTGGGTGTCCGTCGGGGCCCGTATTCTCAATAACCGTGCTTGACGACCGTACGACAGCAGCGATGTGGCCGGCCGCCTACCCGCAGGGGTACGCGGTAGTCGACGTGGAGACCACCGGACTCGCCCGCGACGACCGGATAGTGTCGGCTGCCGTCTACCGGCTGGACGCCCAGGGGAACGTCGAGGACCACTGGTACACGCTGGTCAACCCCGAGCGGGATCCCGGCCCCGTCTGGATCCACGGGCTGACCAGCGACGTCCTGGAGGGCGCGCCGCTCTTCCCGGAGATCGCGGCGGAGTTCGCCGAGCGGCTCGACGGGCGGGTGCTCGTCGCGCACAACGCGATGTTCGACTGGCAGATGATCGCCCGGGAGTACGCGCGCGCGAAGTCCGCCGCGCCGGTGCGCCAGCGGCTCTGCACGATCGCGCTCGCCAAGGAGCTGTCGCTGCCGCTGCCCAACCACAAGCTGGAGTCGCTCGCCGCGCACTTCGGCGTCGTCCAGCAGCGCGCGCACAACGCGCTCGACGACGCGCGGGTGCTCGCCGAGGCGTTCCGGCCGAGCCTGCACGCGGCGGCCGAGCGGAACGTACGGCTGCCGCTGCTCGAGTGCCGGCCGCTCACCGAGTGGGCCTCGGCGCCGGTGCCGCCCCGGGCGGGCCACCAGTCCTCCTACCGGGCGGGCAGCTGGCGGCCCTCGCGGAAGCGTCCGCCGTGCCCGTACCCGAACCCCGGGCGTTACGAGTCGGACAAGCCGCTCAAGCAGGGCATGCGGGTGGCGTTCTCCGGCGACACCTCCATCGACCGCGAGCTCCTGGAGGACCGCACCGTCGAGGCCGGCCTCCACGTCGCCACCAGCGTCTCCCGGCTGACCAGCCTCCTGGTCACCAACGACCCGGACTCCCCCACCTCCAAGACGCTCAAGGCCCGGTCCTTCGGCACCCCGGTCGTCGACGAGGCCGCCTACACCCAGCTGCTGCGGGACGTGACCCCGGCAGACGGGTGACTGCCCCCGGTCCTGCGGGCGCGCCGCGCCGCGCGCGCCCGCCGGGCGCTCCACCCTGTGGCGCATGGCACGTTGTGAGGTCTGCGGAAACGATTACGGCATGTCCTTCGAGGTGCACGCGCAGGGCGCGGTGCACGTCTTCGACTGCTTCGCCTGCGCCATCCACCGGATGGCGCCCATCTGCGAGCACTGCCGGGTCCAGATCATCGGACAGGGCGTCGAGGTCGAGGGCAGCTGGTACTGCGGCGGCCACTGCGCCCGCGCGGAGGGAAAGGTGGGCATCGTCGACAGGGTGTGAGGAAACGATCCCGGGCGGTCGGGCGAACCGACCCGAACCCCCCGTGCGTGCACCCCTCGACCCGCGCTGTACGGTCGTGGGGTGTACCGCTTCCTGTTGTCCCGGCAGTGGGTGATCCTCACCCTCGGCGCCCTCGCCCTCATCCCCACGATGATCCAGCTGGGATTCTGGCAGTTCCACCGGCACGAGCACCGGGTCGCCCAGAACGCGCTGATCGCGGACAACCTCAGGGCGAAGCCGCTCCCGGTCGAGGAGCTCACCTCCCCCGGCCACACCGTCCCGCGCGCCGACTACTGGCGGACGGTCACCGCCACCGGCACCTTCGACACCGCCCACGAGGTGGTCGTCCGCCGCCGCACCTCCTCCGACGACCAGGTGGGCGTGCACGTCCTGACCCCGCTGGTCCTGCGCGACGGCCGGGTCGTCCTGGTCAACCGCGGCTGGGTCCCGGCCGCCGCCGACCAGCACTCCTACCCGCCGGTGCCGCCCGCCCCCAAGGGCGAGGTCACCGTCACGGGCCGGCTCAAGGCGGACGAGACGACGGGCGCCAGCGGCATCAAGGACCTGAAGGGCCTGCCGGACCGCCAGGTCATGCTCATCAGCAGCCGGCAGCAGGCCGAGCTCATCGGCCGCGAGGTGCTCGGCGGCTATCTGGAGCTGACCGCGCCCGAGCCGGCCGGCGGCTCCCCCGAGACGATCGCCGAGCCGGACCACGAGTCGATCGGTCCCCACATGGCGTACGCCGTTCAGTGGTGGCTCTTCACCGCCGGAGTGCCCGTCGGCTGGGTGATCCTGGTGCGCCGGGAGAAGCGCGACCGGGAGGCCGGCAACGCCGCCGACGTCCCCGGATCCGCGGAGCGGGACACGGCGGAGGCGCAGGCCACTCCGTCCCGCTGATTGACCGTCGCCGCTTCCGGGAACAGGCCGAAGCGTGACGCAACGTATCGACGACTACGCCCTCATCGGGGATCTCCAGACCGCCGCGCTCGTCGGCCGCGACGGGTCGGTCGACTGGCTGTGTCTGCCCCGCTTCGACTCCGCCGCCTGCTTCGCCGCCATCCTCGGCGACGAGGACAACGGCCACTGGACCGTCGCTCCCAAGGGCGCCACCACCTGCACCACCCGCCGCTACGCCGAGGACACCCTCGTCCTGGAGACCTACTGGGAGACCCGTACGGGCACCGTCAAGGTCGTCGACTTCATGCCGCAGCGGGACAGGTCTCCCGACCTGATGCGGATCGTGGAGGGCGTCAGCGGCAGCGTCGAGATGGCCTCCGTGCTGCGGCTCCGCTTCGACTACGGCTCGGTCGTGCCGTGGGTGCGCAGGGCCGACGGCCACCGGGTGGCGATCGCCGGGCCGGACTCGGTCTGGCTGCGCAGCGAGCCGCACGTGAAGACCTGGGGCCAGCAGTTCTCCACCCAGTCCTCCTTCACCGTCGCCGCCGGCGAGAAGGTGGCCTTCGTCCTGACCTGGCACCCCTCGCACGAGCCGCGCCCGGACCTCGTCGACCCCTTCGAGGCCCTGGAGCAGTGCCTCGCGGACTGGCGGAAGTGGACGGCCCGCTGCACCTACGACGGCCCGTACCGGCCGACGGTGCTGCGGTCCCTGATCACCCTCAAGGCGCTCACGTACGCCCCCACCGGCGGCATCATGGCCGCCCCCACCACCTCCCTGCCGGAGGACCTCGGGGGCGTGCGGAACTGGGACTACCGCGCCTGCTGGCTGCGCGACTCCTCCCTCACCCTCGGCGCGCTGCTCGCCGCCGGGTACGAGGAGGAGGCGGCCGCCTGGCGGGACTGGCTGCTCCGCTCGGTCGCGGGCGACCCCGCCGACCTGCAGATCATGTACGGGCCGGCCGGGGAGCGCCGGCTGCCGGAGACCAGCCTGCCGTGGCTGCGCGGCTACGCCGACTCGGCGCCGGTGCGGACCGGGAACGCCGCGGTGGACCAGTTCCAGCTGGACGTGTACGGCGAGGTCATGGACTCCCTCCACCGCGCGCGCGAGGCCGGGATCCCGCCGGAGCGGCACGCCTGGAACCTCCAGCTGAGCCTGCTCGGCTTCCTGGAGTCCACCTGGCGGGAGCCCGACGAGGGCCTGTGGGAGGTCCGCGGGCCGCGCCGCCACTTCACCCACTCGAAGGTGATGGCCTGGGTCGCCGCCGACCGCGCGGTCCGCACCCTGGAGGCCGACCCCACGCTGCCGGGGGGCGTGGGGCGGTGGCGGGCGCTGCGGGACGAGATCCACGCCGAGGTGTGCGCGCGGGCGTACGACCCCGTCCGGAACACCTTCACCCAGGCGTACGGCTCGTCCGAGCTGGACGCCGCCACCCTGCTCATCCCCCAGGTCGGCTTCCTGCCGCCGGACGACCCCCGGGTGGTGGGGACGGTGGACGCGGTGCGGGAGGAGCTGATGCACGGCGGCTTCCTGCGCCGCTACACCCCCGACTCGACGGCCCTGGACGGGCTCCCGGGGCAGGAGGGGACCTTTCTGGTCTGCTCGTTCTGGTTGGCGGACGCGCTGCGGCTGACCGGACGCGCCGAGGAGGCCCGCGAGCTCTTCGAGCGGCTCCTCACGCTCACCAACGACGTGGGGCTGCTCGCGGAGGAGTACGACCCGGTGGCGGGCCGGCAGCTGGGGAACTTCCCGCAGGCCTTCAGCCACATCGGCCTGGTGGGGACGGCTCTCGCCCTGGCCGCCGAGGAGGCGGCAGGATAGGGGCATGGATCTTGGACTGAAGGACCGTGTGTACGTGGTGACCGGTGCGACGCGGGGGCTCGGCCGGGCCTCGGCCGAGGCGCTGCTCGCCGAGGGCGCGAAGGTGCTGATCACCGGGCGCGAGGAGAAGACGGTCGCCGACGCGGTGGCCGAGCTGGGCGAGGGCGCGGCCGGGATCGCCGCCGACAACGCCGACCCGGAGACCCCGGCCCGGCTGATCGCCGAGGCACGGGCCCGCTTCGGGGGCTTCGACGGCCTCCTGATCAGCGTCGGCGGCCCGGCGCCCGGCTTCGCGGCGGACAACACCGACGAGCAGTGGGCGGCCGCCTTCGACACGGTCTTCCTGGGGGCGGTGCGGCTGGCCCGCGCGGCCGCCGAGACGCTCACCGAGGGCGGGGTCATCGGCTTCGTCCTGTCCGGCTCCGTCCACGAGCCGATCCCCGGCCTCACCATCTCCAACGGGCTGCGCCCGGGACTGGCCGGCTTCGCCAAGTCCCTCGCCAACGACCTGGGACCGCGCGGGATCCGGGTCGTCGGCCTGCTGCCGAGCCGCATCGACACGGACCGGGTCCGCTCCCTCGACGCGCTCTCCGGCGACGCGGACGCGGCCCGCGCGGCGAACGAGCTCACGATCCCGCTGCGGCGCTACGGCACCCCGGAGGAGTTCGGGCGCACGGCGGCCTTCGTGCTCTCGCCGGCCGCCTCGTACCTGACGGGGCTGATGCTGCCGGTGGACGGCGGGGCGCGCGCCGAGTTCTGATCCTCAGGCGACCCGGCGGGCGCGGTGCTTCACCGCGCGCAGACGCGCCTCGGTGGGCAGTGCGGGCAGTCCCGTCGCCTTACGGGCGTGGGCGAGGGCCCGGTTGCTGAGGGCGGTCAGGGCCTCGCCCGGGGAGGCGTGCGGCTCCAGGAGGAGCCGGATCCGGGTCCTGGGAGCAGCCCGGCGGCCCGTGAGGGCGACCTTGGCCCGGGCGACGCCGTCCTGCGCGGCGGCGTCCGCCTCCAGGACGCTCTCCAGGGCCCGGCCGCGCAGGACCGCCTCCTCGCCGTCGCCGGTGTCCACGAGGACCTCGGAGAGCCGGGCCCGGCGGAACTGGGCGAGCAGCCACCACAGGGCGAGCAGGACGATGAGCCCGAGGACCGCGATGACCACCGGCCACCACCAGCCCTCGTCCCGCCAGCGCTGCCGCTGTGCGGTGGTGAGCAGCACGTCGTCGGGACCGGACCAGGGCCACCAGGACGGTACGGACAGGTCGAGGGCGGCGGCGAGTACGGCGCCGCCGACGACCACGAGGATCAGCCCGGCGAGACCGAGCAGGACGCGGTTGACGCGCCGGAGGACGACGGTCACTTGGCCTTCCCTTCCTTCCGGGACGGCCGGGCCACCCGTACCGTCGGGGCGAGCGGGCGGGCGAGGCCGAGCTCGTCGACGCCGGTGGCGAGCACCGTCTCCACGTCGGCGCGGACCTCGTCGAGGGCGCGGAAGTGGGACACCGCCCGGACGCCCACCTTGGCGCGGCCGACGTTCACCTTGACGGACTGGACCCCGGAGACCTCCATGACGCGGTCCCGCAGGGTGAGGGCGGCGGCCTCGCGGTCGAGGCCCGCCCGCACGTCGGTGTGCTCGCGGCGCATCGGGAGGACGTCGCGCAGCCCCGGGGTGGCGGCCAGGACGAGGAGCCAGAGGCCGAGCAGGACGGCGACGGCCGCGCCGGCGACGATCACCACGTCGTCGAGCGGGCGGGTCGCGAGGGCGTGGGCCAGTTCGCGCCGCCAGGCCATCGCGGAGCGGTCGGCGCGTACGGCCGCGACGTCGTAGAGGAGCAGCCCGGCGGCGCCGAGGACGACGGCAGCGAGGAGGGCGGCGGGGATGCGGCGGACGGACCAGAAGCGGCGGACGGGTGGCGTGGGCGCGCCACGGCCCTCGTCGCCGGGTCCTGTCGCCTGGGTGGCGCCCCCCGCGGGGGCCCGGTCCGGTTCCGGTGTGGTGGTCATGCGAGGCGGCCCCTCGGCGAGGTGTGGCGGGTGTGCGCGGAGTGGAGGCGCTCGACGTGGACGGCCACCTCGTGGACCTCCAGACCGGCGCACTCCTCCACGCGGGCGCGCACCCGGCTCCGGACGGCGGCGCACTGGCGTCCGACGTCGGAGGGGTAGTCGAGGTCGAGACTCACCGAGACGCGGGCGAACTCCCGGTGGACGACGACCGAGGCGTGCGGCTTCGATCCTCCTTCGGGGACGGCGTCGAGCGCCTCCCTGGCCGCCTGGGCGGCGATCTTCGCGACGACCCGGTCGGCGATGTCGGTCGCCCCCCGGTCCCGCACCCCGTCCCGTACCGGGTCGTCTGCCAGGTCCGTCACCACTCCGGGTCACCGCCGCCGGTCGCCGCGCTCGCGGCCCCGGAACAGATCGCCGGGTTCGAGGTCTCCGTCGAGGAACCTGCCCACCACGAAGCCGACCGCCCCGAGGGCCGCGATCAGCAGAAACGCTCCGAAGCCACCGAAGTATCCGGCGAAGCCGAGAGCCATGCCGGCCAGCAGGCCGACCATCGCCATGCTCATTCCGAGTCCCTTTCCTGGCCCCTGTCGCCGGGGGTCCGACGACTACTGGAGCCGGGGCTCCGGCTCCTCTTCCTCGTCCTCGGGCAACTTCACGTCGCTGACCGCGATGTTGACCTCGACGACTTCGAGACCCGTCATCCGCTCCACGGCGGCGATGACGTTCTCCCTGACGTCGCCGGCGACGTCGGAGATGGAGACGCCGTAGTCGACGACGATCTCCAGGTCGAGGGCGGTCTGCACCTCGCCGACCTCGGCCTTGACGCCTCGGGTGACGCCCGACTTGCCGCCGCCCCCGCCCGGGACCCGGTCGCGGACGGCGCCCAAGGTGCGGGAGAAGCCGCTGCCCATCGCGTGGACGCCGTCGACGTCACGCGCGGCGAGCCCGGCGATCTTCTCCACGACTCCGTCGGCGATCGTCGTCCGGCCCCGGGAGGCCGCCGGGCCGCTTCCCCGCTTGGTCATGGAGGCACGGCGCGGCTCGTCCGCCGCGGAGTCTCCTGAGTAAGTGGTGTCCGTCATGAGTTTTAGCCCCTTCCGTCACATTTCGGGGTTCCTCGCCCACATTAAGGCGACTTGCCCCAATTCGCGCCAGGAATGCGGCAGGCTGGGGGAATGACGACGGCTGAAGGATGGACGGCGGCGGTACGGGAGCGCCTCGCGCCGGGCAGGCTCCTGCCGCTCGGCGCGGCCGGGGACGGCGCGTGGATCACCGAGCGGGCGGCACGGGGTGTCCTCGGCCCCGCCGCAGCGGCGGTACGGGGCGCGGTGCCGGGCAAGCTCCGGGTCGGGCCCGACCCGGAGGACGACGGAACGACGAAGGCAGGGCCGCTCCCGGTGCCGCCGGGCGGGCTGGAGGCGCGGGCGCTGCGGATCACCGCGGACTTCGGGGCGGTCGCGGGCCGTCCGCTGCCGGAGCTGGCCGAGGAGCTGCGGGCGGCCCTGCTCGGGGCGGCGCGGGACGGACTCGGGCTGCGCGTGACGGCCGTGGACCTGCGGGTGACGGAGCTGCTCGACGCGGAGCCGGCGGCGGCTCCGGCCGCTCCCCCGCCGGGGCGGCCGGCCCCGGCGACGGACGACCCGGTGGCCCTGGCGGTCCTGCGGGTCGAGGGCGTGGCGGGCGTGACGGACCTCTGGGGGCCGCCGGTGCACCGGGGCCCGGACGGGGTGCGGGTGGAGCTGGCCGTGACGGCCGGTCACCGCCCGCTGGACGTGGCCCGCGCCGCCCGGGACGCCGCGACCTCGGCCGCCGACGGGGCGACCGCGGTCACGGTGCTGGTCTCGGAACTGCGCTGAACGGGCGCGTGCGCGAGGAGCGGGCGCCCGCTTCGGCCGCCCGCGCGGGCGTCAGTCGCCGAGGCCCGCCAGGTCGCGCAGGCGGCGGGCCTGGGCGGCGCGTTCGGCCGTGCGCTGCTCCTCGTAGGAGCGGCCGGAGACGCCCTGGAGCAGCGCCTTGGTCTCGGTGACCGCGTCGCGGGGCGCGGCGAGCAGGGCGGCGCCGAGGTCCCGTACCGCCGCGTCGAGCTCGTCGGCGGGCACGGACAGGTTGGCGAGACCGATGCGCTCGGCCTCCTCCGCGTGCACGAAGCGGCCGGTGGCGCAGATCTCCAGCGCGCGGGCGTAGCCGACGAGCGAGACGAGCGGGTGCGTCCCGGTCAGGTCCGGGACGAGACCCAGGCTGGTCTCGCGCATGGCGAACTGCACGTCCTCGGCGACGACCCGCAGGTCGCAGGCGAGGGCGAGCTGGAAGCCCGCACCGATGGCGTGGCCCTGGACGGCCGCGATCGACACGAGGTCGCTGCGGCGCCACCAGGTGAACGCCTCCTGGTACTCGGCGATGACCGCGTCGAGGTCCTCGTCGGAACCGCGCGCGAGGTCGAGGAAGGACGGCTCGCCGTCGAAGCCCTCGGGCGTGAACGCCTGCCGGTCGAGTCCGGCGGAGAAGGACTTGCCCTCGCCGCGCAGGACGACGACCCGCACGCTGCCGGGCAACGACCGGCCGGCTTCCGTCAACGCCCGCCACAGAGCGGGAGACTGGGCGTTGCGCTTCGCCGGATTGGTCAGGGTCACCGTGGCAACGGCGTCCTCGACGGTGAGCCGTACACCGTCCTTGTCGAACACGAGCTCAGAGTCGTCGAGCGTAGTCATGGGGCGCCTCCGGTTCCGGTGCAGCACTGCATGCGACATGCTAAGTGACTGCACAGTAACCACCCGGCCGACCGCAGGGCCGACCGGGTGCCCACCGGGAGGTCCCGGTGGACCGGTCGAGCCGCCCCGATGTCAGGCCGAGGCCGCCTTCTTGCCCCGGGTCGCTCCGCCGCGTCCACGCAGCGTGACTCCGGACTCGCTCAGCATCCGGTGGACGAATCCGTAGGAGCGGCCGGTTTCCTCGGCCAGCGCCCGGATGCTCGCACCGGAGTCGTACTTCTTCTTCAGGTCTGCCGCGAGCTTGTCGCGCGCGGCGCCGGTCACCCGGCTGCCCTTCTTCAGAGTCTCGGCCACCCGTGCCTCCTCATGGGAAGTGCGCTCTGGACTTCTCATGATCACCCCTCCCGTCCGTCCTGGCCACCCATTCGACAAGGTCCGTGCCGCCGGGTTTGCGGACGAGTACGCCGTCATCACGAACGGAGGCCTGGATTCCGCCAGGCCGGAAACCCGCCTCCGAACCGGTCGGTACGGGAAGTGCCAGGTCAGCGGGGCAAGGGGAACACGCGTACGGCGCGGGCCTGCCGGAAGGATTCGGCAGAGCACCGCGCCGGGAAGTACGAGACATCCTCACTCAGATGACGGATCGCCCATGAGCCGAATGATCCAGTCCAGAATGATCATCCGGGGCCGGACGGGGCCCCGGAACGCCCCTCGGGGGTCAGGCGAGGGCCACCAGGTCCGCGTAGTCCGCGCCCCACAGATCCTCGACGCCGTCCGGAAGCAGGATGATCCGCTCCGGGTCGAGCGCCTCCACGGCGCCCTCGTCGTGGGTGACGAGGACGACGGCGCCCTTGTACGTGCGCAGCGCGCCGAGGATCTCCTCGCGGCTGGCCGGGTCCAGGTTGTTGGTGGGCTCGTCGAGCAGCAGCACGTTCGCCGAGGAGACGACGAGGGTCGCGAGCGCGAGCCGGGTCTTCTCGCCGCCGGAGAGGACGCCGGCCGGCTTGTCGACGTCGTCGCCGGAGAAGAGGAAGGAGCCGAGCGTCTTGCGCACGTCGACGAGGTCGAGGTCGGGCGCGGCCGAGCGCATGTTCTCCAGGACGGTCCGCTCGGGGTCGAGCGTCTCGTGCTCCTGGGCGTAGTAGCCGAGCTTCAGGCCGTGGCCCGGGGTGACCTCGCCGGTGTCGGGCTTCTCGACGCCGCCGAGGAGGCGCAGCAGGGTCGTCTTGCCCGCGCCGTTGAGGCCGAGGATGACGACGCGCGAGCCCTTGTCGATCGCGAGGCTCACATCGGTGAAGATCTCCAGCGAGCCGTAGGACTTGGAGAGCCCCTCGGCCGTCAGCGGGGTCTTGCCGCAGGGGGCGGGCTCGGGGAAGCGGAGCTTGGCGACCTTGTCGGAGGCCCGCACCGCCTCCAGGCCGGAGAGCAGCCGCTCGGCGCGCTTGGCCATGTTCTGCGCGGCGACGGTCTTGGTGGCCTTGGCGCGCATCTTGTCGGCCTGCGAGTTGAGCGCGGCGGCCTTCTTCTCGGCGTTCTGGCGCTCGCGCTTGCGGCGCTTCTCGTCGGCCTCGCGCTGCTGCTGGTAGAGCTTCCAGCCCATGTTGTAGACGTCGATCGTGGAGCGGTTGGCGTCCAGGTAGAAGACCTTGTTCACCACGGTCTCGACCAGGTCGACGTCGTGGGAGATGACGATGAAGCCGCCGCGGTAGGTCTTCAGGTAGTCGCGCAGCCAGACGATGGAGTCGGCGTCGAGGTGGTTCGTGGGCTCGTCGAGGAGCAGGGTGTCGGCGTCGGAGAAGAGGATCCGGGCGAGCTCGACGCGGCGGCGCTGACCACCGGAGAGGGTGTGCAGCGGCTGCCCCATGACCCGGTCGGGCAGGCCGAGGGCGGCGGCGATGGTGGAGGCCTCGGCCTCGGCCGCGTACCCGCCCTTGGTCAGGAACTCGGTCTCCTGGCGCTCGTACTGCCGCAGCGCCTTGTCGCGGGTGGCGCCGGAGCCGGTGGCGATGCGCTCCTCGTTCATCCGCATCTTCTTGAGGAGGACGTCGAGGCCGCGGGCGGAGAGGATGCGGTCGCGGGCCAGGACGTCGAGGTCGCCGGTGCGCGGGTCCTGCGGGAGGTAGCCGACCTCGCCGGAGCGGGTGATGCTGCCGCCGGCCGGCTGTCCCTCGCCGGCGAGGCACTTGGTGAGGGTGGTCTTGCCCGCTCCGTTGCGGCCGACGAGGCCGATGCGGTCGCCCTTGGCGACGCGGAAGGAAGCGGACTCGATGAGGACTCGGGCGCCGGCGCGCAGCTCGATGCCGGAAGCGGTGATCACGGACAGACTCCAGGGCGGTGGGAAAGGGCGGAAGGACGGCTGGTGGCGGGCTTCGACGCCGCTAATGCACCCAGAGGAGAACGGCCATGCGGCCAGTCTAACGGGCGCCTGCAACTGGTTTTCGGCCATACGGGTGCGGCAGGCAGACTCGGATGTCTGTCACATTCCCGCCTGCACATCGGAAAAGGGGCGATCGAGGCGAGATCATCCGATACTCGGCACAGGGCGGCGGCCACCGCCGTGACAGCGACGCGGAGGGTGGTGGACCGTGCAGTTCGACGACGACGCCGACCTGGACACCTCGGAGGTACGGGACGTCCGCGGCAGCCGCGTCCCGGGCGGCAGGGCGACCGTCGGCGGCGGCGTCATCGGTCTCATCGCCCTGGTCCTGGGCGTGCTCTTCGGGGTGGGCCCGGACCAGCTCGGGCTCTCCTCCGGCGGTGAAGAGCCGGTGGCGAGCTCTTCGTCCGCGGCCCAGGTGAACCAGAGCTGCAAGAAGGGCTCGGACGCCAACACGCGCCAGGACTGCCGGATCGTCGCCGTCGTCAACAGCGTCCAGGACTACTGGCGCAGCGAGTACCCGCGCCGGGGCGGCGCCTACGGGAACGCCACCACCGTGATGTTCACCGAGCGGGTCGGCACCGCGTGCGGCTCGGCGACCTCGGCGGTGGGGCCCTTCTACTGCCCCGGCGACCGGCGGGTCTATCTGGACCTGGGCTTCTTCGACGAGCTGCGGACCACGTTCGGATCGACCGGCGGGCCCTTCGCCCAGGCGTACGTGGTGGCGCACGAGTACGGCCACCACGTCCAGAACCTGATGGGGACCCTCGGCCGCGCCCAGGACGGACGGACCGGCGCGGACTCCAACGCCGTGCGGGTCGAGCTCCAGGCCGACTGCTACGCCGGGGTCTGGGCGCGGCACGCGACGACCGCCCCCGACGAGAAGACGGGCCGGCCGCTGCTCACCCGGCTCACCGACGAGGACGTCCGGGACGGCCTGGACGCGGCGGCGGCCGTGGGCGACGACCGGATCCAGGAGAGGTTCCAGGGGCGGGTGACGCCGGAGAGCTGGACGCACGGTTCGGCAGCGCAGCGGCAGCGGTGGTTCCACGAGGGCTACCGGACCGGCGACATGGCCCGGTGCGACACCTTCCGCTGAGTTGTCGGCGGCGGCTGCCAGACTGAGATCCAGGTCACATCGAGAGGGAGTGATCGGGATGGCTGGGACCCCCGACATCTGTCCGGCACTGCGGTACGAGGACGCGAAGGCCGCGATCAAACAGCTCACCGAGGGCTTCGGCTTCACCGAGCACGCCGTGTACGAGGGCGAGGACGGCCGGGTGCTGCACGCCGAACTCGTGTGCGGGAACGGCATGGTGATGCTGGGCAGCAAGGGCAGCGGCACCGGGTTCGACAAGCTGATGGGCGACGGCGGGCCCACCGCGGTGTACGTGCGCGTGGACGACGTCGACGAGCACCACGCCCGGGCGGTGGCGCAGGGCATCGAGATCGTGCTGCCGCCGACGGACCAGGAGTACGGCTCGCGGGACTACACGGCCCGGGACGCCGAGGGCAACGTATGGAGCTTCGGCACGTACGCCCCCGGCGCGGCGGGGTGAGCGTCTCCCCCCAGGTCAGGCTCCCCCGGTGTGGACCTGGAAGGCGGCCCGGCGGACCGCCTTGGCCAGGGCCGGGTCCGGGTGGGCGGCCGCCAGGGCGACCAGGACCTGGACCGTGCGGGGGTGTCCGACGGCGCGGACCTCGTCGAGCAGCGCCGGGACGGTGCCCTGCACGGCGGAGTCGAGGTGGCGGACGAGCAGTTCGCTCTCGCCGTGGTCGGCGACGGCCGCCGCGGTGTCGACCCAGAGCCAGGTGGACTCCTCGCGGGTCAGCACCTCCTGGGCCTCGTCGGGGTCGGCCCCCTCGTACTCGGCCAGCCAGAGCAGCGCGTACGGGCGGAGCGACGGCTCGGCGACGGCGGCCCGCACCTCGGCTTCGGCGGGCGCCCCGACGACGCGGAGCGCCTCGAAGGCGAGCCCGCGCAGGAGGGCGTCCTCGCCGCGGGCGACGGCGAGGAGTTCGCTCACGGCGCTGGACAGGGTGCGGGCCGCGAGCCAGGCGCGGTACTCGTCGCGGGCCGGGCCCGGGGTGAGCCGGGCGCAGCCGCGGAGCATGTCCTCGGCGGACTGCTCGATGTTGCCCGCGGGGCTCTGCGCGGCGACGCAGATCTGCTCCAGTTTGACCCAGACCGCCCAGTTGCCGAGCGGGGTCAGGGTGGCGTGGCGCCCGTCGGGGCCGGGGTCCAGGGTGAGCGCGCCGACGGCGGCCAGGCCGTCCAGGGCCCAGTCGAGGAGGGCGGGCAGACCATCGGGGGAGGGAACGTCCGCCGTCCCGGGCGCCTGCTCGGCCGCGGGGACCTCGCAGCGCTCCTCGCGGAGCTCCTCGACGCGCTGGCCGAGGAGGTCGAGGAGGGCGGGGACGAGGACCGGGCCCTGGGAGAGCTGGAGCAGCGACAGCACCTGCGGGACGGCCTCGACGACCTCGGCGACGGCGCTCGTGGCGACCCCCTCGGGGGCGGGGTGCACGAGCGACCAGGCGTCGAAGAGGGCGACCCAGCCGCGCAGGACGGCGGAGTCGTCGCGGTCCCAGGCGTGCAGCCGCCAGCCGGGGCGGGCGGTGTCGCCGTGCAGCTCGACGAGTCCGGCGAGCCGGGCGCGGTCCCAGCCGGCCCGGATCTGGCCGGGCGTCAGGTCCAGTGCGGCCGCGGCCCGTTCCTGGACGGGGCCGGTGCGGGGTGCCGTGTCGGCCCCGTGCTCGACGGCGGCCCAGCGGGCGATCCGTACGGCGTCGGCGAGGACGTGCCGGGCCTGGCGGGCGAGCTCCGCGCGGGGCGGAGTGCCCTCGGGCGGCCGCGGCGCCGGCCGGGTGCGCCGGGTCGTCACGGCCCGTCGGGCGGTGGCCAGCGCCCGCGGGCGGACGAGTCGGAGTCTGGAGTTGCGCGCCAATGGTTCATCGGGCTTTCGAGACGTCACGGAGGCAGTCTTCCCGCTGACGGCCCGAAAGCCCAATCGGAATCGGAAGCGCCGTCAGAACAGCGGGGTGAGGAAGCGGCGCAGGGCCTCCTCGTAGCGGACCGGGTCGGCGTTCCACATCGCGGCGTGCGGGGCCTGCTTCACGGTCCGGAGGGCGACCCGGCCGGGCAGCCGGGCGGCGAGTTCGACGGAGGGTTCCCAGGGGGCGAGGGTGTCGTCGGGGCCGTGGAAGAGGAGGACCGGGGCGCGCAGGGCGTCCGGCTCGGAGGCGGAGCGGAGGAGGTCGCCGTGCGGGCCGGTCCTGCCCTGGGCGGCGCGGACGGCGAGCGGGAGCAGGGGGCCCGGGACGTGGCGGGCCGCCGCGAGGTTGCGGAGGGTGGCCTCCCAGTCGAGGACCGGGGAGTCGAGGACGACGCCGCTGATCCGGTCGCGCACGCCCGATTCGACGGCGGCGCGCAGGGCCATCGTGGCGCCGGTCCCCCAGCCGTGCAGGACGACCTTCCGGGCCCCTCGGCGGACGGCGTAGCGGATGGCGGCGTCGACGTCCCGCCACTCGGAGTCGCCGAGGTGGGCGAGGCCGTCGGGGGTGGCGGGCGCCCCTTCGTCGCCCCGGTAGGCGGGGACGAGGACGGGGATCTTGCGGCGGTCGTAGAAGGGGACGAGGTTCAGCGGGTGCTCGCGGGTGGTGCCGAGGCCGTGCAGGGCGATCACCCAGGTGGTGCGCGGGCCGGGCACGAGCCAGGCGGGCAGGGGGCCGAGCTCGCCGGGGATCTCGACGTCCTCGTGGACGAGGCCGAGGGCACTGGCCGGGGTGCCGCGGTGGAGCTGGGGGGTGAGCCGGACGCGGGCGCCGGGTCCGAGGACGCCGAGTTCGACCCGCTCCAGGCGGCGGACGACGGTGTCGGCGGTGTGCGGGACCCGGTCGAGGACGGGGCCGAGGACGGCGTGCAGGCCGGGGGCGTCCATTCCGTACGTGCCGGGGCGCAGCGAGGCGAGGCTGCGGGTGAGGGTGATCCGCTCGGGTCCCGTGGCGTGCACGGTGAGTCCGGGGTCTCCGGGCAGTGGTCGTCCGGACGGCACCTTGAGGGCGACGTCGCTGGCGTACCGGCCGGCCGCGATCGCGGCCGCGCCGACACCGATCAGGGTGGTGACGGCCGCTGCCGTCGCTGTAGCCGGGCGCACGCTCCCAGTCTCGGCAGGACGGGGTGGGCCTGCCACCGGACGGACCCGGCGGGGTGGGCCGTGGCGGAACCGGAGGGTCGCCGGGGAGAGTGACGCGGGTCTCCTTCGGGGGTCCTCCGGTCGGATGGTCCTGTCCAGGGAGCGGAACGGGGTGCCGGGGGAGGAAGCGGGGCAGGTCGTACATGCCCCGGGAGGGACGGGATTACCCGTGGTCGCACGGTGACCGCATCGTGGACACCGGGCCCTCCGGGGCGAGAAGCGGAATCCCTTGACACCGGATAGGGACACCACGCCGCCCGCCCCAGTTCACCTTCCGTTCACCCAGGTTGCTTACGTTCGACGAGCCACTGACGTCAAACGATTGCCTGGGTAAATGGAACACATCACGCTGCTGCTCGCCATTGTGGTCGTGACAGCTCTCGTGTTCGATTTCACGAACGGTTTCCACGACACCGCCAACGCGATGGCCACGACCATCTCGACCGGTGCGCTCAAGCCCAAGACGGCGGTGGCCATGTCCGCCGTGCTGAACCTCGTCGGCGCGTTCCTGTCCGTGGAGGTCGCCAAGACGATCTCCAAGGGGCTGGTCAACGAGGAGGGGATCCAGCCCGAAGTGATCCTCGCCGCGCTCGTCGGCGCGATCCTCTGGAATCTCGTGACCTGGCTGGTCGGACTGCCCTCCAGCTCCTCCCACGCCCTGATGGGCGGCCTCATCGGTGCGACCGTCGCCTCGATCGGCATCAGCGGCGTCAACGGCGAGGTCGTCGTCACCAAGGTCCTCATCCCGGCCGTCGCCGCGCCGATCGTCGCCGGCATCGCCTCGATGCTCGCCGCCCGCCTGACGTACCGCCTCGACAAGAAGGCGGACGCGAAGACGACGGAGAAGGGCTACCGGGTCGGCCAGATCGCCTCCGCCGGTCTCGTCTCCCTCGCCCACGGCACCAACGACGCGCAGAAGACCATGGGCATCATCACCCTCGCCCTGGTCGCCGGCGGCACCCTCGCCCCCGGCTCCAACCCGCCCGTCTGGGTCATCGTCTCCGCCGGCCTGGCGATCGCGCTCGGCACCTACCTCGGCGGCTGGCGCATCATCCGCACCATGGGCAAGGGCCTCACGGACCTCCAGCCGCAGCAGGGCTTCGCCGCCCAGACCAGCGCGGCCACGACCATCCTGGCCTCCTCCCACCTCGGCTTCTCGCTCTCCACCACCCACGTCGTCTCGGGTGGCGTCATGGGCGCGGGTCTCGGCCGCAAGGGCGGCGTCGTCCGCTGGTCGACCGCCACCCGCATGTTCGCCGCCTGGGGCCTGACCCTGCCGGCCGCCGGCCTGGTCGGCGCGGGTGCCGAGTACGTCGCCCGCCAGGGCGACTGGGGCGTCTACGTCGTCGCGACCTTCCTGGTCGCCTCGTGCCTCGGCATCTGGCTCGTCTCCCGCCGCCAGGTGGTCGACCACACCAACGTCAACGACGTCGAGACCGAGCCCGCGGGCGTCGTGACCACCGCGATCGCGGCCGTCACCCCGCCGCCGGCCGGCTCCGTCGCCGCCGTCGCGGACGAGGACCTGAAGACCACCATCCCCGCGCCGGTCCCCACGGACCCGGCCGCTCCCCCGGCCACCGCCGCGGTCTAAGGAACTGGAACCAAGCATGAAGATCGACTGGGCAGCCCTCGGCTCCGTCTTCGGAGTCAGCCTCGTGGCGACCGTCGCCCTCGTGGGGCTCTTCACCCTCGGTATCGTCGGCCTCTCCAAGCAGGAGCAGGCCGCCGCCCAGGGAGGCTCCGCCGCCCTGGCCCGCACCGGCGCCTACGCCTGCTTCGGCCTGTGCCTGGCGGCCGTGGCGTACGGCATCTACCTGATCGTCGCCTGACGGTCCTCCCGCCTCGGCCGGGCGGTCCGCGTCGTCGGACGCGGACCGCCCGGCCGTCGTGTTTGTGGCGCTTCGCACAGTGACGCGGTGCAGGTCAAGGGTGAGTTGACGGCTGTTCTCGGCCCGTGGTGGACTGCCGAGGCCATTACGGCGGCAGTAGAGGAAGTCCGGTGCGAATCCGGCGCGGTCCCGCCACTGTGACCGGATCCGAAGGGTCCGGGAGTCAGGAACTCTCGCCGCCGGTCACGTCGATCCAGGGCGCGGACCCTGAGTGAGGACAGAGCGCCATGCCCGGCCGCGGCCGCAGCGTCTCCCCAGCCACCGGTGTCTTCGCGTACGGCGCGGCCCTGGGCCTCGCCGTCGATCTGCTCGTCGGCGACCCCCGCCGCGGACACCCCGTCGCCGCCTTCGGCCGGGCGGCGGGCCGCGTCGAACGGGCCCTGTGGCACGACCACCGCGGCTGGGGCGCCCTGCACACCGCCGTCTGCGCCGGCACCACCGTCGCGGCCGGCGCCCTCGCCGCCCGCGCGGTACGGGGCAGCCGCGCCGGATCCGTCGCGCTCACCGCGGCCGCCGTGTGGGCCGTCGTCGGCGGTACGACCCTGGGGCGCGAGGCCCGCGCGATCGGCGGCGCCCTCGCCGCCGGGGACCTGGAGGTGGCCCGGGAGCGGCTGCCGCACCTGTGCGGGCGCGACCCGCAGTCCCTCGACGGTCCCGCGATGGCCCGCGCGGTCGTCGAGTCCGTCGCCGAGAACACCTCCGACGCCGTGGTCGGCGCCCTCTTCTGGGGCGCCGTCGCGGGCGTGCCGGGGCTCGTCGGCTTCCGCGCCGTCAACACCCTCGACGCGATGGTCGGCCACAAGTCGCCCCGGTACCGCAGGTACGGCTGGGCCTCGGCCCGCCTCGACGACCTGGCCGGCCGGCCCGGCGCCCGGCTGACCGCCGTGCTCGCGACCGTCGCCGGCGGAGACCCGCGCGGAGCCGTACGGGCATGGCGGGCGGACGCCGCGAAGCACCCGAGCCCGAACGCGGGACCGGTCGAGGCCTCCTTCGCGGGCGCCCTCGGCGTACGGCTCGGGGGGACCCTCTCGTACGCCGGGCGGGTCGAGCACCGGCCCGTCCTCAACGGTGAGGGGCGGCCCGTCGAGGTCGCCGACATCGACCGCGCGGTCCGGCTGTCCCGCCGGATCACCGGACTGACCCTGGCCGCCTGCGTGGGCGGCCGCATGATCGCGAGCGCGCTGAAGCGGAGGAACGCATGAGGGGTGGGGGGCTGCTCGTCGCCGGGACCACGTCCGACGCGGGCAAGAGCGTCGTCACGGCCGGCATCTGCCGCTGGCTGGTCCGGCAGGGCGTCAAGGTCGCGCCGTTCAAGGGACAGAACATGTCCCTGAACTCCTTCGTCACCCGGGAGGGCGCCGAGATCGGCCGGGCGCAGGCCATGCAGGCGCAGGCCGCGCGGGTGGAGCCGACCGCGCTCATGAACCCGGTGCTGCTCAAGCCCGGCAGCGACCGCTCCAGCCAGGTCGTCCTCATGGGCAGGCCGGTCGGCGAGCTGAGCGCCCGCGGCTACCACGGCGGGCGGCAGAGGGAACTCTTCGAGCCCGTCCTGGCGTGCCTGGAGGAGCTGCGGGGCACGTATGACGCCGTGATCTGCGAGGGGGCGGGCAGCCCGGCCGAGATCAACCTGCGGCGCACGGACATCGTGAACATGGGCATCGCGCGGGCCGCGAAACTGCCCGTGGTCGTCGTCGGCGACATCGACCGGGGCGGGGTCTTCGCGCAGTTCTTCGGGACGACGGCGCTGCTGAGCCCCGAGGACCAGTCGCTCGTGGCCGGGTACCTCGTGAACAAGTTCCGGGGCGACGTGTCCCTGCTCGAACCCGGCCTCGACATGCTGCACGGGCTGACCGGCCGCCGGACCTTCGGCGTCCTGCCGTACGCGCACGGGCTCGGCATCGACGAGGAGGACGGCCTGCGGGTCTCGCTGCGGGGCACCGTCCGCGAGTCGGTCGTCGCGCCGCCGCTCGGCGAGGACGTGCTGCGGGTCGCCGTGTGCGCCGTGCCGCTGATGTCCAACTTCACGGACGTCGACGCGCTGGCCGCCGAGCCGGGCGTCGTCGTCCGGTTCGTGGACCGGCCCGAGGAGCTCGTCGACGCGGACCTCGTCGTCGTCCCGGGCACCCGGGGCACGGTGAGGGCGCTGGAGTGGCTGGGCGAGCGGGGGCTCGCGGACGCCCTCGTCCGGCGCGCGGCCGAGGGCCGGCCGGTGCTGGGCATCTGCGGCGGCTTCCAGGCCCTGGGCGAGCGCATCGAGGACGAGGTCGAGTCGAAGGCCGGCGTGGTCGACGGGCTCGGACTGCTGCCCGTACGGGTCCGGTTCGGGGTCGAGAAGACCCTCGCCCGGCCGGTCGGCGAGGCGCTCGGCGAGCGGGTCGAGGGGTACGAGATCCACCACGGCGTGGCCGAGGTGCTCGGCGGGGAGGCGTTCCTCGACGGGTGCCGGGTCGGCTCCGTGTGGGGCACCCACTGGCACGGCTCGCTGGAGAGCGACGGCTTCCGGCGGGCGTTCCTGCGGGAGGTCGCGGCGGCGGCCGGGCGGCGGTTCGTGCCGGCTCCGGACACGTCGTTCGGCGCGCTGCGGGAGGAGCAGCTCGACCGGCTCGGCGACCTGATCGAGGAGCACGCGGACACGGACGCGCTGCTGCGGCTGATCGAGGAGGGCGCCCCGGCGGGGCTGCCGTTCGTGCCGCCGGGTGCGCCGTGAGTGCCCACCCGGTCCAGGCATCCGTACACACCGAAGGAGCGAACCCCCGATGAGCACCCGCTATCCGTTCACCGCCGTCGTCGGCATGGACGATCTGCGGCTCGCGCTGCTGCTGAACGCCGTCAGCCCGGCCGTGGGCGGTGTGCTCGTCCGGGGGGAGAAGGGCACCGCCAAGTCGACCGCCGTGCGCGCGCTCGCCGAGCTGCTGCCCGATGTCCCGGTGGTCGCCGGCTGCCGGTTCAGCTGTGACCCCGCCTCGCCCGACCCGGGCTGCCCGGACGGGCCGCACGGCGACGCGCCCGGCTCTTCCCGTCCCGCCCGGATGGTCGAGCTGCCCGTCGGTGCCTCCGAGGACCGGCTCGTCGGCGCGCTCGACATCGAGAAGGCGCTCGCCGAGGGCGTGAAGGCCTTCGAGCCGGGGCTGCTCGCCGCCGCGCACCGGGGGATCCTGTACGTCGACGAGGTCAACCTGCTCTCCGACCACCTGATCGACCACCTGCTCGACGCCGCCGCCATGGGCGCCTCCCACGTCGAGCGCGAGGGCGTCTCCGTGCGGCACGCCGCACGCTTCCTGCTCGTCGGGACCATGAACCCCGAGGAGGGCGAGCTGCGGCCGCAGCTGCTCGACCGGTTCGGGCTGACCGTCGAGGTGGCCGCGTCGCGGGACCCGGAGCAGCGGGTCGAGGTCGTCCGGCGGCGGCTCGCGTTCGAGGACGATCCGGCCGCCTTCGCCGCCCGCTGGGCCGGCGAGGAGCGCGCCCTGCGCGAACGGATCGTCGCCGCCCGGGAGTTGCTCCCCCGGGTGAGACTCGGCGACGCGGTGCTGCTCCAGATCGCCGCGACCTGCGCGGCGTTCGAGGTGGACGGCATGCGCGCCGACATCGTGATGGCCCGCACCGCGACCGCGCTTGCCGCCTGGGTCGGACGGACCGAGGTCACCTCGGAGGACGTGCGGCAGGCCGCGCTCCTGGCCCTCCCCCACCGGCGGCGGCGCAACCCGTTCGACGCGCCGGGCCTGGACCAGGACAAGCTCGACGAGACCCTGGAGCGGTTCAAGGGGGACGACGAGGATCCGGAGCCGGAGCCGGACGGGCCGGGTGACGGCGGTCCGGGTGGCGGAGGTCCCGACGGCGGGGGCGTTCCGCCGCAGGGCGAGGGACCCGACGCTCCCGCGCCCGAGTCCGAGTCCGGGCCCGAGTCCGCGCCCGAGTCCGCCGAGGCCCCGGAGAGCGCGCCCGCGCCCCGGAACTCCGGCGCCGGCGCCGGCGCCGGAGAGCGCGCCGCCGTCAAGGCCGGCGAGCCCTTCCGAACGAAGGTGCTGAGCGTGCCCGGTCTCGGCGAGGGCGCGGCCGGGCGCCGTTCCCGGGCCCGCACCGAGCACGGCCGCACCACAGGCTCGACCCGGCCCCGGGGCGCGCTGACCAAGCTGCACCTGGCCGCGACCGTCCGGGCCGCCGCCCCGCACCAGCGGGCGCGCGGCCGCTCCGGGCCCGGCCTCGTGGTCCGCGGGGACGACCTGCGGCAGGCGACCCGGGAGGGGCGCGAGGGGAACCTGGTGCTCTTCGCCGTGGACGCCTCCGGCTCCATGGCCGCGCGGCAGCGGATGAGCGCCGTGAAGGGCGCCGTGCTCTCGCTGCTGCTCGACGCCTACCAGCGGCGCGACAAGGTCGGTCTCGTCACCTTCCGGGGGCGGGACGCCGAGGTCGCGCTGCCGCCGACCTCGTCCGTGGACGCGGCCGCCGCCCGCCTGGAGAAGCTTCCGACCGGAGGCCGTACGCCGCTGTCCGCCGGGCTGCTCAAGGCCCATGACGTGCTGCGGGTCGAACGGCTGCGGGACCCCTCGCGCCGCCCGCTGCTCGTCGTCGTGACCGACGGACGGGCGACCGGCGGCGGCGGCGACCCGGTGGCGCTCGCGGCGCGCGCGGCGCGGCTGCACGCGGCCGAGGGCACGGCGTCGGTGGTCGTGGACTGCGAGACCGGCCCGGTGCGGCTCGGCCTCGCGGGAACGCTGGCGCGCGAACTCGGCGGCACCGCCGTGACCCTGGACGAGCTGCGCGCCGACTCGATCGCCGGCCTCGTCAGGGACGTACAGGCAGCAGGACAGACAACGAGGAGGGCAGCCTAATGCCGCAGGGACAGCCGACCGTCGTGCCCGACGACGGTCTCACCACCCGTCAGCGCCGCAACCGGGCACTGGTGATGGTGCACACCGGCGTCGGCAAGGGGAAGTCGACCGCCGCGTTCGGCATGGCGCTGCGCGCCTGGAACCAGGGCTGGCCGATCGGGGTGTTCCAGTTCGTCAAGTCCGCCAAGTGGCGGGTCGGCGAGGAGAACGCCCTCAAGGCGCTCGGCGAGACCGGCAAGGGCGGCACGGTCACCTGGAACAAGATGGGCGAGGGCTGGTCCTGGATCCAGCGCGAGGTCGCCGAGGGCGAGCAGTCCCACGAGGAGAAGGCCCGCGAGGGCTGGGAGCAGGTCAAGCGCGACCTCGCCGAGGAGAAGTACAAGTTCTACGTCCTCGACGAGTTCGCGTACCTGCTGCACTGGGGCTGGATCGACGTCAAGGAGGTCGTCGAGGTGCTGCGCGACCGTCCCGGTCAGCAGCACGTCGTCATCACCGGCCGAAACGCGCCGCAGGAACTCCAGGACTTCGCCGACCTGGTGACCGACATGTCGAAGGTGAAGCACCCGATGGACGCGGGTCAGAAGGGCCAGCGGGGCATCGAGTGGTAGCACGTCTCGTCATCGCCGCGCCGTCGTCCGGCGCGGGCAAGACCACGGTCGCGACCGGCCTGATGGCCGCGTTCGCCGGCCGTGGTCTGGCCGTCTCCCCGCACAAGGTCGGGCCCGACTACATCGACCCGGGCTACCACGCGCTCGCGACCGGCCGCCCGGGCCGCAACCTCGACGCGTACATGTGCGGTACGGGGCTGATCGCGCCGCTCTTCCTGCACGGGGCGCGGGGCTGCGACCTGGCCGTGGTCGAGGGGGTCATGGGGCTGTACGACGGCGCCGCCGACCAGGGCGAGCTGGCGTCCACCGCGCAGGTCGCGAAGCTGCTCAAGGCGCCGGTGGTCCTCGTCGTCGACGCGTCCTCGCAGTCGCGGTCGGTGGCGGCGCTGGTGCACGGGTTCGCGTCCTGGGACCCGGAGGTGCGGATCGGGGGCGTGATCCTCAACAAGGTCGCGACGGACCGGCACGAGCACCTGCTGCGGGAAGCGCTCGGGGAGTCGGGCGTTCCGGTGCTCGGCGTGCTGCGGCGGGCCCCCGCCGTCGCGACGCCCTCCCGGCACCTCGGCCTGGTGCCGGTCGCCGAGCGGCAGGCGGCCGCCGTGGAGGCGGTGGCCGCGCAGGCGGAGCAGGTGCGGCAGGGGTGTGACCTCGAGGCGCTGCTCGCGCTTGCGCGCAGCGCGCCTGAGTTGCACGCCGAACCGTGGGTGCCGGGGGTCGGGGAGCGGCTGCACGCCGGTGGCGCCGTGGTGCCCGCCCTCCCCCGAGCTCTCGGCTTCGCTCGAGCAGGGGGGACCCCCTTGCCCCCGCGGAACGATCGCCCGCCACGGCGCGTGGCTGTGGCCGGCGGGGCTGCCTTCACGTTCTCGTACGCCGAGCACACCGAGCTGCTGCGCGCCGCCGGTGCCGAGGTCGTCACCTTCGACCCGCTCCGCGACGAGAGCCTCCCCGAGGGGACGAGCGGGCTCGTCATCGGCGGCGGCTTCCCCGAGATGTACGGCGAGCAGCTGTCCGCCAACGAGCCGCTGCGGAAGGCCGTCGCCGAGCTCGCCGCCTCGGGCGCGCCGGTCGCCGCCGAGTGCGCCGGGCTGCTGTACCTGGCGCGGTCGCTCGACGGCACGCCCATGTGCGGGGTGCTCGACGCCGACGCCCGGATGTCGGAGCGGCTCACGCTCGGCTACCGGGACGCCGTCGCCGTGAGCGACAGCGTCCTCGCGCCGGCCGGGACGCGGATGCGGGGGCACGAGTTCCACCGCACCGTCATCGAGCCGGGCGCCGGGCCGCTGGCGGCCTGGGGACTGCGGCAGCCGGACCGGCGGGTGGAGGGCTTCGTGCAGGGCGGTGTGCACGCCAGCTACGTGCACACCCACTGGGCGGGGTCGCCGGAGGTCGCCGCGCGGTTCGTGGAGCACTGCGCGTGAGATCAGCCGCCGGAGACGCCCACCACGAGCCAGATGAAGGCCACGCCCGCCACCGTGCACAGCACGGTGGAGCGGGCGGGGTGTTCGTGGTGGGCCTCCGGCAGGATCTCGGCGGCGGCCAGGTAGAGCAGGGCGCCGCCGAAGAAGCCGAGATAGCAGCCCAGGAGTTCCTCCGGAAGGGTGAACAGGGTGGCGAGTCCGGCGCCGGCGAGCGGGGCGAGGGCGTCCGCGACGAGCATGGCGAGGGCTTTGCGGCGGGCGTTCCCGTAGAGGCTCGTGATCGTGTAGGTGTTGAAGCCGTCGGCGAAGTCGTGGGTGATGACGGCGAGCGCGACGGTGGCGCCCATGCCGCCGCTGACCTGGAAGGCGGCGCCGAGCGCGATGCCGTCCATGAGGCTGTGGAGGACCATCGCGGCGGCAGCGGTGAGGCCGACCTGCGGGACCCTCTCGTCGGCGCCGACGCCGTGCGCGGCGCGGTTGACGGCGAGGAGGCGTTCGACGACGTGCGCGAAGAGGAAGCCGCCCACGAAGAGCAGCAGGGCCTCCGGGACCCCGAAGACCGTCTTCCCAGCGGCCTCCAGGGCCTCCGGCAGGAGGTCGAGTCCGACGACGCCGAGCATGAGCCCGCCGGCGAGGCCGAGGACGAGGTGGCGGCGGTCGGTGACGCGTCCGGCGACCCAGCCGCCGAAGAGCGTCATGAGGAACGCGCCGAGCGCGACGACTACTGCCATGGGCCTTTGCTATCGGATGGGGTGCCGGGTGCGCACCTCGGCGTCGGGGCCCGGTCGGGGACGACGGCGGACGAGCTGCTCGCGCTGATCGGGGAGGCCCTGCGGGAGGCGGGGCTGCCGGCCGGGTGCGTGCGGTCGCTCGCCACGCTCGACGCGCGGGCCGCCGAGCCGGGGATCGTGGCGGCCGCGGCGGCCCTCGGGGTGCCGGTGCGGGGGTTCCCGGCCCGGGAGCTGGCGGCCGTTCCCGTACCGCATCCCTCGGCGCTGCCGCTGGCCGCGACGGGCACGGCCTCCGTGGCGGAGGCGGCGGCGCTGCTCGCGGCGGGAGCGGACGGCCGGACGGGCCCGGAGACGGCCGCGGGCGGGCGCACCGGGGCGGGAGCCGGGACCGCCACGGGCGGGGCCGGGGAAGCGGGGGCGGAGACCGCCACGGCCGGGCCCGCAGAGGCGGGTGCGGAGACGGCCGCGGGCGCGGGCCCGGAGACCGGTGCGGGCGCGGGCCCGGAGGTGGGTACCCGGGCGGGGCCCGGGGGGTCGCTCGTCGGCCGGGGCGGGCCCGTGTTGCTCGTCCCGAAGCGGAAATCCCGGCGCGCGACCTGCGCGATCGCCGCTTTCGTCCCGGTTCGTCCGAACGAAGTGACGTCCGTCGCACGGTTGTTGCCCTTGACGCACGGGTACATCGCTGGCGAGCCTGGCTCACCCCCCACCATCCCCACCCCCCACACGACGGCGGCCATGGACACGCACACGCACACCGACGCCCACGACCTGCGCCACCACGGTGACGCCGAGGTCCGGGACGAGAAACTCATCGACCTGGCGGTCAACGTCCGGACGAACACTCCGCCGGACTGGCTGCGGAAGCGGATCGCCGACTCGCTGACCGGTCTCGCGGCCTACCCGGACGGCCGGGCCGCGCGGGCCGCGGTCGCCGAGCGGCACGACCTGCCGTCGACGCGGGTGCTCCTGACGGCCGGCGCGGCGGAGGCGTTCGTGCTGCTGGCACGGGCCCTGCCGGTGCGGCGGCCGGTGGTGGTGCACCCCCAGTTCACCGAGCCGGAGGCGGCGCTGCGGGACGCCGGGCACGAGGTGGGCCGGGTGCTGCTGCGCGAGGAGGACGGTTTCCGGCTGGATCCGGCGGCGGTTCCGGAGGACGCGGACCTGGTGGTGATCGGGAACCCCACGAACCCGACCTCCGTGCTGCATCCGGCCGCCTCGATCGCCGCGCTCGCCCGCCCGGGACGGATCCTGGTGGTCGACGAGGCGTTCATGGACGCGGTGCCGGGCGAGCGGGAGTCGCTGGCCGGGCGGACCGACGTGCCGGGGCTCGTGGTGCTGCGGAGCCTGACCAAGACCTGGGGGCTCGCCGGCCTGCGGATCGGGTACGTCCTGGCCGAGCCGGAGACGATCGCCGCCCTGGAGCGGACGCAGCCGCTGTGGCCGGTGTCGACGCCCGCCCTGGTGGCGGCGGAGGCGTGCATGACGCGGGCGGCGCTCGCGGAGGCGGAGCACGCGGCGCACCGGATCGGTGTGGAGCGGGCCCATCTGCTGGCCGGGCTTGCGGAGTTCGACGAGGTGCGGACGGTGGCGGGGGCGGAGGCCCCCTTCGTGCTGCTGCGGATCGACGGGGCGGACGCGGTGCGGGAGCGGCTGCGGTCGCTCGGGTTCGCGGCCCGCCGGGGCGACACGTTCCCGGGGCTCGACCGGAACTGGCTGCGGCTCGCGGTCCGGGACCGGGTGACGACGAACCGTTTCCTGCAGGCGCTCGACCAGGCGCTGCTGATCGGCGGCTGACAGCCCCGCGGGTTGTGCGGAAGGGTCCGGGGAGGGCGGTGTCGTCACCGCCGCCCTCCCCGGACCCTCGCTTCCCTCCCGGCGCCCCCCGGCGCTTCCCCCTCGGGCCGTCAGTCGCGGGAGCGGGCGCGCGAGCGGGTCACGACGAGCGCGCCGCCGCCGGCGACGAGGAGGGCGAGCGCTCCGGCCGCGATGTACGGGGTGGTGGAGCTGCCGCCGGTCTCGGCGAGGTTCTCGGTGGGCGTGGTGCCGCCGTTGTTCGTCTTGATGCCGCCGGCGTCGCTCGGCTTGACGGAGGGCTGCTGCGTGGGCCGGTCGGTCGGGTTGCCGGTGGGCTTCTCCGTGGGCTTCTCGGTGGGCTTCTGGGTCGGGGCCGCGCCCTTGGGCGTCTCGCAGGTGGCCTCGGCGAGGGTGACCGTGCCGTTGACCTCGGCGACGCCGAGCTTCAGCGGGTCGACCTCGACCTTGAGTTCCAGGGCCGTGGCCGCGGCGGTGCGGGAGGTCGTCGAGGTACGGGAGAGGTCCAGGGTGACCTCGCCGACGCCCGGCACGGCGACCTGGGTCCGGCCGCCCGCGGACAGGGTGGTCTTCTTGCCGAACACGGTCACGTGACCGAGGACGTTGGACTCGGCGACCGGCTTCTTGCCCACCTCGCACAGCGCCTTGGACGTGACCTTCTCGACCTCGACGAGGGAGAGCAGCGGGATCCCGGGGACGTGCACCCGCGCCTTCACGAGGTTGACGTGCCCCTCGGCCTTCTTCTCGTCCACGGTCGCGTCCGCCGTGGCGACGTCGGCCTTGAGGATGTCGATCGGCTCCCCGCCCTCGGCCCCCTGCACCTTCACGGAGAGCGCGGTCTCGCTCTCGCTCGCCGGCGCCTCGACCTCGTTGAGGGAGGCCCGCACCGGCACGTTCACGGTCTTGCCGAGGAGGGAGACGTCGAGGCCCGCCCTCAGCACGACGGCGGTGGAGCGCCCTTCGCCGCCCGTGGCGTGCGCCGCCGGGGCCGCGAGGAGCACGGGTCCGACGGCCAGGGCGGCGACGGTCGCGGCGGCGGCGGAACGACGTGCGGGCAGGAAGGTGTTGCTGTTCAAGATGGTGGAACCCCCACAGGAGACATGGCGTCGCCGGCCGCTCTCCACGGGGACGGTGGGTCGGCACGGCCTCGGCGACTCGAGACATCGGAATCTTTACGCACGGAGAGTGAACCGGCAGTCGCCTGGCGTGAGTTCACTCCAAAGGGGGGTTTCCGTGTTCATTTTCGATTTTTTTCGACACAACCGTTCTCGGGGGTCCCGCGCGTTTCGTACGGGCAGGCGTGCGCGGGATCGGTGACAACGATCAGCGATGTCGCCGGGTCACGGATCGTCAACCCGGTGAGAGTTCCCGACCCCGGACTCCTGTAGATTAATTTAGGCCAGCCTAACCTAAGAAGGGTGGCCACATCCGTACGGTCGGACATGGACGGGATCGGGGTCTCCGTGAGCATCGAGGTCTACCGGGACGCCTGGGGCGTCCCCCATCTGCGGGCTGCGGACCCGGAGGAACTCGCCTTCGCCCAGGGGCGGACCACCGCCCGCGACCGCGCCTGGCAGCTGGAGGTCGAACGGCACCGGGCCCGGGGCACCAGCGCCGCCTTCCTCGGTGCCGCCGAGCTCGACTGGGACGCGTTCGTCCGGCGGGCCCGGCTCGCGGACACCGCCCGCCGCTGCTTCGAGCGGCTCGACCGCACCGACCCGGCGACCGCGGCCTGGGTGCGCGCCTACGCGGACGGCGTCAACGACGGCCTCGCCGAAGGGGCGGGCCGCGCACCCGAGTTCGCCGGGACCGGCCTCGCGCCCGGCCGGTGGGAGCCGTGGACCCCGCTCGCCGTCTGGCTCTCGACCCACATCCTCTTCGCCGGCTTCCCCACCAAACTGTGGCGGGACGAGGTCGCCCGGCGGCTCGGCGAGGAGTGGACGGAGCTCTTCGCGACCGACGGGCCCGGGACCGCCGGCTCCAACGGCTGGGTCGTGGCGGGCGGACGGACCGCGAGCGGGGCGGCCCTGGTGGCCGGCGACCCGCACCGGTTCATCGAGGCGCCGGGCGTCTACCAGCAGATCCGGCTCGCCTGTCCCGAGTACGACGTGGTGGGCCTGGCCGTGCCCGGCGTTCCCGGCCTCGCCCACTTCGGCCACGCCGGACCGGTGGCCTGGGCGATCACCAACGCGATGGCGGACTACCAGGACCTGTACCGGGAACGGCTGCGGCGGCTCCCCGACGGCACCGTGGAGGCCCTCGGCCCCGACGGCTGGGCCCCGGCGGCCGCGCACACGGAGACGGTCGGGGTCGCGGACGCGGAACCGGTGGAGGTCGAGGTGATCGAGACGGACCGGGGGCCGGTGATCATCGGCGGGCCCCTGGACGGCTCCGCCGAGTGGGAGGGCCTGAGCCTGCGGCACCCGCCGCGGGTCACCGGGGAGCTCGGCTTCGGGACGCTGCCGGCGCTGCTGCGCGCCCGGACCGTCGCCGACGTGGACGCGGCCCTCGACGGCTGGGTCGAGCCGGTGAACGTCGTCCAGGCCGCCGACACCCGGGGCGGTCTCCTGCACCGGGTCGCCGGCCACGTGCCGGTACGGGACCGGGCCAACTCCCTGCGCGTCGTGCCCGCCTGGGACCCGGCGCACGCCTGGGCCGACGCGCCGGCCCCGCTGCCCCGCGCCGAGGTCCGCGGGCACGCCGTGATGGCCAACGCCCGGGGCCTGGCGGCGCCGCTGGGCGTCGAGTTCGCGCCACCGCACCGGGCGGCCCGGATCGACGAGCTGCTCCGCGCCTCGGCGGCCTGGACCCCGGAGACGACGGCCGCGATCCACAGGGACACCGACAACCCCTCGGCGGCCCGCCTCCTGGAGGCGGTACGGCGCGCGGGCGAGGATCCGGTGGCCGGCGCCACCGGGGAAGCCGCCGCGGTGGTCGGCACCGAGACGGACGGCGCGGCCGGAGCCGTCGACGCGGCCCCCGGCGACGCGGCCGCCCTCGCGAGCGCCGGCCTCACCATGTCCCCGGGCCCCGGGGGCGGTCGGACCGCCCGCCTCTCCCCCGCCGGTTCCGACGTCCGGCGGCGGCTGCTCGGCTGGGACCGGCGGATGGACGCGGAGAGCGTCGACGCCGGGCTCTACGCGGCCGTGCGCGGGGCCGTCGTGCGCCGGCTCGCCGGACACGAGGCCTTCGCGGCGCTGCGCGAACCCGCCCCGTACCCCGAGCTGTTCCGGCCCTGGCTGGCGCTCGGGCCGCGCGTCGCCTTCGCCCTGGAGACGCTGCTCGTGGCCGGGCCCGTGCCCGCCGGGGACGTCGACCGGATCGTGCGCGAGGCGCTCGACGAGGTCGGCGCCGGGGAACCGCCCGCCGCCTGGGGCGTGACGCACCGGCTCGCGCCCTGGCAGGCGCTGCCCGACCCGGACGACGACCGGTGGCCGGGGCTCGGCGGGGACCACGACTGCGTGCTCTCCACGTCCAGCGTGCCCGGCTGGACCGACCGCAGCGCCCGCGCCTCCGCCGCGCGGTACGTCTGGGACCTCGCCGACCGGGAGCGGAGCGGCTGGATCGTGCCGTTCGGCGCGTCCGGCGTCCCCGGCGACCCGCACCACCGCGACCAACTCCCCCTGTGGCTGCGGGGCGAACTCGCCCCCGTCACCACCGACTGGCAGAAGCTCACGAAGGAGCAGGGATGACCACCGCCGTACACGTCCAGACCGTCGAGGGCTTCGGGACCGTCACGGTCCGCCCCGTCGACCCCGCCGGGGACGCGCCGCTCCTGCACGGCTGGGTCAACGAGGAGCGGGCCCGCTTCTGGGGCATGGTCGGGACCACCGTCGAGCAGGTCCGGGAGGTCTACGCGCACCTCGACTCGCTGACCACGCACCACGGTTACCTGGTCAGCCGGGACGGGGAGCCGGTCGCCCTCTTCCAGACGTACGACCCGGCGGCGGACCGGGTGGGCGAGTGCTACGAGGTGCGGCCCGGCGACATCGGTGTGCACCTGTTCGTCGCGCCGGGGCTCGCCCCCGAGGCCGGCTTCACGGGCCGGCTGCTCACCGCGCTCGTCGACTTCTCGCTGACGGACCACACCCGGATCGTGATCGAGCCCGACGCCGCCAACGAGAAGGCGATCGCCCGCATGCTGCGGGCCGGTTTCGAACTGGGCCCGGAGGTCGTGCTCCCCGAGGTGGACCTGCCGGAGGTCTTCATCCCGGAGAAGCGGGCCCGGCTGGCGTTCCTGAGCCGCTGACCGGACGGGGCCCGGCCGGGCCCGGGCTCAGCCCACGACCCGGCCGTTGACGACGACCCGGCGCGGCGCCGCGAGGACGCGGACGTCCGCGCGCGGGTCCTCTCCGTAGACGACGAGGTCGGCCGGGGCGCCCTCCTCCAGGGACGGGCGGCCCAGCCAGGCCCTGGCCCCCCAGGCGGTGGCCGAGAGCGCGTCGAGCGGCGGGATGCCGGCCCTGGTCAGTTCCTCGACCTCCTCGGCGACCAGACCGTGGGCGAGGGAGCCGCCCGCGTCGGTGCCGACGAAGACGGGCACGCCCGCGTCGAAGGCGGCCCGCACGGTGTCGTAGCGCCGCTCGTGGAGCCGGCGCATGTGCGCCGACCAGCGGGGGAACTTCTCCTGGCCGCCGTCGGCGAGGTGCGGGAAGGTCGCGATGTTGACGAGGGTCGGGACGATCGCCACGCCCCGCTCGGCGAAGAGCGGGATGGTGTCCTCGGTGAGGCCCGTGGCGTGCTCGACGCAGTCGATGCCGGCCTCGACGAGGTCGCGGAGCGAGTCCTCCGCGAAGCAGTGCGCGGTGACCCGGGCGCCGAGCCGGTGCGCCTCCGCGATGGCCGCCTCGACCTCGGCGCGCGGCCAGCAGGCGGTGAGGTCGCCCACCTCGCGGTCGATCCAGTCGCCGACGAGCTTGACCCAGCCGTCGCCGCGGCGGGCCTCGCGGCCGACGTGGGCGACGAGGTCCGCGGGCTCGATCTCGTGGGCGTAGTTGCGGATGTAGCGGCGGGTGCGGGCGATGTGCCGGCCCGCCCGGATGATCTTCGGGAGGTCCTCGCGCCCGTCGATCCAGCGGGTGTCGGAGGGCGAGCCCGCGTCCCGGATGAGCAGGGTGCCGGCGTCCCGGTCGGTGAGGGCCTGCTTCTCGCTGGTGGCCTCGTCGACGGGGCCGTGCCGGTCGAGGCCCACGTGGCAGTGGGCGTCGACGAGTCCGGGGAGCACCCAGCCCTCGACGGTGACGGCCTCGGCGGCGGGCCGGTCGAAGGTGATCCGCCCGTCTACGCACCACAGTTCGTCGCGGACGTCCTCCGGGCCGACGAGCACCCGCCCCTTCACGTGCAGCACCTCGTGATCGCTCATACCCGCACTCTACGAGCCGCCGCCCGGGCCCCGGGCGGCGGTCTTCGTCACGCTCCCGGCAGGGCCGTCACGGGCGCCAGTCGGCCTCCAGGTCGTGCGAGCCGGTCTTGGTGAGCTGGGTGGGCGCGGTGCCGTCGGCCCGTACCAGGAAGAGGTGCTCGGGGTCCGCGTCGTCGGTGCCGCCCCGGGTGAAGACCAGGCGCCGGCCGTCCGGCGACCAGGAGGGGGACTTGTCGTTGGCGCGGGCCGAGGTGATGCGGATCGCTCCCGTGCCGTCGGGGCGGACGACGTGGAGGTGGGCGAAGCCGGTGGAGTCGACCCGGCTGAAGACGATCCGGTTGCCGCGCGACCAGTCGGGCGACCAGTCCTGGGAGGCGGCCCCGGTGATCGGCGTCTGGGTCAGGGTGGCCAGTCGGATCCGCATCAGGCGGCTGTATCCGGAGGCGTCCGCGCGGCTGAACGCCAGGTACGCGCCGTCCGGGGACCACGTCGGGTGGAACTCGTCCGCCGTGGTGGTGCTGGTGAGCCGCGTGGCGGGGGTGCCGTCGACGTCGGCCACGTAGATCTCGCGCTGGGTGCCGACCGGCCTGGAGTAGGCGATCCGCTTGCCGTCCGGGGACCACGCCGGGTCGGAGGCGCCCCCGGTGCCCGGTACGGGCTTCAGGTCGCCGCCCGCGCTCTTCATCGTCCAGATGCCGTCGACCGTGCCGTCGAGGCTGTGGCGGAGGAATGCGATCCGCTTCCCGTCCGGGGACCAGCTGGGCATGACGTCGCTGACGCCGGGGGTGTGGGTGAGCGCGACGGTCGGGCCGCCGGCCGGGGAGATCGTGTACAGGTCCTCGACGGGCGTCGCCGTGTCGTAGCGGGCGAAGACGATCGGGCGGGCCGCGGACGCCCACACCACCCCGGTGGCTCCCGCGCTTCCCGGGACGGCGAGGGTCAGCGGTGCGGCGACGGCGAGCGCCGCGGCGGCCACGAGCGCCTTGCGCGGCCGCGCTCTTCCGATCGTGACGGTTCCGGTTCTGCCGCTTCTCCGAGCCATGGTGTCCACCCCGTTCCGTACCGGCGGCCTCCGACGGGCGGGCCGCTCCGCCCGCAACATCCCACCGGCGGGGCTCCGGGGGAAGCGCCTGAGCGCGGTGGTTCGAGGCCTGTGACGCGTTCCGGACACCACCGTGACGGCGCACCGTCTCCGACCGGGAACCGGGAAGCGCTTACGCTGGCACGAGCCCGATCCCGATGTATGCCACACGCATGCGACACCGAAGAAGGAACCTCCGTGACCGTGACACATCCGCTGCTGGACCTGGCTCCGATGACCGCCGCGCAGTTCGCGTCGATCGAGCGCCGGGTGGCCGCCCTGCTCTCCACGGAGCAGGACGTGGTGATCACCCAGGGCGAGGCGCTGCTGCCCCTGGAGGGGTGCATCCGCAGCGGCGCGCGGGCCGGTTCGACCGCGCTGAACGTCGTCACCGGCCCCTACGGCCAGACCTTCGGGAACTGGTTGCGGGACTGCGGGGCGACCGTGGTCGACCTGGAGGTGCCCTTCCACACGGCGGTGACGGCGGAGCAGGTGGAGCGGGCGCTCGCCGAACACCCGGAGATCGACTTCGTGTCGCTGGTGCACGCCGAGGCCGCGACCGGGAACACCAACCCGGTGGCGGAGATCGGCGAGGTCGTGCGCGCGCACGGGGCGCTGTTCTACCTGGACGCCGTGGCGTCGATCGGCGCCGAGCCGGTGCTGCCGGACGCCTGGGGCGTGGACATGTGCATCATCGGCGCGCAGAAGGCGATGGGCGGGCCCGCGGGCGTGTCGGCGGTGTCGGTGAGCGCGCGGGCGTGGGAGCGGTTCGCCGCCAACCCGGCCGCGCCGCGCCGCTCGTACCTCTCCCTCCTGGACTGGAAGGAGCGCTGGATCGACGGCGGCCGCAAGGCCCTTCTGCACGCTCCGGCGCAGCTGGAGATGCTGGCCCTGGAGGCCTGTCTGGAGCGGATCGAGGCCGAGGGCCTGGACGCGCTGACGGCCCGGCACGCCTCGGCGGCGGCCGCGACCCGTGCGGGCGCGCTGGCCCTGGGCGGGGGCCTGGAGCCGTACGTGTACGAGGCGAAGGACGCGGCGCCGGTGGCGACGACGCTGCGCACGCCCGCGGGCGTCGACGCCTCGGAGCTGGTGGCGAAGGCCCTCGCGGCCGACCCGTCGCTGCCGCTGATCGCGGGCGGCGGGGCGCTGGCCAAGGAGATGATCCGGGTCAACCACTACGGGGTGGACGCGACCCCGGGGGCCGTGCGGTCCTCGCTCGCCGCCCTGGGCGCGGCGCTCGGCGAGTCGGGCCGCGCGGTGGACCTGGAAGGCGCGCGCCGGGCGGTCGCGGAGGCCTGGTAGGAGCCCGTACGCGTCACCCGTGCCGTGCGCGGGAGGGCGGGGGTCCGGTCGTCCGGGTCCCCGCCTTCTCCGTGTCCGGGCCAGGGTCTGTCCGGCAGATCAGGGTTCAGAGCGCCGGGTAGTCGATGTAGCCCTGGGGGCCGCCGGCGTACATGGTGGCGGGGTCCGGGGTGGCGTAGGGGCCGCCGGTCCGCAGGCGGGCGGGCAGGTCGGGGTTGGAGATGAAGAGCCTGCCGTACGCGACGAGGTCGGTGGTGCCGTCCTCGATCAGGGCCAGGGACTCGGTGCCGGTCGGGTCGGCGCCGGTGGCCGGGTTGAGGATGAAGGTGCCGGCGAACCGCTTGCGCAGGTCCAGGACGAGCGGGCGGCGCTCGGGGGCGGTCTCCAGGACGTGGAGGTAGGCGATGCCGACGGGCTCGATCGCGGTGAGCAGCCGGGTGTAGAGCTCCTCGGTGTCGGTCTCGCTGATGTCGTTGAAGGTGTTGGCCGGGGAGATGCGCAGGCCGGTGCGCTCGGGGCCGATCTCGGCGGCGACGGCCTTCACGACCTCGACGGCGAAGCGGATGCGGTTCTCGACCGGGCCGCCCCACTCGTCGGTGCGGTGGTTGGAGCCGGAGGCGAGGAACTGCTGGATCAGGTAGCCGTTGGCGCCGTGGATCTCGACGCCGTCGAAGCCGGCCTCGACGGCGTTGCGGGCGGCGGAGGCGAAGCCGGCGATCGCCTCGCGCACCTGGTCGCCGGTGAGTTCGCGCGGGGTGACGAAGTCCTTGGGGCCCTCGTGGGTGTAGACCTGGCCGGCGGCGGCGACGGGCGAGGGGCCGACGGGGTGGAGGTCGCCGTCGAGGAGGTCGGGGTGGCCGATCCGGCCGGAGTGCATGAGCTGGGCGAAGATCCGGCCGCCGCGCTCGTGGACGGCGGTGGTGACCCGGCGCCAGGCGGCGATCTGCTCGCGGCTGTGGAGCCCGGGGGTGTCGGGGTAGCCCTGTCCTTCGGGGACGGGCTGGACCCCTTCGCTGATGATCAGTCCGGCCGAGGCGCGCTGGGCGTAGTACTCGGCGACGATCGCGGTGGGGGTGCCGTCCTCGCCGTTGGCGCGGCTGCGGGTCATCGGGGCCATCGCGATGCGGTTGGCGAGGCGGGTGCCGGCAAGGTCGATCGGGTCGAATGCAGTGGTCACGGCTGTCCCTCACAAAAATATGTGGTCGGCCAAGTAATTGGGCCGCGTTCACTGTAACCCATTCATTGGCCGACCAAGGTAATCTTGTGGGAAAGCCGTTCCGAGGAGCCCGCATGCCAGGAACCGACCCCGTCTGTACCGAGTCGGCGCCGTCCGCCGACTCGCCGCCCGCCGCCTGCGGCGGGACCGTCAGCCACACCCTGGCGTGGGTCGCGCGGCTCCACCGGATCGCCATGGGCCGGCGGCTGCGGGACCTCGGCCTCTATCCGGGCCAGGAACTGATGATGATGCGCCTGTGGGACTGCGGGGCGGTCCGCCAGTCGGAGCTCATCCAGTCGCTCGGCCTCGACCCCTCCACGGTGACGAAGATGCTCCAGCGCATGGAGCAGTGCGGATACGTCCGCCGCAGCCCGGACCCGGCCGACCGGCGCGCGGTCCTGGTCGAGGCGACGGAGAAGGGCCTGGCCCTGCGCGCCGGGGTCGAGGGCGCGTGGGCGGACCTGGAGGAGAGCACGCTCGCCGGACTCGCCCCGGCCGACCGGGCGGAGCTCGCCCGCCTGCTCGGACTCGTGGGCGGGAACCTGACCGAGGAGGCGGGCGAGGAGGCCGCCGGGCCGGTCTGCTGAGACCGCTCCCCCGGACTGGACCTGCCGGGGCTCGCTCCGCCGGGCCGGGCCTGCCGGGACCGCCCCACCGGACCCGGCCTGCCGAGGCTCGCCCTGCCGGGTCCGGCGCGGCCCGCCGGCCCACGGGCACGGCGGCGCCCGCCAGGACGCCGCCGTCCGCCGGGGATCAGCCCGCCAGGACGTCCAGGGCGCGGTCCACGTCCGCCGCCGTGTTGTACAGGTGGAACGACGCCCGCAGATTGCCGGCGCGGGCCGAGAGCAGGACGCCCGCGTCGTGCAGGGCGTCCGCCCGGTCCCCCAGGCCGGGGACGGCGACGACCGTCGAGTCGTCCATGACCGGCGCGTGCCCGAGGTCGAGGAGCCCGGCGCGGAAGCGGGCCGCGAGCCCCTTGTCGTGGGCCTCGATCCGCTCGATGCCGATCTCCTCCAGGAGGGCGAGCGAACGGGCCGCCCCGTGGTACGAGAGGAACGCGGCCGGCTCGTCGAACCGGCGGGCGGAGCGGGCCAGTTCACGGACCGGCCCGTAGCTGTTGACCCACAGCTCCTCGCCCGTGACCCAGCCCGCGTGGATCGCGAGCAGCGAGTCCTGCGCCTCCTCCGTGACGGTCAGGAAGGACGCGCCGCGCGGGCAGAGCAGGTACTTGTAGCCGCCGGCGACCGTGTAGTCCCACTCCCCCGCGTCCAGCGGCAGCCAGCCCGCCGACTGGGTGGCGTCGAGGAGGGTGCGGGCGCCGTGGGCGGCCGCCGCCTCCCGGATCGCCGCGAAGTCGGCCGTGCGGCCGTCCGCCGACTGCACGGCGGAGAAGGCGACGAGCGCCGTCCCGGGCCGGACGGACTCGGCGAGCCGGTCCAGGGGCACGAAGCGGGTCTTGAGGTCGCCGCGGATCGTGAAGGGGGTGATGACGGAGGAGAAGTCGCCCTCCGGGAAGAGGACCTCGGACCCGGCCGGCAGCGACTGGGCGATCATCCCGCAGTGGACCGCGACCGAGCTGCCCACGGCGACGCGCTCGTGGGAGACGCCGGCGATCCGGCCGAAGGCGGCGCGGGCCTCGTCGACGATGTCGAAGCTGCCGGCGCCGCCGGCGCGGCCGGCGGCGGTCTCCTCGGCGAGGAGGGTGACGGCCTCGACGGTCCGGCGGGGCAGCAGTCCGCAGGCGGAGGTGTTCAGGTAGGTGTTCCTGGGCGCGAACTCGGCGCCGCCGAGCGGCTGGACAAGGGATTCCATGTCCCCCACCCTGGATTCCCCACGATCGGCCGTCAATGGCGATTCGATCGTGGGGAGATCCAAGCCGCGCTTATCTCCGCAGGTCAGACACTGTGCGGCGGAGAGCGGTCAGGCCGACGGGACCTCGCAGGCCCCGTCCGGGCCGCAGACCTCCGCGTCGGCGCCGACCGGCTGGAGGACGCGGCCCTGCCAGGCCTGCTCCAGGGCCTGGGTGAAGACCTCGGCGGGCTGGCCGCCGGAGACGCCGTAGCGGCGGTCGAGGACGAAGAACGGCACGCCGGTGGCGCCGAGTTCGGCGGCCTCCCGCTCGTCCTCCCGTACGGCCTCGGCGTACGCCGACTCGTCGGCGAGGACGGCCCGGACCTCGGCCGCGTCGAGACCGGCCTCCACACCCAGCGCCACCAGGGTCTCGGCGTCGAAGACGGAGCGCTCCTCGGCGAAGTTGGCGCGGTAGGCCAGGTCCAGGAGCTCGCTCTGGCGGCCGCGCTCCTTGGCGAGGTGCAGCAGCCGGTGGATGTCGAAGGTGTTGCCGTGGTCGCGGCCGTCGGTGAGGTACTCGAGGCCCTCGGAGTGCGCGTTCGAGGCGACGTGCGCCTCCATGGCCCGGGCCTCTTCGAGGGTGCGGCCGTACTTCTTCGCCAGCATCTCCAGGACGGGGCCGGTGTCGCCCTTGGCGCGGTTCGGGTCGAGCTCGAAGGAGCGGTGCACGACCTCGACGTCGTCGCGGTGGGCGAAGGCCGCGAGCCCCTTCTCGAAGCGGGCCTTGCCGATGTAGCACCAGGGGCAGGCGATGTCGCTCCAGATCTCGACGCGCATGTGACTTCTCTCCGAGGGGGTTGCCGGGGGTTCCGGTGGGGTGGTCCGTGGTGGGTGTTCCACGGGGGCAACGTCCCGCCCGGCCTCCTTCATTCCGTCGCGGCCCCCGGTGTGAGGTGCGGCACCGGGCGGCGGGAGCCCTCAGGCACCCTTGCGGTACCGGCCGGGCGCCACCCCGTACTCCCGTTTGAAGGCCTTGGCGAAGGCGAACTCCGAGGATTGACTCCGCTCCCTGCGCTGAAGCACGTGGATTCCTGCCGCGGCCGGTCGGCCGCCTCGGCGGGTTCCTGCTTCTTCGCGCTGCGCCGGGACGAGTCCCGGTCTTACCTGCGCTCCACAGGCCGAG
>NZ_JAINVG010000034.1 GCF_020400725.1 Streptomyces sp. NK15101 | reverse complement strand
CCCGGCGATGTCGACGAAGCGGAGGGAACCGGCGGTGTCGGCGGCCTGGGCGGCGGGCGCGAGCCCGAGGGCCGTCCCGGCCACGAGAGCGGCCGAGACGGCGAGGACCAGGGATGTGCGCACGGGGCACTCCTCACGGGGCACTGTGGGGGCAGTGAAAGTGACCCGACGGTAACCGGAGCGCCTTACCCGTGGTAACCGGTCGGTAAGTTACGTGCGGGTAACGATTGGCCGAAGCGCGACGGCCTCCGCGTAGTCCGCACGGGCCTCCTCGTACCGCTGGACGGCGAGGAGGAACATGGACCGGTCGGTGAGGGCGCGGACGAGCGCGCCCGGGTCGGCGGTCGGGCGGCGGGCGAGCGCCACGGCCTCGTCGAAGGACGGGCGGAGCGACTCCTCGGTCCTGCGGCCGGACGTCTCCCAGCGGAGTGCCCGGCGGACCGTCAGGCGGCGGTGGGTGGCGATCAGTCCAGGAAGATCGCCCGAGTCGCGCAGGGCTTCCGTCCGTCGTTCGAGGGCGGGGATCGAAGCGGCGTATTCCTCCCGCACGTCGGGAGACCAGCCGTGGACCGGGTGGACCCCGAACGCCGGCAGGGGGGCGTCCGGAGTGGCGACCGGTTCGTCCGGCCGGCCCGAGAGGACGAGGAGGGTGGCCCACCAGGCCTGGATGTTGCTCCAGCTCACCGGCTCGCCGCCCTTCGCGAGACGGGCGAGCAGGGCCAGGATCTCGCTCCCCGCGGCGGCCTCCTCGGCCGGGCGCCCGGCCGCCCGGAGCATCCGGGCGTACTGCTCCAGCTTCCACACCAGGGAGGCCAGCGGGGAGCGGTCGTCCGCCGCCGTGCGCCGCGCGCCGTCCACGACGCGCGCGAACACCTCCAGGGCCTCCTCGTGCCGCCCGGCCGCGTCGAGCGCGGCCGCCCACTCGATCAGCGTCCACTCGGACACGTCCGCGTCTCCGGACACGTCCGCGCCCCCGGGCGCGACGCTCCGGCCGAGCAGTTCGGCCGCCTCCCCGTGCCGACCCTCCTCGGCCAGCACGACCGCGAGCCGTCCGGACCGTCCGGCCTCCGCCAACTCCTCGCACACCGCCAGCCCTTCGGACCGCCGGCCGAGGGCGAACAGCGCGTGCTCGTAGTTGCCCAGGGCGCGGCTCAGCCGTTCCTCCCCGTCCCGCACGTCCGGGCCGAACCGCCGCGCCGCGGTCGCCGCCTCGCCGTACAGGGCCCGGAGGATCTCCGGATCCTCGAAATCGCGGGCCCGCTCGAAAAGCGCGTCCACCAGCTTCGGCAGATACGCCCGCGGGCTCACCTCCGCCAGTACCCGATACGCGTCCAGCCGCTCCCGGAGGCTCGGCTCCTCCGACCCGAGCAGCAGGACCCGCGCCCGCAGCACCGCGTCCTGGCCGTACTTCCCCGCGTTCCCCATGTGCCCCCTGTTCTCCGTGTGATGCACGACGGAGATTCTGGGAGTCGGGGGACAGCCCGGACAAGGCTCTCGAACTGTGCGTTCCGTCCTACGAAAACCGGCTCTGACCTGTCATGATGGTGACGTCTTCACTCCGACGGGAGGGCCGGTGCAGAGCAGGATCGTCCCACCCGACGTGTTCGACCCGCGGATCTACGCCGCGGGCATCCCGCACGACCGCTTCCGCGTCCTCCGCGACCGGGCCCCCGTCGCCCGGCAGGAGGAGCCGGAGATCCTCGGCTGGCCCGCCGGGTCCGGCTTCTGGGCCGTCACCCGGCACGCCGACGTCGTCCGGGTGCTCAAGGACCCGGGGACGTACTCCTCGCACCTCGGCGCCACCCAGATCCGCGACCCGGACCCCGCGGACCTGCCCTTCATCCGGCGCATGATGCTCAATCAGGACCCTCCGGAACACGGCCGGCTGAGGCGGCTCGTCAGCCGGGCCTTCACGCCCGGGCGGATCGAGCGCTTCGCCGTGACCGCCCGCGAGCGGGCCCGCGAACTGCTCGGTGCCGCGCTCGCGGCCGGCGGCGAGGTGGACCTCGTCCGGGCCGTCACCGACGACTACGCCCTGCTCAACCTCACCGACCTGCTCGGCGTCCCCGCGAGCGACCGGGGACTGCTGCACACCTGGACCGAGCGGGTCATCGCCTACCAGGACCCGGACGAGCCGCCGGTCCTCGACGCCGGCGGGCGGCCCGTCAACCCCCGCTCGCCCGCCATGCTCGCCGAGATGTTCGGCTACGCGCAGGAGCTCGCCGCGTACAAGCGCGCGCACCCGGCCGACGACGTCATGAGCGTGCTCGCCGCCTCCGAACTCGCCGACGCCGAAATGGAGATGTTCTTCTTCCTGCTGACCGTCGCCGGGAACGACACCGTCCGCAGCGCGGCCCCCGGCGGGGTCCTCGCCCTCGCCGAGAACCCCGCGGAACAACGGAGGCTGTGGGCGGGGGAGGTGTCCATGGACACGGCCGTGGACGAACTCCTCCGCGTGCACCCGCCCGTGCTCTCCTTCCGGCGCACCGCCGCCCGCGACACCGAACTCGCCGGGCAGGAGATCCGGGAGGGCGACAAAATCGTCGTCTTCCACGCGTCCGCCAACCACGACGAGCGCGTCTTCGCCGACCCGCACCGCCTCGACCTCGGCCGGACCCCGAACCCGCACGTCTCCTTCGGCGACGGCCCGCACGTCTGCCTCGGCGCCCACTTCGCCCGGCTCCAGCTCCGGGTGTTCCACGAGGAGCTGCGAGAGGCGTGCGGCGGCCTGGCCCTCGCAGGGCCGCCCCGCCGGCTCGTCTCGAACTTCGTCAACGGGATCAAGTCGCTGCCGGTTCGGCCGCTGGGGCCCTCCGCGCCGCGCTCGTGACGTCGGCCACCAGCTCCACCACGTCGGGGCCGTACGCCTGCGAGTTGACCACCTTCAGGAGGAGCACGAAGGAGCCGTCGCGGTGGCGGCGCGCCAGCGACTCGTAGTGGCGGGCGAGGTAGCGGGTCGCGGCCTGGTTGGTGATGGCCCGCTGCCCGCAGAAGAGGAAGACCGGCCGGCAGTCCTCGCCCGCCATGAGACGGGCCAGGATCACGTACTCCTCGACGCCCGCGTCCATCCGGTAGCGATCCGAGCCGATCAGGAACGAACCCTGATCCGGCCCCCGCTCCACGTCCGTGTTCACCGTGAGCCCGGGCAGCAGGGTCGCCAGATGAGCGGCCATACGGCGATTCGAATAGGGCCCGCCCACGCAGAACTCCGTCCGGTCGCCGAAGCCCTGGTGCGCCTGGTCGTGCTGCAATATGCGCGCGTGCGCCCCGCAGTCCTTGATGAGCGCGCAGAGTTCGAGCAGCGCGAACACGTCGTAGCGGTGCACCGAGCTGTCGCCGCCCGACTCCCTGTTCACCACGAGCAGGCACTCGGAGCTCCCCGGAAGACCGAAGAACGCCTGCTTGCGGCGGAGCCTGCGCCGCCATTGGTACGTGCGGCCCAGCCAGCCGAGGGCGGCGCTGACCCCGGTCGCCAGGACCCCGAGCACGATGTTGCGGACGTCGTCGTTCATGGCCGCGCATGCTAGCGGCGATCCGGCCTCCAGTTCGAGGCGGTCCTGACGGAAGGCGGCGCGGGAAGTTACGCTGCGCGGACGGTCGTTGACTGGAGGTAGGAATGCGTCGATCCGCCGCTGGCAGGGTCTCACTTCTCGCCGTCGCGGCGACGGTGCTCTCGATGGGCGCCGCCGCGCCCCCGAAGGCCCCGCCCGTCGTGGACCCACCCGTCAAGGAACCCGTCGCCGTCGGGTACGGCGGCGCCGTGGCCAGTGTCGACGCCGACGCCTCGGCCGCGGGCATCGAGGTGCTCCGCAAGGGCGGCAACGCGGTCGACGCCGCCGTCGCCGTCGCGGCCGCCCTCGGCGTCACGGAGCCCTACTCGGCGGGCATCGGGGGCGGCGGCTACTTCGTGTACTACGACGCGAAGAGCCGTACGGTACGGACCGTCGACGGGCGCGAGACCGCGCCCCGCACCGCCGACGCCGGCCTCTTCACGGAGAACGGCAAGCCCATCCCCTTCGAGGAGGGCCAGACCAGCGGCCTCGGCGTCGGCACCCCCGGCACCCCCGCCACCTGGAAGACCGCCCTCGACAACTGGGGCACCAAGCGGCTCGGCACCCTGCTCGAACCAGCCGAGCGGCTCGCCCGCGACGGCTTCACCGTCGATCCCACCTTCCGCGCCCAGACCGCGGCCAACGAGGCCCGCTTCCGCGACTTCCCCGCCACCTCCGAGCTCTTCCTGCCCGGCGGGCAGCTGCCCGTGGTCGGCTCCGTCTTCAAGAACCCCGACCTGGCCCGTACGTACGAGACGCTCGGCCGCGAGGGCGTCGGCGCCCTCTACCGGGGGCCGCTCGCCCGGGACATCGTGAACACCGTCCGCACGCCCCCGCTCCGGGAGGGCGCCACCCGGAAGGTCCGCGCCGGCGACCTGACGGAAGCCGACCTCGCCGCGTACCGCACCGAGTCCCGCAGGCCCACGAAGGTCTCCTACCGCGGGCTCGACGTCTACGGCATGGCCCCGTCCTCCTCCGGCGGCACGAGCGTCGGCGAGGCGCTCAACATCCTGGAGGGCACCGACCTCTCGACCGCCTCCCAGGCCCGCTACCTGCACCGCTTCATCGAGGCCAGCCGCATCGCCTTCGCCGACCGGGGCCGCTGGGTCGGGGACCCGGCCTTCGAGTCCGTGCCGACGGGCGGACTGCTCTCCCAGCGGTTCGCCGACTCCCGGGCCTGCCTGATCCGCGACGACGCCGCCCTCACCAGCCCGCTCGCCCCCGGCGACCCGAGCAGTCCGGTGCCGTGCGCGAGCGGCGGGACCGCCGCCCCGACCACGTACGAGGGCGAGAACACCACCCATCTGACGGTGGCCGACAAGTGGGGCAACATCGTCGCCTACACGCTCACCATCGAGTCCACCGGCGGCAGCGGCATCACCGTGCCCGGCCGGGGCTTCCTGCTCAACAACGAGCTGACCGACTTCTCCTTCGCCCCGGCGAACCCGGCCGTCCACGACCCGAACCTGCCCGGTCCCGGCAAGCGGCCGCGCTCCTCGATGTCCCCGACCGTCGTCCTCGACCGGCAGGACCGGCCCGTCCTCGCGCTCGGCTCCCCGGGCGGCGCGACCATCATCACCACGGTCCTCCAGACGCTGACCGGCGTCGTCGACCGGGGGCTCCCGCTCGTCGACGCGATCGCCGCGCCGCGCGCCAGCCAGCGCAACCAGGCCACCACCGAACTCGAACCGGCCCTGTGGAACAGCCCGTTGAGGACCGAGCTGGAGGGCATCGGACACGGCTTCCGGCAGAACCCGGAGATCGGCGCGGCGACCGGCGTCCAGCGCCTCCCCGACGGCCGCTGGGTGGCCGCCGCGGAGACGGTCCGCAGGGGCGGCGGCTCGGCGATGGTCGTACGGCCGACGTCCTGACGGCCCACGGTCACAGGGCGGTGAGGACGCGCGGGCCGTCGTCCGTGATCGCCACCGTGTGCTCGGCGTGGGACGCGCGCGAGCCGTCGGACGTACGGATCGTCCAGCCGTCCCGCGCCGTGTAGTGCTCGTCCGTGCCGCCGCCGATGAGCATCGGCTCGATCGCGAGCACCATGCCGTGGCGCAGCCGCATGCCCCGGCCCGGGCGTCCCTCGTTGGGGACGCCCGGGTCCTCGTGCATGGCGCGGCCGATGCCGTGGCCGCCGAAGCCGTCCGGGATGCCGTACCCCGCGTCCCGGCAGACCCGGCCGATCGCGTGGGCGATGTCGCCGATGCGGTTGCCGACGACGGCCGCGGCGATGCCGGCCTCCAGGGCCTCCTCCGCCGCGGCGATCAGCCGTGTGTCCTCCGGACGGGCGGGACCGACCGTGAAGCTGACGGCCGAGTCGCCGGCCCAGCCGCCCAGCGTCGCCCCGCAGTCCACGGAGACGAGGTCGCCCGGTGCCAGCCGGGTGCCGTCCGGGATGCCGTGCACGATGGCGTCGTTGACGGAGACGCACACGACCGCCGGGAACGGCACCGGGGCCCAGTCCGGGTGGTAGCCGAGGAAGGGCGAGCCGGCACCCGCCTCGGCGAGCACGTCGCGCGCGGCCCGGTCGAGCTCGGTGAGCCGCACACCGGGCGCCGCCTTCTCCCGTACGGCCGCCAGGGCGCGGGCCACCACCCGCCCCGCCTCACGCATGGCCGCCAGGGATTCGTTCGTCTTGATCTCCACCATGACCAATTACTATACCGGTATTAGAATGGTCGGCATGGTGCGCACACCCCTGACCCCCGAAGAGCGCGAGCGCGGCGAGCGCCTGGGCCTGCTCCTGCGCGAGGCGCGCGGCGAGCGGTCCATGGTGGAGATCGCCGCGGCCGCCGGTCTCTCCGCCGAGACCCTCCGCAAGATCGAGACCGGCCGCGCCCCGACCCCGGCCTTCTTCACCGTCGCGGCCCTGGCCGGGGTCCTCGGCCTCTCCATGGACGAGCTGGTGGCGCACTGCGCCCCCGCCCCCGTCTGACCGGTCTCTCAGACGGAGACGGCCAGCTGCACCCGGCTGTGGTTCGGGCGCTCGATCTCGTCCAGGAGGGCGAGTGCCAGATCGGCGTGGGAGATACGGCCGGGGCCGTCGATCACCGTGCCCACCGCCGTCCGGTAGCCGCCCGTCCGCTCCGCCTCCGCGTCCAGGTCGATCCCCGGAACCACCATCAGCCAGTCGAGCCCGGGCCCGGCCTCCGTCGTGAGCAGCTCGAACTCGGCCACGTGCCCCTGGGAGAACGTCCGGTACCGCTCCGGGAAGTCGGGCGCGTCCATGAGTCGCACCCCGGGAGCGGTCTCCAGGGTCGTGGCGATCCCCAGGGTGAGCAGCCGCCCGACGCCCGCCTCGGTGAGGCCGGCGACCAGTGCCTTCGCCGTGGCCGTGAAGAAGTCCACCGAGGGCACGTCGAGACGGACCGCCGCGTTCACCGCCGCGTCGTGGCCCGCCGCGAGCGCCGCCACCGAGGCCGCGTCCGTCGCGTCCCCCCGCACGAGCGCGACTCCCGCGCCCTCCAGGTCGCCGTGCGCGGCCGGGTCGCGGACCACGGCCGTCACCCGGTGGCCCCGGGCCACCGCCTCGGCGACGGCCGCCCGGCCGACGCGCCCGCCGGCCCCGAAGACGATGATGTTCCTGCTGGTGTCGTTGTCCATGGCCGGACCGTAGAACGGGCACCCCTGGTTACTTCAACGGTACTGGGCTAGCGTCGACGGCATGATCGAGAAGCCCTCCCCGGAGCCGCTGAGTCCCTCGCTCTTCCGCGATCCCGACTGCGGCGCGCACGCCCAGCCCATCCGCGTCGGCGGAGGCAAGTGGACGCCGATGGTGCTGCGTTGCCTGGAGGACGGGACGCCCCGCCGTTTCTCCGAACTCCGCGTCCCCCTGCACTGGATCACCCCCAAGGTCCTCACCGAGACCCTCCGCTCCATGGAGCGCGACGGCTTCCTCACCCGTACCGTCCACGACGAGAACCCGCCGCGCGTCGAGTACGCCCTCACCGGCCTCGGCCGGTCCCTCCTCGCCCCGCTCGACACGGCGTGCGACTGGGCGCGCACCCACGCCCCCGAGATCACCGAGGCCCGCGCCGCCTACGAGCGGGCGGGCTCCGTGGCGTAGGGGCATCCGCGTACGTCTCGGACGCCCCGCCCGCCTAGGCTGCCGGGCATGATGCCCGAAGAGCTGCGGCGCGGCCGCTACGTCAGCCTGACAACCTTCCGGAAGAACGGCACGGGGGTCGCGACACCCGTCTGGTACGCGGTGGAGGGCTCCGAGCTGTACGTGTGGACCCGCTCCGACTCCTGGAAGGTCAAGCGCCTGCGCAACGACCCACGGGTCGAGGTCGCCGTCTGCGACCTGCGTGGCAACATCGCCGAGGGCGCCGAGCGGTTCGCCGGTACGGGACGCCTCGTGGAGGGGGAGGAGCTGCGCCGGATCCGGCGCCTGCTCTCGCGCAAGTACACCTGGCAGTACTGGCTGACCGACGTGCCGGCCATGATCGTCCGGCTCGGCAAGCGCCCGCACACCGGGATCGTCGTGACGTTCTGACCCCCGCACATCCGGATGAAAACAGTCCGTAGTCGTCCCGTAACACGACTGCGGTCCAATACCCGCGGACCGGAAGGTTCCAGTCGACTGCGGGGCAGGTGCGTGACGCATGACGGTGTATCAACTCCCGGCGGAGGTTGCCGCGTTCACGCGCTGGCTGGCCGAGCTCACCGGCCGCGCGCGGCCGGAGGGCGGCTGGTACGAGGTCTTCGCCGCCCGCGACCCGGAAGGCCTGCGCGCCTGCCTCGACGGCGCCGACATCCTGCCGTGGGACGTCGTCGAATCCCTCCTCCAGGACGTCGGCGAAGCCCCCGGAGGGCCCTTCGCCGCCCGGGGCCGGGTCCTGCGCGCGGCGGCCGCGGACGCCCACGACGGCCGCCCCGGCGGAGCGGAGGCGCTCGCGGAGCGCAGGGACCTCATGGAGGCCGAACGCCGGTACGCCGAGACCCGGAGCCGTGAACTCGCCGAGCGGCTGCGCGGCACCCCGGACCCGGCCGAGGCCGCGCGCCTGGAGCACGACCTCGCCTGGAGCCGCGACGACCACGCCAGGGCGGCGGCCCGCGTCGCCGAGCTGACGGCCCGCCTCGCCCGACTGGAGCGGGGAGGGGTGACGGGCGCGGGGGCCGGTGCCGGACCGGGTGCGGCGGTGACGGCCGGGGCGCCGACGGGTGCCGTGAAGCACGCCAGGCGGCGCCCCCGGGGCGCCCGGTACGCCTGGCTGGAGGAGGGCGCCGAGACGGCGGTCGAGGAGCCGGCGCCACTGCCCGCGCTCCCGGTCGGGGGAGCGGCGCCCCGCGGAGCCCGTTTCGGGGGTGCCGCCGAATCCGCCGCCCCCGTGGCCGAGGCTCCCGCCGTGGACCCGGCCGAGGCCGACCGCGCCGCGGCCAACGCCGTCTACGCCCTCCGGCGCCTCCGTGCGCAGGGTCGCAGCGGCGAGGCGCACGTCCTGCTCTGCGAAGCGCTCGGCGGACCGCCTGCCCGGCTGCCCGCCCTCGCGGCGCAGCTGCACCGGGCGGGGCTCGGTGCCGACTGGTCCACCCTGCTGTGGGAGGCGGCCTCACTGCCGCCCGCGCGGCTCGCCGCCGTCGCGGGCGCGCTCGCCGACGCGGGGCGGACGGCCGACTGCGAGCAGCTGCTCCGGCAGGGCGTGGCCCGCCCGGTCGAGGAACTCGCCTCCGCGTGCGCCGCGCTGCACGCGGAGGCCCACCACCGCGAGGCGCACGCCCTGCTCGCCGCGTTCGTCCGGGTCAGGGCCCCCGAGGACGCGGCCCGGCTCGCGGGCGTGGATCCGCACGGGCTCGTCCCCCAACTGATCGCCGCGGCCCGCGAGGTGTCCGCGTCCCGGGAGCGCGAACTGCTCCACGCCCTGCGGGTGGCGGGCCTGGCGGGAGCGTGACGGCCGACGTCACGCCGCTCGCCGGGCCGGCCGGGCCCGCGCGGCCCGCGCGGGCGCGAGGGGTCCCGCGGGTGCGCCGTTCCTGACGCGGCTGCCTGCCGGCGGGTCCGGTCGCGGACGGTCCGTCCGTCGGCGTCCGGTCGCCGTCGGCGTCCGCCGGCAGCGCGCCGGCCGGCAGCCGGGGCAGGTCCCCCGCCTCGCCGAGGGAGGGCGGACGGAGCACCCGGTCCTGATCATCGCCGGGGCGCTATCCGTACGGGTCCGTACGTGTCGGTACGTGTCCGACGTGGACCACTCGGGTATGAAACATGATCGACCCGGCCGCTTCACGGCGGCGGTCTTGCTCCGGGGTGTGACGGGGCTTACGTTCTCCTCCTACGCATCGCGTCTACGTGCGTAGAGGCTCTCTGACGCCGTGCCGAAGGAGCAGCTCATGACCGACGTCGTACGCGCCGCACTCGTCCAGGCCACCTGGACCGGCGACACCGAATCCATGATCGCCAAACACGAGGAGCACGCCCGCGAGGCAGCCCGGCAGGGCGCCAAGGTGATCGGCTTCCAAGAGGTCTTCAACGCGCCCTACTTCTGCCAGGTCCAGGAGCCCGAGCACTACCGCTGGGCCGAGCCCGTCCCCGACGGGCCCACCGTCCGGAGGATGCAGGACCTCGCCCGCGAGACCGGCATGGTGGTCGTCGTCCCCGTCTTCGAGGTCGAGGGCGAGGGCTTCTACTACAACACCGCCGCCGTGATCGACGCCGACGGCAGCTACCTCGGCAAGTACCGCAAGCATCACATCCCCCAGGTCAAGGGCTTCTGGGAGAAGTACTACTTCCGCCCGGGCAACGCCGGCTGGCCGGTCTTCGACACCGCCGTCGGACGGGTCGGGGTCTACATCTGCTACGACCGGCACTTCCCGGAGGGCTGGCGCCAACTCGGCCTCAACGGAGCGCAGTTGGTCTACAACCCCTCGGCCACCCACCGCGGGCTCTCCTCCTACCTCTGGCAGCTGGAGCAGCCCGCGGCCGCCGTCGCCAACGAGTACTTCGTCGCCGCCATCAACCGGGTCGGCATCGAGGAGTACGGCGACAACGACTTCTACGGAACGAGCTACTTCGTCGACCCGCGCGGCCAGTTCGTCGGCGACGTCGCCTCCGACAAGGAGGAGGAACTCGTCGTCCGCGACCTCGACTTCGGCCTCATCGAGCAGGTCCGGCAGCAGTGGGCCTTCTACCGGGACCGCCGCCCCGACGCGTACGACGGGCTGGTGCAGCCGTGAGCAGCCTGTACGACCGGCACAAGGCCGTCATCCCCGACTGGATCGCCCTCTACTACCGCGACCCCATCGAGATCACCCACGGCGAGGGCCGCCACGTCTGGGACGCCGAAGGGCGCAAGTACCTCGACTTCTTCGGCGGCATCCTCACCACCATGACGGCCCACGCCCTGCCCGAGGTCACCAAGGCCGTCACCGAGCAGGCCGGGCGGATCATCCACTCCTCGACGCTCTACCTCAACCGCCCCATGGTGGAGCTCGCCGAGCGGGTCGCCGGCCTCTCCGGCATCCCCGACGCCCGCGTCTTCTTCACCACCTCCGGCACCGAGGCCAACGACGCGGCCCTGCTCCTCGCCACCACGTACCGCCGCTCGAACCAGATCCTGGCGATGCGCAACAGCTACCACGGCCGCTCCTTCTCCACCATCGGCGTCACCGGCAACCGCGCCTGGTCGCCCACCGGCCTCTCGCCGCTCCAGACCCTGTACGTGCACGGCGGCGTCCGCGGCCGCGGTCCGTACGCCGGCCTCACCGACGAGCGGTTCATCGAGGCGTGCGTCGCCGACCTGGAGGACATGCTCGGCCAGACCCGCGCGGGCGTGGCCGCCCTCATCGCCGAACCCGTCCAGGGCGTCGGCGGCTTCACCTCCCCGCCCGACGGCCTCTACGCCGCCTTCCGCCGCGTCCTCGACCGGCACGGCATCCTCTGGATCTCCGACGAGGTGCAGACCGGCTGGGGCCGCACCGGCGACCACTTCTGGGGCTGGCAGGCCCACGGCCAGGCCGGGCCGCCCGACATCCTCACCTTCGCCAAGGGCATCGGCAACGGCATGTCCGTCGGCGGCGTCGTCGCCCGCGCCGAGATCATGAACTGCCTCGACGCCAACTCGATCTCCACCTTCGGCGGATCGCCGATCACCATGGCCGCCGGCCTCGCCAACCTCTCCTACCTCCTGGAGCACGACCTCCAGGGCAACGCCCGCCGCGTCGGCGGCCTCCTCATCGAGCGCGTCCGGGCTGCGGCGGCCGGAGTCGCGGCCGTACGGGAGGTCCGCGGCCGCGGCCTGATGATCGGCATCGAGCTCACCGAACCGGGCACCGACCGGGCGAACCCGGACGCGGCCGGCGCCGTCCTGGAGGCCGCCCGCGAGAACGGCCTGCTCATCGGCAAGGGCGGCGGACACGACACCAGCACGCTGCGCATCGCCCCGCCGCTCTCGCTCACCGTCGCCGAGGCCGAGGAAGGCGCCGCGATCCTCGAACAGGCCCTCAGGTCCCTCTAGTTGGCAGGGGAGAAGTCCCGTGAGCACCCGCACCCTCATCCGCGGCGGTCTCGTCGTCACCGCCGCCGACGAAATCCACGCCGACGTGCTGATCGAGGACGGCCGCGTCGTCGCCCTCGCCGCCCACGGCTCGGACACGGCGGCCGGCTGGACCGCCGACCGGACCATCGACGCCACCGACCGCTACGTGCTGCCCGGCGGCGTCGACGCCCACACCCACATGGAGCTGCCCTTCGGCGGCACCTTCGCCTCCGACACCTTCGAGACCGGCACCCGCGCCGCCGCCTGGGGCGGCACCACCACCATCGTCGACTTCGCCGTGCAGAGCGTCGGCCAGAGCCTGCGCGAAGGACTCGACGCCTGGTACGCCAAGGCCGACGGCAACTGCGCGATCGACTACGCCTTCCACATGATCCTCTCCGACGTGAACGAGCACACGCTCAAGGAGATGGACAAGCTCATCCAGGAGGGCATCACCTCCTTCAAGCTCTTCATGGCCTACCCGGGCGTCTTCTACAGCGACGACGGCCGGATCCTGCGCGCCATGCAGCGCTCCGCCGACAACGGCGGACTGATCATGATGCACGCCGAGAACGGCATCGCGATCGACGTCCTCGTCGAGCAGGCGCTCGCCCGCGGCGAGACCGACCCGCGCTACCACGGAGAGGTCCGCAAGGCCCTCCTGGAGGCGGAGGCCACCCACCGGGCGATCCAGCTCGCCCGGGTCGCGGGGGCCCCGCTCTACGTCGTCCACGTCTCCGCCGAGGAGGCCGTCGCCGAGATCGCCGTCGCCCGCGACAAGGGACTGCCCGTCTTCGGTGAGACCTGCCCGCAGTACCTGTTCCTGTCCACGGACAACCTCGCGGAGCCGGGCTTCGAGGGTGCCAAGTACGTGTGCAGCACCCCGCTGCGGCCCAAGGAGCACCAGGCGGCCCTGTGGCGGGGACTGCGGACGAACGACCTCCAGGTGGTCTCCACCGACCACTGCCCCTTCTGCTTCGTCGGGCAGAAGGAGCTGGGCCGCGGCGACTTCTCCAGGATCCCCAACGGTCTGCCGGGGGTGGAGAACCGCATGGACCTCCTCCACCAGGCCGTCGTCGACGGGCACATCAGCCGCCGCCGCTGGATCGAGATCGCCTGCGCCACCCCGGCCCGGATGTTCGGCCTCTACCCGCAGAAGGGCACGATCGCGCCCGGAGCCGACGCGGACATCGTCGTCTACGACCCGCACGCGACCCAGGTCCTGTCGGCCGAGACGCACCACATGAACGTCGACTACTCGGCGTACGAGGGGAAGACGATCACCGGCCAGGTGGAGACGGTCCTCTCGCGCGGCGAACCCGTCATCGAGCACCGGAAGTTCACCGGGCGCGCCGGCCACGGCGTCTTCACCCCGCGCGCCACCTGTCAGTACCTGAACTAGGAGAACGACGTTGGACTTCGGACTCGTCCTGCAGACCGACCCGCCCGCCTCGCAGGTCGTGGGCCTGATGCGCCGGGCGGAGCGCAACGGCTTCCGCTACGGCTGGACCTTCGACTCCGCCGTGCTCTGGCAGGAGCCCTTCGTCATCTACAGCCAGATCCTCGCCAACACCACCAAGCTCCACGTCGGCACGATGGTGACGAACCCGGGGACGCGGACCTGGGAGGTCACCGCCTCCACCTTCGCCACCCTCAACGACATGTACGGCAACCGGACCGTGTGCGGCATCGGCCGCGGCGACTCCGCCATGCGCGTCGCCGGCCGCAAGCCCAACACCCTGGCCCGCCTCGGCGAGGCGATCGAGGTCATCCGCGACCTGGCGGAAGGGCGGGAGGCTCGGGTCGACGGCAACCCGATCCGGATCCCGTGGGTGAAGAACGGCAGGCTGCCGGTGTGGATGGCGGCGTACGGGCCCAAGGCGCTGGCCCTGGCCGGGCAGAAGGCCGACGGCTTCATCCTCCAGCTCGCCGACCCCTTCCTCACCGAGTGGATGGTCAAGGCCGTCCGGCAGGCCGCCACCGACGCCGGCCGCGACCCCGACGCCCTCACCATCTGCGTCGCCGCCCCGGCGTACGTGACCGCCGACGACTCCCCGGAGGCCCTGGCCCACGCCCGGGACCAGTGCCGCTGGTTCGGCGGCATGGTCGGCAACCACGTCGCCGACCTGGTGGAGAAGTACGGCGAGCACTCCTCCGTGGTCCCCGAGGAACTCACCGCGTACATCAAGAACCGGCACGGCTACGACTACAGCCACCACGGACGCGCCGGGAACCCCGACACCGAGTTCGTCCCCGACGAGATCGTGGACCGCTTCTGCCTCCTGGGCCCCGCCGAGGCCCACATCGAGAAGCTGAAGCACCTGCGTGAGCTGGGCGTCCACCAGTTCGCCGTCTACGACATGCACGACAACCGCGAGGGCACCATCGACGCGTACGGCTCCGACGTCATCCCCGCGATCAACGCGTAGTCCGGGGCCTTCGCACTACAGGGCGGACGTGAGCCGGGACGTCGCCTGCTGGGCGGCCGACGCGTCCTTGCGGTCGGCCGCGTCCCGCAAGGCCTTCAGGGAGGCGTCGATCCGGGCCGCCCGGTCGGGTTCCGTGTCGTGCCGGACGCGCTCCCAGGTGAGTTCGAGGCCGGTCACGTCACCGGCGATCGCGCCCGTGTCCCGGGCGGCGCCGTCCAGCGCCGACTGGCGTGCCCACAGCTCCATCCGGGCCGCCTCGACGGTCGCGAGCGGTTCGTAGCGCAGGTGCAGGTCGAGGTCGTTCTGGGCGACCCGGAGCACGGCACCGCGGACGAGCGCGGCATCGCGCGCCTTGACGGCCGCGCCGAGCGAGTCGAGGTCCCGGTCCATCTGGGAGGCGAGCAGCCGGGGCACGCGGTCGGAGGCCCGGTACGCGTCCCAGGCGGCGCGCGCCTTCGTCACGGTCGCGTCGGTCGCCTCGGTGTGCGCCGCGCGGACCGCCGCCGAGAGGGCCGCGAGCCCGGCGGGCAAGGGGCCCGGGGTGACGTCCGTCGGTACGGCCAGTGTGATCGCCTCCAGGTCGGGGCCGGGCTCGTCTATGGTGAGCTCGCCGTATCCGGGGGCGATGACCTTGTTCTCGCGCGTGCCGTCCAGGTTGGTCTCGGTCGTGGTCATCGCGCCCTCGACGGGTCCGTACGGCCCGGGGACCGTCTGCCCGACGGCCTTGACGGTGACCTCCTCGAAGACCTTGCCCGGGATGTTCTCCGGCCGGTACACGTCACCGGCCTTCGGCTCCTCGGGCATGATCATCGCGGCCGGTCCGTCCCTCCCGGCCTGCCAGGTGCCGCCGGTGTTCGCGACCACGCCGTTCTCGTAGTTGAAGACGTCCTCGCCGAGGTACCAGACCGATCCGTCGTCGGCCTGCGCGAACCAGTCGTGCGCGACCTCCAGGACCCGCCCGTCCGAGAAGGACATGAACTGGATCGTGCGCGCCCGGACCCGCTCGCCGTTCACGGTGACGGTCTTGATGTCGGGCAGCAGCGTGAGCTCGGTGCGGAAGGACTTCCCGTCGACCTGACCGTCGTAGATCACCTGCTGGATCTCCGAACTGGCGTGGAGCGGATTGGTGATGTCGGTCGGCCGGCCGAACACCGGCGTGCCCCGGTCGACCCGGTCCCGCTCCGGGGCGAGCGGCAGGCACTCGTCGGTCTCCTTGCCGTCCTCCTCCACGATCCGCACGCAGTCGGTGGCCGTCGAGGGGGGCCCGCCCGCGGCTCCGCCGAGGGCACCGGCGGTGCCGGCGCCGGTCGCGAGGGTCGCGGCCAGGGCCGCGCTCACCGCGGCCGCCGGGTATCTGTTCCTCATGGCTGCCTCCTCGGCCGTACTGCCTCCTCCGCTGTGATGCCGAGGCTTCCACCCGGGTGCTGAAGGGAGCCTGAACGGAGCTGAACCGGTCTTCAGGAGCGGCGGCCCGGTCTCAGCCCTCCGGGTCCGGCGGGAGCACCACCTCGAAGCGGGCCCCGCCCAGCCGCCCCTCGGCCACCGTGGCCGTGCCGCCGTGCGCCGCGACCAGTTCGGCGACGATGGCGAGCCCGAGTCCACTGCCGGTGGCGTCGCCCGCGTCGCCCCCGCCGGACGGCCGGCGTGACCGCGCCTCGTCGAGGCGTACGAAACGTTCGAAGACCCGCTCGCGGTCCCCCGGCGGCACGCCCGGACCGTCGTCCTCCACGCCCAGTACCACCCGGCCGTCCGGCTGCTCGGCGAGGTCGAAGGCGACCTCGGAGCGGGCGTGCCTGGCCGCGTTGTCGCCCAGGTTGCGCACCACCCTGCCCAGGCCCTGCGGATCCGCCCGCCGCCGCGCCGCCGACACCCCGGCCGTGCCGATCCGCAGCCCGGGCGCCGCCCGGCGCAGCCGGCGCACCTCCTCCAGGACCAGGTCGTCCAGGTCCACCGGCCGCAGCCGGGGGCGCAGCGCCTCCTCGTCGGCACGGGCGAGCAGCAACAGGTCGTCGACCAGCCGCTGGATCCGCAGGTCCTCGTCCAGCACGGTCCTGGCCAACCGCTCACCCGTCGCCGGGTCCGTCAGCCGGTCGGGGTGGGCGAGCGCGACCTCGGCGTGCTGGCGGATGGACGCCACCGGGGAACGCAGTTCGTGCGAGGCGTCGGAGATGAACCGGCGCTGGGCCCTCTGCGCCCGTTCGAGCCTGTCCAGCATGCGGTTCATGGTGGCGGCGAGACGTGCGATCTCGTCGCGGCCGGGAGGGAGCGGCACCCTGCGGTGCAGCTCCGCCGCCGAGATCGCCTCCACCTCCGACCTGATGGCCGCCACGGGCGCCAGCGCCCGCCCGACCGCCATCCAGGTCGCGCCGGCCACCACGAGCATCAGCAGCGGCAGCCCCGTGAGCAGCAGCCGGGTGACGATCCGGATCGACTCGTCGACCGCGAACAGCGTCTGCCCCACCAGTACGGTCCGGTCCCCGCCGGGTCCTTCGGCGGTCACCGCCACCACCAGGAACCGGTCCTCGTCCAGGGGCGTGGTGAGGGTGAACTCGGAGCCCCGGCGCGGATCGGCCAGGGCCGGCAGCTCCTCGGCGTTCGGGCTGCCGGCGACCACGTCTCCCCGGGCGTCCAGGACCTGGACGAACTGTTCCCCCTGCCCGCTCACGGTCAGCGAGGGCACCCCGCGCCCCGACTCGATGACGGCCGCCACCTGCTCGGCCCGGTCCTGCACGCCCTGCCGTACGTCGGCGGTCAGTTCGGCCCGCAGGAGCGCGATCAGGGCCACCGCTCCCGCGACCAGGCCCGTCGCCACGACGAGGACGGCCGCCACGGCCGACCAGAACCGCACGCCCACGGCCGCTCACCCCCCGTCGGGGACCAGGCGGTAGCCGTAGCCCCGTACGGTCTCGATGGACGCCCGGCCGAAGGGCCGGTCCAGCTTGTTCCGGAGGTGCCGGACGTAGACCTCGACGATGTTGGGGTCGCCCTCGAAGGCGTCGTCCCAGACGTGCGCGAGGATCTCGTGCTTGGACACGGTCTCGCCGCGCCGGCGCAGGAGGAACTCGAGGAGGGCCAGCTCGCGGGCGGTCAGCTCGACCCGCACCCCGCCCCGCGACACCTCCTTGGCCGCCGGGTCGAGCCGGAGGTCGCCGGCGGTGAGGGCGGCGGGCCGCACGCGCGGTTCGCGGCGCAGCAGCGCACGCAGCCGGGCCAGCAGCACGGCGTACGAGAAGGGCTTCGTCAGGTAGTCGTCGGCGCCGGTGTCGAGTCCCTCCACCTCGTCCCACTCGCCCTCCTTGGCGGTGAGCATGAGGATCGGGGTCCAGATCCCCTCGGCGCGCAGGGCGGCGCAGAGGCGGTAGCCGTTCAGGCCGGGGAGCATGATGTCGAGGACGATCGCGTCGTACGCGTGCTCGCGCGCCCGCCACAGGCCCTCCGTGCCGTCCAGGGCGACGTCGACGGCGAAGCCCTCCGCCTCCAGGCCGTTGCGGAGCCCCTCGGCGAAGCGCTCCTCGTCGTCCACGATCAGAACCCGCATGCCCCGATTGTGACCCGCGTCACCCGGAGCGGAGCCGAAGGGCGCGCGCGGCCCCGGCGGAGAGGCCCCGGCGCCGTACGCGGGGGCCCGCACCGTGCTACGGCAGGACCGGCAGCACGCTCGCGCGCGCGGGCTTCGCGGGCGGGGTGGTGCCGTACACGTCCGGGCTGATCTCGTAGCCGCGCGCGTCCTGTTCCAGCACCTCCTCGCGGACGGCCGCGAGCTCCTCGCGGCCGAGTCGGGTGAACTCGGTCAGGGACAGCGTCTCCGGGTTCTCCTCGCCCACGGGCTCCACCTTGATGTTGCCCACGTGGGGCGCGTAGGACTTCAGCTGGTGGCCGCCCTCGGGGTCGAGGGGCGCGAACTCGTCCGTCACGAGGACGTTCTCGAAGCAGCCGGCCTCGACGCAGACGCTCTGGCCGGTCTGGACCACCGTGGCGCAGTCCAGGAAGTCGATCTCCGGTGCCAGGCCCTCGGTGTAGGTGGGGGTGCCCACCCGCGGCCTGGCGAGCATGGCGATGCCCGCCTTGGCGCCCTCCACGCCGGAGATCCAGGTGTCGGGCGCGCCGGTCAGCCGGCCGTTCTCGTAGATCTCCGGGTACTCGCCGAGGCGCCAGACCGTACCGCGCCTGTCCTGGGCGAAGAACGCCAGCTCCGACTCCTGGATCTCGTCGCCGTTGAAGTCCTGGTCGAACACCACCACGGTGCGCACGCCGTCGATGACCTTGGTCAGGTCGGTCACCGTCGTCACCACGGTGTGGTCCTCACCGGCGACGTCGCCGGTGAGGACCAACCGGGTTCCGGGCTTCAGGGGAAGGAACTTGTTGTTCACCTTCGGGCGGGCGGGGAACGTGTACGGACGAAGGGCGGGCGGGTTTCCACAGCCGTTCTGAGCGCTCGGTCCGCTCTTCGCCGGGGCGGCGGAGGGCACCTTGGGGGCGTCGGTGGCCGACGCGCCGGGGGCCAGCAGCAGCGCGGCGACGATCGGGCTCAGCAGGACAGCGGACGCGCGGAGGCGGCGGGGCATTCGGCTTGATCCTCTCGGTGGAGCCAGGGTGGGGCTCCACCGGGAGGCGGCGGCCCCGTCCGCCGCCTGCCTCAGTGCGTGGCGGCCGCCTCATCCTGCGGCCGGTGCCGTCGGAAGCCCTTGCCGAAACGCAGGTACAAGGACGGCACGACGAGCAAATTCAGCAGAGTGGACGTAACCAGACCGCCCACGATGACCACGGCGAGCGGGTACTCGATCTCGTGGCCCGGCCGGTTGCCGAGGAAGACCAGTGGCAGCACCGCGAGTCCGGTCGCCAGGGAGGTCATCAGGATGGGGGACAGCCGTTCCCGCGCACCGCGCAGCACCAGGGCGGGCCCGAAGGCCATGCCCTCGTGCTCCTCCAGGTGCTGGTAGTGGTTGATCAGCAGGATGCCGTTGCGTGCGGCGATGCCGAACACGGTGAAGAAGCCGACCAGGGAACCCAGCGAGATGTTCCCGCCGGCGATCCAGACCGCGAGGACACCGCCGACCAGGGCCATGGGCAGGGTGAGGAAGGACAGCACCGCGAGCCGCCAGCTGCGGAAGGAGACCTGCAGCAGCACGAGAACCGCCAGTCCCGCGAAGATCGCGCTGTAGAACAGGACCCGCTGGGCGGCCTGCCGCTCCTCGTGCTCCCCGAGCAGCTCCGCGTGGTAGCCGCGGGGGAAGTCCGTGGAGGCGATCGCCTTCTCGACGTCCGCGACGACGGCGCTGAAGGAGCGTCCGGAGACGGTGGCGTCCACGTCGAGGCGACGCGAACCGTTCTCGCGTGCGATCAGGTTCGGCACGGGCTGGACGGTCACCTCGGCGACGTCACCGAGTCGCACCGTGGTGCCGGAGGGCGTGTCGATCGGGAGCCGGCTGATGGCCGCCACGTTGCTGCGCGTCTCGGGGGTGCTCCACACCACCGTGTCGTAGGCCCTGCCGCCGCGGAAGATGTCTCCGACCTCCTCGCCGGCCACGAGGGTGGACGCGGCGCGGCGCACGTCACCGGGCTTCAGCTGGTACTTCGCCGCCTTGGCGACGTCGACCTCCACCTGGACCTGCGGGATGTCGAGCTGCAGGTCGGTGTGGACGTCGCCGGTGCCGGCGATCTTGCCGATCTTCTCCTGGAGTTCCAGGCCCTTCTCGCGCAGGATCTTCTGGTCCTGGCCGAAGAGACGGACGACGATCGGCGACTTGGAGCCGGTGAGCACCTCGTCGACGCGCTCGTTGAGGTACGTCTGGACGTCGTGCTCCACGCCGGAGTAGCGCGCCACGGTCTCCTTGACCTTCTTGAGGGTCTTGTCGTAGTCGGCCTTGGGATCGATGCTGATCCAGCCCTCGCCGAAGTTGACCCCGACGACCTCGTCGCCCAGGAACGCCTGCCCGGTGTGGGCCCCGAAGACGTTGCGCACGCCGGGGATGGCCCGCACCTCACGGCTCAGCTGGAAGGTCATGCGCTGCTGTTCCTGTACGGACGTGCCGGGCGTGGTGATGAAGTGCATCAGGAAGTCCCGCTCCTTGAAGGAGGGCATCAGGGACTGGCCGAGCTGCGGCACCACGAGGGCCGCGACGACCGCGAGCACACCCGACACCAGGTAGGCGTTGCTCGGCCGCCTGACGATGCGCCGGAGGCCCGACGTGTAGCCGTTCTGCAGCCACCGCAGCAGTGGGGACTGCCGGCGTTCGACCTTGGCCTTGCGCAGCATGATCAGGCACAGGGCGGGGGTCACGGTCAGGGCCACGACCATGGAGGCGACGATGGCCAGCGTGTAGGAGACGGCGAGCGGCCGGAAGAACGAGCCCGCCAGCCCCTGGAGCAGGAACACCGGCACCGTGGCCGCGACGATGATCATCGTCGCGTAGACGATCGGGCTCCGGACCTCCAGCGAGGCGTTCAGGACGACCTTCGCCACCGACGTCCCACCGCCGGTTCTCCGGTGCTCGCGCAGGCGTCTGAGGACGTTCTCGACGTCGATGATCGCGTCGTCCACGACGGCGCCCAGTGCGATCACGAGGCCGGCGAGGGCCATCGTGTTGATGGTGGCCCCGCGCCAGTGGAGCACCAGCACGGTCGCCATGAGGGACAGCGGGATCGTCAGCAGGCTGATCAGCGCGACGCGCCACTCGTAGAGGAAGGCCGCGAGGACCACGACGACCATCACGAAGCCGAGCACCAGGGCCTGGGTCAGATTGTCGATCGCGGTGTGGATGAAGTCCTGCTGCCGGAAGATGGTCGTGTCGAACGTGATGTCGGGCAGGCCGGGTTGCAGGGAGTCGATCGCCTCCTGCACGTTCTTGGTGATCTCCGGGGTGTCGCCCCAGGGCAGCTTCTCGACGATCAGCAGCAGACCGGGACCGCCGCCGACGACGCCGTCGCCGATGAGGGGCTGGTGGTCCTCCTTCACCTGGGCCACGTCCCCGAGCCGGACGGTGCGGTTGTCCTCGGTGCGCACCGGGACCTTGGAGAGGTCGGTGGGCGTCACGATCGGCAGGACGTGCCGGATGCCGAGGCGCTGCTCGGGGGTCTCGACCCAGCCGCCGGTGCCGATGACCGAACCGGTGGTGAACCTGAGCAGACCGGAGTCGACCGACTCGCCGGTGGCCTCCATGACGTGGTCGAGACTGACCTTCTGGGCCTGCATCTTGACCGGGTCCACCTGCACGGTCATCATCTTCAGCCGCTCGCCGAAGATGCTCACGTTGGCGACGCCGGGCACCCGCAGCAGGCGGGCCCTGACCTCCCAGTACGCCGTCATGGACATGGACATCAGGGACGCGTCCGAGTGATCCGCCGACGACATCCCGATCTTCATGACACGGCTGGTCGCCGAGACGGGCGGCATGATCACCGGAGGGGCCGCCCAGGTCGGCAGGTTGGGCGACACCTGCGCCACCCGTTCCTGGACCTCCTGCCGTGCCTTGAAGAGGTCGGTTCCCTCGTGGAAGATCAGCTGGACCGACGAGAGCTGCGAGACGGACTTGGAGCGCAGGTCGTTGAGTCCGTCGAGCCCGTTGAGGGACTGCTCGAGCGGGACGGTGACCAGGGACTCCACGTCGGCCGTGGACAGGCCGAGGCAGGCCGTCTGGATCTCGACCCGCGGCGGCGCGAACTCGGGGAAGACGTCCACCCGCGTCTGGGGCAGCGACGCCACGCCGACGACCATCATGATCGCGGCCGCGGCCACCACGAGGTAGCGGAATCGCATGCTGGAACTGACGATCCAGCGCATCAGAGTGCGGCGTTCCTCGGCCATCAGTGCTCGCCGTCCGTCTCGTACTCGATGCCCAGCAGTTCGGCGGCCCCGACCGTCACCACGGGGGTGCCCGTCGCGATGCCGGACTTCACGACGGCGTGGTCCTCACCGAACTGCCCCAGTTCGACGGGGGTCCGGAGGTACACGTGGGGCTCCGGGTTGGTGAAGGCGAAGGTCTCGCCCTCCGGGTCGTAGACCACTGCGCTCAGCGGGATGAGCGTCTGCGGCGGCCCTGCGCCGTCCAGCGGCGCCTGCCGCAGCGGCTCCGTCGTGAGGTGGATCCGTTCGACCACGTCCTCGGCCAGCGTCAGACGGGGGATCTTCCCTTCCGCGACGTCCTCGATCTGGGCGGGAAGATTGTCGGTGTGCTCGGCGGCCGAGGCCGAGGAGGGGTTCGAGTCGGCGCAGGCCGACAGGCCCGCTCCACCGGCGAGCAGCAGCCCCGCGGCCGACAGGCCGGCGGCCCACCGGCGCCTGGTGCGACGCCGGCCGGGCCCGCTGCGGGGCGCTTCTCGCCGTTCCGCCCTGCCGTCGTCCGCGGCTGCCGCGCCCGGGGCGTGGCCGGCCGTCGACAGTCCCGGCTCGGGGCCGGTGCGACGCTGCTTGAGGCCGCCGGGGGCGGAGAAGAAGCGGATGTAGAGGGCGGGCACGATGAACAGCGTCACGAGGGTCGAGGTGACCAGTCCGCCGAGCACGACGACGGCCAGCGGGTGCAGCACCTCCATGCCCTCGACGGTCCCGAGGAAGACCGCGGGCAGCACCGCGACGGCCGTGGCCAGTGCGGTCAGCAGGACCGGGCCGACCCGGTCGCGCGTGACGTCGACGACGTGCTGCGGGTCGACGGTTCCGTCCTGGCGCGGCTCGGTCTCCTGGTAGCCGCGGACGAGCAGCACCAGGTTGCGCACGGCGATGCCCACCACGACCAGGAAGCCGCCGAGTGCGCCGATCGACGTGACGCCGTCGACGGCGAACGCGGTCAGCACACCGCCCACGCCGGCCAGCGGCAGGGCGAGGAGGACGAGCGTCGCCGCCCGCCAGCTGCTGAAGGCGGCCTGCAGGAGGAGGAAGGCGACGAGTAGCGCGGCGGCCACGAGCCCCGCGATGCGCAGGTCCTGGCTCTGCTGGTGCGCGACGTCGCTCTGCACCTCGACGTGGTACTCGTACGGCATCGGCATGGCCTGGACGCGGTTCCTGACGTCGTCGAGGACGGTGTTCAGGTCGCGCCCGCTGACGTCGGCGACGACGTCGATGCTGCGCGAGGTGGCGTCGTGCTCGATGACCGTCGGGTACGGGGTGACACGGACGGTGGCGACGTCGCCGAGGCGCACGGGGGTGCCGCTCGGCGTGTCGATCAGGAGGTCCTGGACCTTCTGCGGAGCGGAGCGGGTCTCGGGCGAGCCCCACACCACGACGTCGAAGACCTTCTGCTCCTCGTAGAGGCTGCCCACCGGCAGGCCGGAGAAGTAGGTGGCGGCCGTACGGCGGACGTCACCGGGCTTGATCCCGTGGCTCTGGGCCGCCGCGAGGTCGACCTTGACCTCGAGGGTCGGCTCCTCGACCGTGTCCGGGACCTGCGGCCGGACGACTCCGGGGATCTGCGACAGGGCCTTGCTCACCTGCTCGGCCTGTTGCCGCAGCACACCCAGGTCGTCGCCGTAGACGCGGACCACGACGGGCGCGCCGTTGCCGTTCTCGGCCCGGACCTCGTTCAGCCGTGCCTGCGGGTACGTCACCACTTCGCTGTCGAGGCCGGTCTGGTCGTTCATGGTGCGGTCGATCGCGGCGACGGTCTTGCCGTAGTCGGCCGAGCTCTTGAGGTTGACCCAGAACTCACCGGAGTTGACGTTGACGACCTGGTCGGACTCCCTGGCGCGGCCCACGTGGGCTCCCACGCTCTCGACGCCCGGCAGGGCGCGCAGTTCGTCGGCCGCCGCCTGGCCGAGGCGGTTCATCTCCGGCAGCGACGTGCCGGGTGCCGCCTCCACGCGGATCAGCAGCTCACGCTGGTGCAGGGCCGGGACGGGGGACGCCCCGTCGAGCTGCGGCCACGCCGCGAAGCCCGCGCCGACCAGCACGGCGACCGCGGCCAGCGCCAGGCCCGGCCGGAGCAGGGTCTTGGGACTGATCCGGTCGAAGCCGCGGTGGAGCCGACCGAGCAGCGGGTTGCGGCGGTGTCCGAGCCTGGCGCGCGCGAGCAGCATGGCGGCCAGCACGGGGGTGAGGGTCAGGGCGACGACGGTGGAGGCGACCACCGCGAGCACGTAGGACAGGGCGAGCGGTCGTGCGAACGCTCCGCCCACTCCGCTCAGGAAGACGACGGGCACCACGGCCAGCAGCAGGATCAACGTGGCGAAGAAGGCGGGCCGCCGCACCGCCGCCGTGGCGTCGACCACGACGTCGGCCACCGAGCGGTGTTCGTCGGATCCCCGGCCCTCCTGCCGGAACTGCCGCTGGATGCGGTCGAACCCGATGACGATGTCGTCGATGATGGCGCCGAGAGCGATCGTCAGCCCGGCCAGGACCATCATGTTGAAGCTCGAACCGCGCAGGTAGAGCACCCACAGGGCGGCGATCTCCGCCATCGTGATCGACACGAGGCTGATCAGGGCGACGCGCCAGGAGAGGAAGTACAGGCCGAGCAGCACCGAGACGGCGGGCACGGCGATGAGCACCCACAGGCCCACGTTGTCGAGTGCCGAGTCGACGAAGGACGCCGGCCGGTACACGTCGGTGTCGACGGTGATGCCGGACAGTCCGGGCTGGAGTGCCGTCATCGCCTTTTCGATGTCGTGGGTGACGTCACCGGTGTTGGCACCGGGGAACTTCTCGATCACCAGCATGATGCCGGGGCCGTTGCCCAGCATCACGTCGCCGATGAGGGGCTGGTGGTCCTCCACCACGGTGGCCACGTCACCGATGCGCAGCTTCTTGGCCTCGGTGTCCTCCACGGCCACGGAAGCCAGGTCCTGTGCCTTGGCGATGGGCAGCACGTGCTGGATCGACAGCCGCTGGCTCGGGGTGTCGATGAACCCGCCGGTGCCCGGTGTCGAAGCCTCCACGAAGGTCAGCGGCGACACCCACAGCGCGTTGCCCGTGGTGCGGACCACCTGGTCCAGAGAGACGCCCCGGCTGCGCAGCTGCTCCGGGTCGACCTGGACCTGCAGCTGCCGGTCCCGCTCGCCCCAGATGACCACGTTCGCCACGCCGGGGATGCCCATCAGGCGCGGCTTGATGCTCCACCGCGCGAGGACGGACATGTCGATGCGGGAGACCTCCTTCGAGGAGAGCCCGATCATCATCACCCGGCTTGTCGACGACAGCGGCTGGATCATCACCGGCGGCTTGCCCACCTGCGGCAGGCCGCCCACCTGGATCAGGCGTTCCTGGACGGCCTGCCGGGCCTTCTGCTCGTTCGTGCCCGGTTCGAACACCAGGTCGACGGAGGACAGGCCGGGGGCCGACTCGGAGGTGATCTCGTCGAGCCAGGCCACGCCGTTCAGCAGGTCCTGTTCCAGCGGGACGGTGATGAGCTGCTCGACCTCGGCGGCGGAGAGACCCGGCGCCTCGGTCTGGATCTGCACCTGCGTCGGGGCGAACTCCGGGAAGACGTCCGTCGACGCCGCCCGCGGGAGCTGGAAGAAGCCCAGGGCCATCACGGCCGCTGCCACACCGAGGATCAGGTTCCGGAACGTAAGACTGAGAGAGAGGATTCTGTGGACCACGGCAGGGTCCTGCCTTCCGGAGCGACTGTGCGTTCCGCCGCACCGCTTCCGGGGCCTCTTCGCAGGGCCTGGTGAGAGTACGGGATCACGCACCGGGCGGACGGCGCACGGGGGCGCCCGCACGGGGTCGTCCGTCCTGCTGCGGCATCAGTCGCCGGCTTCGACCGGCGATGGAGAGGATTCCTGGCCACCGCCCTTTCCGCGCGATCGCGGGAAAGGGGCGGGCCGACCTCATATTCATGTCCGGTAAGAGCTGTAAACCGACGGAGCTGTCAGCCATGCCCGTAGTCGATAGATACGTTGTAAATGTAGCCAGTAGGTAAAACCCCTGTCAACGGATCGGCCGGATGAGGATTAGGGATCAAGAATCAGGGAAGGGCCTCGCAGGACGGGCCGTCGGGTGCGCGGTCGCGGGAGCACAGGGTCACGTCCCTCCCCTTGAGGTAGGCCAGCAGCCACTCGCCGAACGTCATCTCGTAGAAGGTCCAGGAAGGACTGTCCATCTCCTGGACCAGGACGCGCCAGCGCGACGAGGATTCCCCGGGGACGCCGAGGAAGACCGTCTCGCCCGTCGTGGCCGTCGCCACCGGCAGCAATTCACCGGGACCCGCCCCCGCCCGGCTCGGCAGGAACTCGGCCATGTCCTCCTCGCGCCAGAACTCGATCTCCTCCCTGACGAAGCTTCCCAGGTCGTGCAGAAGATGGGTGGCGGGGTGTTTCAGATACAACTGCCCGTTGACCGAGACCGAACCGTAGGCGTCCGTGATCTCGCGGAGGTCCGCGGGAAACGCGACGCCGAGTTCCTGCTCCAGTTCGGTCCACGGCGCGGGGTCCGGCCAGTTGAACCGTGGTTCACCCAACAGGGCTTTTATTTTCGAGAGATCTGCCACCGCTGTGCCCCTTCTGACGAGTCGAGCCGATGCCGGCCTCGGAGGAACTGTTCATCACAGAACAGGCCCTCCGTCAAGTGACCGCCCCATCAGGACATTTCGCGTGCCGGCTTGTGAAGGTTGAACGCGTGTCGCCGGACTTGTCGTACGCCCGGCCGGCGTGGATTCCGATGGTGTGTGACCCGGGCCGAATTCACGTCGATCGAAAGCGCGGCCATCTCCACCACGAAGAACCGGCGGAAACGGCAAGGCCGGAAGAGCCGGCGAAGCGGGAAGAGCCGGGGGAGGGACGAGAGCGGAGCTCCCCCGCCGGCGCCTCCGGCCGTACGACGTGCGGCGGCGAAGCGCCCGGGGACGCCGACGGGGCCCGCTGAACGGATGAGACGGATGAGCGGACGTTCCACCTCCCTTGACGCCCCTGTCCCGCAGGACGAGACTCCGCACGGTCAAGAACCCCACGCCCCGCACGGCCTCGTTCCGTCCCCGAACGAAGGGTTCCGTCCATGACCGCAACCGCGCCCTCCGGCAGACCCGGCCCCTCCGGCGTCCACGGGGGCCGTGTCGAGCTCGCGCCCGGCACGGCCCCCGCCGACCCCCGCTTCGCCAACGACGACCTGCTCCCCGTCCCCGTGGCCGACCGCCGCTGGACCACGTACAACTTCGCCGCCCTCTGGGTCGGCATGGCCCACAACATCCCCTCCTGGATGCTCGCCTCCGGTCTCGTCGCCCTCGGCATGGACTGGAAGCAGGCCGTCCTCACCATCGCCCTGGCGAACGTCGTCGTCCTCGTGCCGATGCTGCTCACCGGGCACGCCGGACCCAAGTACGGCATCCCCTTCCCCGTCCTCGCCCGTGCCTCCTTCGGACTGCGAGGGGCCAACCTGCCCGCCCTCGTCCGGGCCGGCGTCGCCTGCGCCTGGTTCGGCATCCAGACCTGGATCGGCGGCCAGGGCGTCTTCGTCCTGCTCGACAAGGCGTTCGGCGGCGGCTGGGCGGAGGCCTCGGAGGTCGGCGGGCAGCCCTGGACGCTGTGGCTCTGCTTCGTCCTCTTCTGGGCGCTCGAACTCGCCGTCATCCACCGGGGGATGGAGGCCCTGCGCCGCTTCGAGAACTGGGCCGCGCCCTTCGTGATCGTCGGCGCGCTCGTCCTGCTCGGCTGGATCACGGTCAAGGCGGGGGGCCTCGGTCCGCTCCTCGACCAGCCGTCGAAGCTGGGCTGGGGCGCCGACTTCTGGCCCGTCTTCTTCCCCGCCCTCATGGGCATGATCGCCTTCTGGGCCACGCTCAGCCTCAACATCCCGGACTTCACCCGCTTCGGCGCGGCCCAGCGCTCCCAGGTCCTGGGGCAGGCCCTCGGACTCCCCACCACCATGACGCTGTTCGCGCTGCTCTCGGTGCTGGTCACCTCCGGCTCGCAGGCCGTGTACGGGGCGCCCGTCTGGGACCCGGTGGCGCTCGCCGCGAAGACCGACAACGTCTTCGGACTGCTCTTCGCCCTGGTGACCGTGCTGGTCGCCACCCTCTCCGTGAACATCGCGGCGAACGTGGTCTCCCCGGCGTACGACCTCGCCAACCTCGCCCCGAGGCTGGTGGACTTCCGTACGGGGGCGCTGATCACCGGTGTCGTCGGCGTGCTCATCATGCCGTGGAAGCTCACCGCCACCCCGGAGCTGTACATCTTCACCTGGCTCGGCCTGGTGGGAGGCCTCCTCGGCACGGTCGCCGGCATCCTCATCGCCGACTACTGGCTCGTCCGCCGGACCGTCCTCGACCTCGAAGGCCTCTACCGGGCCGACGGCCCCTACTGGTACCGGGGCGGCTGGAACCCGGCGGCCGTCCTCGCCTTCGCGGTCGGCGGCGTCCTCGCCGTCGGCGGCTCCCACTCGGCGCCGGGCACCGGACCGTTCCCCGAGGACGGCCTGATTCCGTTCCTCGAGCCGCTCGCCGACTACGGCTGGGCCGTGGGACTCGTCGCCGCGCTGCTCCTGTACACCGCCCTCATGAGGCGAGGGGCGGCTTCCCGGCCGTCCGCCCGATCCAGCTGAGGTAGGACCAGACCCGGGTGTTCACGGCGGGGGTCTCGGTCGCGCACTCCTTCCCGTACGAGACCAGACCGACCAGGTACGGCCTCCCCGCGATCGTGTGGACCAGGGGGCCGCCGGAGTCGTACTGACAGGTGTCCCGGCCGGGCGCGTACGTGCAGAGCTGGGCGGCGGTGACCTGGGACATGCCCCGGGCCCCGCACGTCGGGTTGCTCATGGTGCCGAGGACCACGGTCCGCAGGACGTCGGAGGTGCGGCCCCCGAAGGAGGTGGTGCCCCAGCCGGGAGCCTCGACCTGCGTGTGGTCGAAGGTGCCGTGGGCGTACCGGACGGGCAGGGCGACCGGCCGCACGTCACGGTTGAACACCACCGGCTCGGCCAGCCGGACGAGCGCGATGTCGTCGCGCTGGGTGGCCGGGTCGTAGCCCGGGTGCGTGAGGAAGGCGGCGGGGGCCGCGAGCACCGCGTTCGGACTGTCGTCCCCGCGCGTCAGGTCGTGGTCGCCGAGGAGCACCCCCACGCGCGCGGTGCTGCTGTACGAGCCGGTCAGACAGTGCGCGGCGGTGAGCACGTACCGCTCGTCGACCAGCGCCCCGCCGCACATCACCCGCCGCTCCGCCAGATCCACGAGCCCCACCATGAACGGGTACTGGTGGGGCCGCGCCTCATGGCCCCCTACGACCGCGTGCGCGGGGGCGGGCCCGAGCGGACCCACCGCCGTCACCGCACCCGCGAACGCGGCCGCGAGCTTCCTCGCCCATCCCATGGGTTCTCCGTACTGTCGGCGGCGTCTTCCCGGGGCCGACGGCGTGCGGAGACGTTTCCTCAGCCTTCGGCCCGCGTGGGCGACGACGAAAGCGTCCGGCCCACGTGGGCATCAACGAACCGGGCCGGACGCGGTCACCCTCCGGAGGGCCACGCGTCCCCTGCCGCTTCCGACGGGCGCGGCAGCGGACGAGGCACGGGTGCTCCCGCGGGAGCACCAGGAGAAGGCCGATGCCTCAGGACGGGACGAGCAGCGCCACGAACGTCCGGGCGACGGCGGTCTGTTCGCGGTGGAGGCTCTCCATGGGAGACGGGCCCGGGCCCGGTCGAGCCGGCGCGCTCGTCCCGCCGTACGGTCCGCTCGTCGGCGTCCGGCCGACGGCCGCCTCGGGCTCGGGACCGAGGCGGGCGGGACCGAGGCGGGCGGGACCGGCATCGACCCGGCGGCCGCCGTCACGCCGCGGGCGGTCGTCTCCTGCGCGCCGTCCGGTCGGCCCTGACGGTACGGAACGCATTCGGCCACGGGGTGCTCCCCGGGGAAACGGAGGGTGACATGTGCGGCATTCCGGTTGTCAGCGGCCCGTGCTTAGCTGGACGCATGATCGAAGACTTCCTTGAGCAGGTCCTCGACGGCCGCACGGCCGAGGTCGAGGAGGCCGTCCGCAAGGCTGCCGCCGCCGAGATCATGCCGCGCTTCCGGCAGCTCGCCGCCGACGACATCGTCGAGAAGAACGGGCCGCACGACCTGGTCACCGTCGCCGACCGGGCCGCCGAGGCCCACCTCACCGCGTCCCTCACGGCCCTGCTGCCCGGCTCCGTGGTCGTCGGAGAGGAGGCCGTCCACGCCGACCCCACCGTGTACGAGGCGCTGCGCGGCGACGCCCCCGTCTGGATCGTCGACCCCGTCGACGGAACCCGCCAGTTCGTCCACGGCGACCCGGCCTTCTGCACCCTCGTCGCCCTCGCCCGGCACGGCGAGGTCCTCGCCTCCTGGACCTTCGCGCCGGCCCTGGAGCAGTTCGCCGTCGCCGTGCGCGGGCGCGGCGCCACGCTCGACGGGCAGGAGATACGGTCCGGTTCGCCGGCGCCCGGCGCGGCCCTCGAGGTCGCCACCTCGCACCCCGACTACACCACCCCGGACCAGAAGCGGGCCCTGCTCGGCCTGGTCGTCGAGGGCGTCCGTCCCCGCCCCTGCGGCTCGGCCGGTCTCGAGTACCTCGCGGTGGCGCGCGGGGAGCTCGACGCCACCGCGTTCTCCTGGGAGTACGCCTGGGACCACGCCGCCGGACTCCTCCTGGTCGCCGAGGCGGGCGGCGCGACCACGACGATCGCGGGGGAGCCGTTCCGCCTCGCCGGGGGCAACGCCCTGCCGTTCACCACGGCCCGGGACGCGGCGACCGCCGAGCGGATCCGGACGCTCCTCGGGGGCGGGTGAGACGCGCTTTCCCACCCGCCTATCCTGGGAGCCCTGGCCATCGGCTGACGAAGGAGCCCGAAGGTGACGAACGAGACGTCGATGCTCGATGCCGTCGTCGTGGGGGCGGGACCCAACGGACTGACGGCCGCCGTCGAACTGGCCCGGCGCGGCCTGTCCGTGGCCGTCTTCGAGGCCAAGTCCACCGTCGGCGGCGGCGCCAGGACCGAAGAGCTCACCCTTCCCGGCTTCCGCCACGACCCGTGCTCCGCCGTGCACCCGCTCGGCGCCGGCTCGCCCGTCTTCAAGACGATGCCGCTCGACCGCTACGGCCTGGAGTGGCTCCACCCCGAACTGCCCATGGCCCACCCCTGGGACGACGGCACCGCCGCCGTCCTCGCCCGCTCCGTCGCCGAGACCGCCGCCTCCTTCGGACCGCGCGACGCCGGGACGTACCGCCGGCTCGTCGCCCCCTTCCTCGGCAAGTGGGACACGCTGGCGAGCGACTTCATGCAGCTGCCGCTCACCGCCCTGCCCCGCGATCCGGTCACCCTCGCCCGCTTCGGCCTCGCCGGACTGCCGCCGTCCACCTGGCTGATGCGGAGGTTCCGGGACGAGAAGGCCCGCGCGCTTCTCGCCGGGCTCGTCGGTCATGTCATCGCCCCGCTGGACGGCATCGCCACCGGCGCCGTCGGCCTGGTCTTCGCGCTCGCCGCGCACGCGGGCGGCTGGCCGATGCCCCGGGGCGGCTCGCAGTCGATCTCCGACGCCCTCGCCGCGTACCTCAAGGACCTCGGCGGCGCCGTCCACACCGACTTCGAGGTCAAGCGGCTCGACGACCTGCCGCCGGCCCGCGCCTACGTCTTCGACACCTCGCCCACGGCCCTGGCCCGGATCGCCGGCTTCGGCGGGCACTACGACCACTACAAGTACGGCGCCAGCGCCTTCAAGATCGACTACGCGCTCGACGGACCCGTGCCCTGGACCGCCGAGGAGCCCCGCCGCGCCGGCACCGTCCAGGTCGGCCCCACCGCCGGCGAGATCGGCACCGCCCTGCGCGAGGCCTCCTCGGGCACCGCCCCCGGCGCACCCTTCCTCATCACCGCCCAGCCGAGCCTCGTCGACCCCTCCCGCGCCCCCGAGGGCAAGCACGTCTTCTGGGCCTACGGCCACGTGCCGAACGGCTGGCGCGGCGACCTCACCGAGGCGATCGAGCGTCAGATCGAGCGCTTCGCCCCCGGCTTCCGCGACCGCGTCCTGGCCCGCGCCACCGCCGGCCCGCCCGAACTCGCCGAGCGCAACGCCAACTACATCGGCGGCGACATCGCCTGCGGCGCCGCCCGCGGCCTCCAGCTCCTGCTGCGCCCCACGCTCTCCCTCCGCCCCTACGCCACCCCGCACCCGGCGGTCTTCCTCTGCTCCTCCGCGACCCCGCCCGGCCCCGGCGTGCACGGCATGTCCGGGCACAACGCGGCGAAGGCCGTATGGCGGAGCCTGCGAAAATAGACTGGCCCCCATGGCCAAGTACTTCGACGTGCACCCCGACAACCCCCAGCCCCGCACCATCGGTGCGGTGGCCGACTCCATCCGGAACGGGGCGCTCGTCGCGTACCCGACCGACTCCTGCTACGCGCTGGGCAGCCGCATCGGCAGCCGTGACGGCATCAGCCGGATCCGCGCCATCCGCGACCTCGACGACCGGCACCACTTCACGCTGATGTGCGCGAACTTCGCCCAGCTGGGCCAGCTCGTGCACATCGACAACGACGTCTTCCGCGCGGTCAAGGCGTCCACCCCCGGCGCGTACACCTTCATCCTGCCGGGCACCAAGGAGGTGCCCCGCCAGCTGCTGCACCCCAAGAAGAAGACGGTCGGCGTCCGCATCCCCGACCACGTCGTCACCCAGGCCCTCCTCGCCGAACTCGGCGAGCCGCTGCTCTCCAGCACCCTGCTCCTTCCCGACGAGGCCGAACCGCTGACCCAGGGCTGGGAGATCAAGGAGCGGCTCGACCACCAGGTGGACGCGGTCCTCGACTCGGGCGAGTGCGGCACCGAACCCACCACCGTCATCGACTTCTCCAGCGGCGAGCCCGAGATCGTCCGCCGCGGCGCGGGGGACACCGCCCGGTTCGAGTAGCCGGCCCGGAGGGCGGTCGGTCCGCCGGCTCTGAACCGATCCGCGGCTCCCGGAAGCGGTCCACCGGCCCCGAGCCGGCCCACCGCTCCCGGAAGCGGTCCACCCGTCCCGAAGCGGCCTTTTCCGGCCCGGTCGTGATCACCTTGCGGTCGCGTGTGAACGCCCGTTCACACGCGCCCACGGAGACCCGAGCCGCATGATCGTCATCGCCCACGTCAGCGACGTCCACATCGACGACGAGCAGCACAGCGCGGACCGGACCCGCGCCGTCCTGCGCTACCTGGAGGAACTGCCGTACGACCTGGCGGCCGTCCTCGTCACCGGCGACGTCGCCGACCGCGCCACCCCGGACGAGTACGCGGTGGCGCGGGAGCCGCTGACCTCCCGTCACCCGCTGCTCGTCTGCCCCGGCAACCACGACGACCGCGCCGCCTTCCGCAAGGGCCTCCTCCCGGAGGAGACGGCGGCACGCCCCGACGCGCCCGTCGACCAGGCGCTCCGCGGCGAGGGTTTCGTCATCGCCCTCTGCGACTCCTCGGTGCCCGGCGAGGACCGGGGCCTCCTGGAGGACGAGACGATCGAGTGGCTCGACGGCGTCCTCGCCGGGACCCCCCCGCGAGGTGCCCGTCCTGGTCGCCTTCCACCACCCGCCGGTCCCGCTGCACACCCCGCACGTGGACGGGATCCGGCAGTTCGGCGAGGAACGGCTCGCCGCGCTCGCCGACCGCCACCCCCACCTGACGGCCTTCCTCGTGGGCCACGCCCACACGGCGGCCGCCACGACCTTCGCCGGCCGCCCGCTGCTCGTCGCGCCCGGGGTCGTCTCCGCCCTCCGGCTGCCCTGGGAGAACGCCGGCGCCGAGAACCCCCACGTCCGCCTCGACCTGCCGCCGGCGCTCGCCTTCCACGTCCTCGGCGAGGACGGCCGGCTGACCACCCACTACCGGACGGCCACGGTCTGAGGAACCGGGAGGGGGCGGACGTCCATGTCGTTTTCTCGCCAGCCCGCGGGCCGTCCGTCCCCGATCCTGGAACCATGCACACCGACACCGAGCGCTGCGTGCGGGCCGTCCAGTCCAAGGAGGCGCGCTTCGACGGCGTGTTCTTCACCGCCGTCCGCACCACCCGGATCTACTGCCGGCCCAGCTGCCCGGCCGTCCCGCCCAAGCCCGAGAACATGGAGTTCCACCCCAGCGCCGCCTCCTGCCAGCGCGCCGGCTACCGGGCCTGCAAGCGGTGCCGGCCCGACACCAGCCCCGGCTCGCCCCAGTGGAACGTCCGGGCCGACGCCGTCGCCCGCGCCGTACGCCTCATCCAGGACGGCGTCGTCGACCGCGAAGGCGTCCCCGGCCTGGCCCGGCGGCTCGGCTGGTCCACCCGCCAGATCGAACGCCAGCTCCTCGCCGAACTGGGCGCCGGACCGCTCGCCCTGGCCCGCGCCCAGCGCGCCCAGACCGCCCGACTGCTCATCGAGACCACCGCGATGGCCTTCGGCGAGATCGCCTTCGCGGCCGGCTTCTCCTCCATCCGCACCTTCAACGACACCGTCCGCGAGGTCTTCGCCCTCACCCCCGGCGAGCTCCGCGCCCGCGCGGCCCGCCGGTCGCCGGTCCGGGCGACCACGACCCCCGGAGTCATCGGCCTCCGGCTGCCGTTCCGCGCCCCCCTCGAACCCTCCAACCTCTTCGGCCACCTCGCCGCGACCGCCGTCCCCGGCGTGGAGGAATGGCGCGACGGCGCCTACCGGCGGACGCTGAGCCTCCCGTACGGACACGGCATCGTCGCCCTCGCCCCGCGCGCCGACCACATCGCCTGTCGCCTCTTCCTCACCGACCCGCGCGACCTCACCCACGCGATCAGCCGCTGCCGCCGGCTCCTCGACCTGGACGCCGACCCCGTCGCCGTCGACGAACGGCTCCGCACCGATCCGCTGCTCGCCCCGCTCGTCGACAAAGCACCCGGCCGCCGCGTCCCCGGGACCGTCGACCCCGCCGAGTTCGCCGTACGGGCCGTCCTCGGCCAGCAGGTCTCCACCGCCGCCGCCCGCACCCACGCCGCCCGCCTGGTCACCGCGCACGGCGTCCCGATCGAGGACCCCGAGGGCGGTCTGACCCACCTCTTCCCGGACCCCGGGGCGCTCGCCGCCCTCGACCCCGAGAGCCTCGCCCTGCCGCGCAGCCGCCGCACCACCCTCCTCACCCTCGTCCGGGCCCTCGCCGACGGTTCGCTCCCGCTCGGCCCCGCCGACGACCGGGAGGAGGCCCGCGCCCGGCTGCTCGCCCTGCCCGGCTTCGGGCCCTGGACCACCGAGATCATCGCCATGCGGGCCCTCGGAGACCCCGACGCCTTCCTCCCCGGCGACCTCGGCGTCCGCCGCGCGGCCGAGGGGCTCGGCCTGCCCGGCACCCCGGCCGCGCTCACCGCCCGCGCCGCGCACTGGCGCCCCTGGCGCGCCTACGCCGTCCAGTACCTCTGGGCGACCGACGACCACCCGGTCAACCACCTGCCCGCGTAGCCGGCCACCCGACCGGCACCTCTCCCTCCGCCGCGTGAAGGATCCCGTCCCATGCCCGTCATCCAGCACACCGTCGTGGACAGTCCCTACGACCCGCTGACCCTCGTCGCCGTCGACGGCGTCCTCAGCCGCCTCCACATGACCGGCCAGCGCCACCGCCCGCCGGAGGAGACCTTCGGCGAACCGGACCCGCGGCCCTTCGGCGAGGCGGTCCGCCAGCTCGACGCGTACTTCGCGGGCGAACTGACCGAGTTCGACCTGCCTCTGAACCTGGTCGGCACCCCGTTCCAACTCCGGGTCTGGGAGCAGCTCCTCCGCATCCCGTACGGGGAGACCCGGACGTACGGCGAACTCGCCGGGGAACTCGGCAACCCCGGCGCCTCCCGCGCCGTCGGGCTCGCCAACGGCAAGAACCCCGTGGGCATCATCGTCCCCTGCCACCGGGTGATCGGGGCGGGCGGCGGTCTCACCGGCTACGGCGGCGGCCTGGACCGCAAGCAGCGGCTGCTCGCCTTCGAATCGGGTGCGGCGGAACCCGACGCCCTGTTCTAGGCGAGCCGGTCGAGCAGTGCGGGCAGCGCCGTGCCGATCGGCTCGCGCACGACCTCGTCGGCGACGGAATCGTACGGGGTGGGCTCGGCGTTCACGATGATCAGCCGGGCGCCGTGCTCGGCCGCGATCCCCGCGAGGGAGGCCGCCGGATTCACCTGGAGACTGCTGCCGACCACGACGAACACCTCGGTGGCCTTGGCGATCGACATGGCCGTGCCGAGCACCACCGGATCGAGCCGCTGCCCGAACATCACCGTCGCGGCCTTCAGGATCCCGCCGCACGCCCGGCACGCCGGGTCGTCCTCACCGGCCCGCACCCGGTCGAGCGCCTCCGCCATCGACGACCGCGCGTGGCAGGCCGTGCACACCACCGACCGTGCCGAGCCGTGGAGTTCGAGGACCTTCCGTCCGGACACCCCGGCCGCCTGGTGCAGCCCGTCCACGTTCTGCGTGATCACCCGCAGCGCGTTGCCGCTCGTCCGCTCGTACGCGGCGATCGCGCGGTGCGCCGCGTTCGGCTCGGCGTCCAGGACCGGACCTTCGAGCCGCATCCGCCACGAGCGGCGGCGGATCTCCGGATCGGCCATGTACGGCCCGTACGTCACGAGCCGCTCGGCCTCGGGGTCCTGCCGCCACACGCCGTTCGGGCCCCGGTAGTCGGGGATGCCCGAGTCCGTGGAGATACCGGCACCGGTGAAGATCGCGACCATCGTCATGCGGCGACCCTAGGCACCACCGAACCGCTCACGCGAGAGGGTTTCCCGGTGTTAGGTTCCCGCCATGACCAAGGTGAACATCGGGCTCGACGCCGAACTCGTCGTGGAGGTCATGGTCCTGGCGGGCATCGGCAACCCCCAGGACGCCGTGGAGGCGGTGGTCCGCGACTACATCGCCCGCGGCCACCGCACCGAGGCCCGGGTCGCCGGCCGGGACGAACCGCGGAACACGGGCGAGATCGTCCCGCCGGAACCCCCGCAGGGCTGAGGTGCCGGAGATCTCCGACCGGAGCGCCGCATGCTCCTGGGTCCTCGACGGCGACCTCGTCCCGGTCGTCGGTGCTCTGCTGCTCTTCGCGGCCGCCCTGTCGTCCCTCGAACGGCCCGCGGACCCCAAGCCTCCCCTCACCCCGTCCGCTCGGCCAGCCGCACCGTCCGTTCCGCCAGTTCGCCGATGCCGATGCCGTCGAAGCCGAAGACGGCGCTGCGCACCCGGTCCCGCAAGGGCTCCGACCACTGGGGCGGGATCGCGGCCGCGCCGCAGCGGACCCCGGCCACCGAACCCGCCGTCGCCCCGTTGGAGTCGGTGTCCAGGCCGCCGCGGACGGTCAGCGCGATCGTCCGGGTGAAGTCCCCTTCGCCGTAAAGGAGTCCGGCCGTCAGGACGGCCGCGTTCGGGACGGTGTGGATCCAGCCGAGGCCCGCCGTCCGCTCCGCGAGCTCGGTGAGCGCCTCCGACCAGCCGAGGCCCGACTCGTACAGCGCGATCGTGCCCCGTACGGTCCGGGCGAGCCGGCTGCTCGCCGGCACCCGCTCCAGACTCGTCTCCAGGGCCGACCGCAGGTCCGGCGCGGTGAAGGCCGCCGCGATCAGCGCCGCCGCCCACATCGCCCCGTACACGCCGTTCCCGGTGTGCGAGAGGACCGCGTCCCGGCGGGCGAGCGAGGCGGCCCGGCGCGGGTCGCCCGGACAGGTCCAGCCGTGGACGTCGGCCCGGATCAGCGCCCCGATCCACTCCTGGTACGGATTGTCGTACGTGGCCGTCAGCGGCGGCCGCAGCCCGGCGGTGAGGTTCCGGTAGGCGACCCGCTCCGCCGTGAACGTCTGCAGGTACGGCATCCGCAGCAGCCACTCCTCGCCGACCTGCTCGGTGGTGAACGCGAAGCCGTACGTCTCCAGGAGGTGCAGTCCCAGGACCGACCAGTCGACGTCGTCGTCCCGGCAGCTGCCGTCGATCCCGCCCCGCACGCACCGCTCCCACTCGGGCCGCAGCTCGAAGCCCTCCGCCCCGGGCGGCGGGGGAGGGAGGTAGTCCGTCAGCGGGAGCGCCCCGGTCAGCCGCAGATACGCGTCGATGCGCTCCCGGGTCCAGTGCTCCCCCTGCTCCACGGGCTTGCCGAGCATGTTCCCGGCGATCCGGCCCGTCCAGCCGCCCAGGATCCGGTCCTTGAGCTCCCCGTCCGTGAACCCCATACCTCCGGTGTACCGAATCCGGCGGCCGGGCGCGCGCCGGGGCCTCAGCCCCCGCCGTCGGGGGGCTCCGCGCCGGTGCGGACCTTCGGCGCCTCCGGGGGCCCGCCGTGGCGGGGGCCGCCGGCCCGCTCGGTCATCGCCTCCCCGACCAGGGTCCGCACCGCGTCCCGCAGCCCGTGCAGGGCGGGGTGCCGGGCCGGGCCCGCCCCCGGGTCCTCCCGCAGCTCCTTCAGGAGCGCGAAGCACAGCACCAGCATCACGACCACGAACGGCAGGGCCACCAGGATCGTCGCCGTCTGCAGCGAGTTCAGACCGCCCGCCACCAGCAGCACCGCCGCCACCGCGGCCATCAGGACGCCCCAGGTCACCACGAGCCAGGTCGGCGGATGCAGCGAACCGCGGCTCGTCAGCGAACCCATCACCAGCGAGGCCGAGTCCGCGCTCGTGATGAAGTACGTCATCACCAGGAGCATCGCGATCACCGACGTCACCGTCCCGGCCGGCAGCGCCTCCAGCATCGCGAACAGCGAGGCCTCCGCGCCGTCCTGCACCGCCGTCGCCAGGTCCGCCGCGCCCGTCGACTCCAGCCGGATCGCGGTCCCGCCCATCACGCAGAACCACACCACCGTCGCCCCCGACGGCACCAGCAGCACCCCCACCAGGAACTCCCGGATCGTCCGGCCGCGCGAGATCCTGGCGATGAAGGTGCCGACGAACGGCGCCCAGGACAGCCACCACGCCCAGTAGAAGATCGTCCACGCGCCCAGCCAGTCGCGGTCGGTGAACGCGCCCGTACGGCTGGCCATCGGCAGCAGCTGGTGCAGATAGCCGCCGACGGAGGCCGGGAGGGCGTCCAGGACGTAGACGGTCGGACCGAGCAGGAACACGAAGAGCATCAGACAGGCCGCGAGCACGACGTTCAGCGTGGACAGCCACTTCACGCCCTTGTGGAGACCGGAGAACGCCGACAGCACGAACGCCGCCGACAGCGCCACGATCACGATCAGCTGCGTGGTCGTGGAGTTCTCCACGCCCGTCGTCAGGTTCAGTCCCTCGGCGACCTGGAGTGCGCCGAGACCCAGGCTCGTCGCCGTGCCGAACACCGTCGCGAACACCGCGAGGAGGTCGATCGCCCTGCCCGGCCAGGAATCCGCCCGGCGCGCCCCCAGCAGCGGCACGAAGGCGGAGCTCAGCCGGTTCCCCCGCCCCTTGCGGAAGCCCGCGTACGCCAGCGCGAGGCCCGCGATCCCGTAGATCGCCCACGGGGTCAGCGTCCAGTGGAAGAACGAGTACTCCAGGGCCGTCCGGGCCGCCGCGCCCGTCCCCGCCGGGACCCCGGTCGCCGGGGGAGGGGTCAGGAAGTGCGTCAGCGGCTCCCCGACCCCGTAGAACATCAGGCCGATGCCCATCCCGGCGCTGAACATCATCGCGATCCACGCCAGGTTCGTGAACTCCGGCTCCGAGTCGTCCGCGCCCAGCCTGATCCGGCCGAAGCGGCTCAGGGCGATCACCACGCACAGCACCAGGAAGGTGTCCGCCGCGACCACGAAGAGCCAGGCGAAATCCGACAGCACCCACGACAGGGCGGAGGAGGACGCGCCGTCGAACGAGTCCTCGCCCAGCGCCGCCCAGCCGACGACCGCCACCACGGCCGCGACCCCGATCCCGATGACCCCGCCGTCGGGCCTGCCGTCAGGAACGATCTTTTCCGTGCTCATGTGACCCCACTATGGTGCGGAATATCGCCTTATCAGGGGGTGGCACGCCGTCTGGCCGTACGGATAGGGTCTGCCTCGGCGCGACTGCACGTTCGAAAGCAAGGGATGCAAGGTGACGGACGGGGCAGCAACTCAGGTCGCTCACGTGCTCGTGGCGGCCGACAAGTTCAAGGGCTCGCTCACGGCCGTGCAGGTCGCGGAGCGGGTCACAGCAGGACTGCGACGGGTCGTCCCGGAGCTCACGGTGGAGACGCTCCCCGTGGCGGACGGCGGCGACGGCACCGTCGCGGCGGCCGTCGCGGCCGGCTTCGAGCGGCGCGAGGTCCGCGTGACGGGCCCGCTCGGCGAGCCGGTCACCGCGGCGTTCGCGCTGCGCGGCACCACCGCGGTCGTCGAGATGGCGGAGGCCTCGGGCCTCCAGCTGCTCCCGCCCGGTGTGTTCGCCCCCCTCACGGCGACCACGTACGGCTCCGGAGAGCTGCTCCGCGCCGCCCTGGACGCGGGCGCGACCACCCTCGTCTTCGGCGTCGGCGGCAGCGCCACCACCGACGGCGGCGCCGGCATGCTCGCCGCGCTCGGCGCCCGGTTCCTCGACGCGGACGGCGAGCCCGTCGGCCCCGGCGGCGCACCCCTCGCCGACCTCGCCACGGCCGACCTCAGCGGCCTCGACCCCCGCTTCGCCTCGGTCGACCTGATCCTCGCGAGCGACGTCGACAACCCGCTCACCGGCCCCAAGGGCGCCCCCGCCGTCTACGGCCCGCAGAAGGGCGCGACCCCGGACGACGTCCGGGTGCTGGACGCGGCCCTCGCGCACTTCGCCACCGTCCTGGAGAAGGCCATCGGCTCCCGGGCCGCCGAGGCCGCCGTCGCGCCCGGCGCGGGCGGCGCGGGCGGCATCGGGTACGGCGCGCTCATCCTCGGCGCGAGCTTCCGGCCCGGCATCGAGCTGATGCTGGAGGTCCTCGGCTTCGCCCCCGCCCTGGAGCGCGCCACCCTCGTCATCACCGGCGAGGGCTCCCTCGACGAGCAGACCCTCCACGGCAAGGCCCCGGCCGGGGTCGCCGCCGCGGCCCGTGCCGCGGGCAAGGAGGTCGTCGCGGTCTGCGGCCGCCTCGCCCTTCCGCCCGAGGCCCTGGGCGCGGCCGGCATCCGACGCGCGTACCCGCTCACGGACCTGGAACCGGACACGGCGAAGTGCATCGCGAACGCGGGGCCGCTGCTGGAAATGGTCGCCTCCGACATCGCCCACGACTTCCTCCCGTAGCCCCCGCCACGGGCCCCACTCCGCCGGAACGGCGCCCCGCCCGTTGTGGGCAGTTGTTCCGCCGGGTCGGAACGGGTGGGCACAACGGAACGGCGCCCCTTGCCGGCACCCGAGGCTCACGCGCCTGGACCCGCACCCCGTGCACAGTGTGCTGTCGGTGCGGGGCAAGGCGCGGAACGCGGAGGCGCCACTGAGGGCGCCGTCCCGTGTGCCCACCCTCCCCCAAGCTCTCGGCTCCGCTCGAGCAGGGGGGAGACCCCCTCGCCCCAGCGGGACGATTGCCCACACGGCGGGTGGGCGGGGGCACCGCCCCCCCGCGGGCCCGCACGGGCGGACGCGCGGCCCGCGCGGGCGGGGCGGCACCTGACGACCGGCGGCGCCCGTCGCGCCCGCCCCCAGTACCCGCATGGGCCCCGCCCCAGAAGACCGTCATCTTCGGGAAACACGCGGATGTGAAGCTCGGTCCATGACCGCACGCATCGAGGAGAACCGCTCCCACCCCCGCCTGCCCGACCTCCTGGCCGCCTACCACCTGGTCAACCAGGCCGAGAAGGGGACGGCCGTGGCGACCGCCGCCGAGCTTCCGGCCGTGTACCGCGCCGAGGCCGAGGACCCGGCCGCCGCGTTCGCCGCCGACACCGTCCTGCTCGCCACCCCGCCCGGCGCCGACGAGCCGGCCGGTTGCGTGGTCCTCAAGGCGCCGCGGGAGGGCCGCGCGCCCGAGATCAAGCGGCTCTGGGTCGCGCCCGAGGCCCGTAGGAAGGGGGTCGCGAAGGCGCTCATGGCCGAGGCCCTGCGCCGGGCGGCGGCCGCCGGCGCCCCCGCCGTACGCCTCACGGTCTGGAACTGGCGGGAGGAGCCGCTCGCCCTCTACCGGAGCCTCGGCTTCGGGACCGTCGCCTCCTGGGACGACCGTCCCGACCTCCTCTGCCTGGAGCGGCGGCTCGACCTCATCGAGCGCCTCGACCCCGACGCCGTACGGGCCCACGCCCCGGCCGGGCTCGCCGCGCTCCTCGTCGACGCCGTCGACGGCGGGGCCTCCGTCGGCTTCCTGGCGCCCCTGGAAGCCGCCGAGGCGGCCGCCTGGTGGTCGGGCGTCGCCGAGGAGGCCGCGCGGGGCGTACGGGACGTCTGGGCCGCCCGCGCCCCCGACGGGCGGCTGACCGGCGTCGTCACCCTCGTCCGCACCGGCACGGCCAACGGCCGGCACCGCGGGGAGATCGCCCGGCTCCTCGTCCACAGCTCTGCCCGCGGCCGGGGCCTCGGGCAGCGGCTGCTGGCCACGGCCGAGGCGCACGCCGCCGCCACGGGCCTCACGCTGCTGGTCCTGGACACCCAGACCGGCAGCCCGGCCGAGCGCCTCTACCGGGGAGCGGGCTGGACCGCCGCCGGGACGATCCCGGACTTCGCCGCCGACCCGGCCGGCACCCTCCGGTCCACCACGCTCTACTACAAGCGCCTCGGCTAGGGCGGGTCCGGAAGGTCCCGCCCGGCTCGCGGCGCCCCCACCACCCTTGGCACCGTCCGAAGCAGGAAGCAGGGAGCAGGGAGCAGGGAGCCGGGAGCCGGGAGCCGGGAGCCGGGACGGAGCGAGCGGAGCGGACGCGGCGCACCGGACGCCACGAGCCCTGCCCTCCGGGCAGACGGTGCTCCTTTCCGGCCACGCCCCAGGGCATGCGGAAGGGCCCGGGAGACGATTCGCCTCCCGGGCCCTTCCGTACGCCGTCCGCTACGGCAGCTGCGCCGCCCGCGCCTCCCGGCTCTCACGCCGGTTGCCGCGGAAGGTGTTCACTCGGCGGGCCGTCGCGAAGAGGGGGATCACGGCGCCCATCACCACCTGCAGCGCGCAGCCGGTCTGGAGCAGGAACGCCCCGCCCGGCGCGTCGAACGCCCAGGCCGCCAGCATGGCCATCGCACCGACGATCCAGCTGAGCATCGCCACCGCGAGGACACCCCGCGGCTTCGGGTACTCGACCCGGCTGACCATCAGCCACGCCACTCCGATGATCGCGAGCAGCGTCGGGATGAAGGGCAGCTCGAGCAGCACGATCGAGACGACCGTCAGCGCGCCGAAGGGGCTCGGCATGCCCTGGAACATGCCGTCCTTCATGGTCACGCACGAGAATCTCGCGAGCCTCAGCACCACGGCGAGCAGCACCACGATCGCGGCCACGGCCGAGACCTTCTGCTGTGCGTCGTCCGCGACCATTCCGTACACGAGCACGAAGTAGGCCGGGGCCAGACCGAAGCTGATCAGGTCCGACAGGTTGTCGAGCTCGGCGCCCATCGGCGAGCTGCGGAGCTTGCGCGCCACGATGCCGTCGAAGAGGTCGAAGATCGCCGCGGCCAGCATCAGGATCACGGCGGTGGCGGCGCTGTTGCGCGCCATGCCGGTCTCGCTGCTGCCGGTGAGGTGCGGGATGAGGATGCCCGTGGTGGTGAAGTACACCGCCATGAAGCCGCACGTGGCGTTACCGAGCGTGAGGGCGTCCGCTATGGACAGCCTCAGCGACAGCGGCATCTCCTCGGCGTCCTCCGCCTCCGCCTCCGCGTCGGCGACCCAGTCGGCGGCCCGTGTGTCGGGATCAATCACGGTCAATGCGAGTCACCCCCGCGGTGGTGACCTGGCCGACCTCGACCGCGACCTCGACGCCCTCGGGGAGGTAGATGTCGACGCGCGAGCCGAATCGGATCAGACCGATGCGGTCACCCTGCTCGACCTTCGTCCCCTGAGGGATGTACGGCACGATCCGCCGGGCGACGGCGCCCGCGATCTGGACCATCTCGATGTCACCGAGCTCGGTGTCGAAGTGCCAGACAACGCGCTCGTTGTTCTCGCTCTCCTTGTTGAACGCCGGCACGAACCCGCCGGGGACGTGCTCCACGGACGTCACCGTGCCGGCCAGCGGCGCGCGGTTGACGTGGACGTTCAGCGGGCTCATGAAGATGGCGACCCGGGTGCGCCCGTCCTTCCACGGCATGATGCTCTGCACCACACCGTCGGCGGGGGAGATGACCCGGCCCTGAGCGATCTCGCGCTCGGGGTCGCGGAAGAACCACAGCATGCCGGCCGCGAGAGCGGTGGTCGGCACGGCGATGGCCGCGGCACGCCTCGACTTGCGGGAGCGCGCGAGGCTGAGCGCCGCGGTGGCCACGGTCGGCAGAAGCCACGGCGATGCTCCGCGTGCGATGCGTACGCCCTTGAGGCTGTCGCGATGTGCAGAGGTTCGACTGTCGGGCATGGATGACCTTCGTAGCGGATGATGCCGCACTGGCAACGGGGGACGGCGGCTTTCCGGCGATGCTATCGGTTGCGGGGCGCAACTGGGCAAGCCAGGAACCGAGTCGGCGGCCGGAAGACGAACACAGGGTGTGATCTTCTTCGCGGCCGAACCGGCTCAAAAGCGACAATCAACCCTGGAATCGGTACTCCTCGAGCAGCCGACGACCAATGATCATTTTCTGGATCTCGGCGGTACCTTCACCGATGAGCAGCATCGGAGCTTCCCGGTAGAGGCGCTCGATCTCGTACTCCTTCGAGAACCCGTATCCACCGTGGATCCGGAAGGCGTCCTCGACGACCTCCTTGCAGTATTCGGAGGCGAGGTACTTCGCCATCCCTGCTTCGAGGTCGTTTCGTTCCCCGGAGTCCTTTTTGCGTGCTGCGTTCACCATCATGGCATGGGCGGCCTCGACCTTGGTAGCCATTTCGGCCAGCTTGAACTGGATCGCCTGGTGCTGGGCGATCGCCTTGCCGAAAGTGTGACGCTGCTGGGCATACTGGACGCCCAGTTCGAAAGCACGCTGAGCGACGCCGCAACCACGGGCCGCCACGTTCACGCGGCCGACCTCGACTCCGTCCATCATTTGGTAAAACCCTCGGCCGGTGACCCCGCCGAGTACACGATTGGCCGGAATGCGCAGTCCGTCCATGATGAGCTCGGTCGTGTCGACGCCCTTGTAACCCATCTTGTCGATCTTGCCGGGGATGGTGAGGCCGGGGCGGACCTCTCCGAAGCCGGGCTCCTTCTCGACGAGGAAGGTCGTCATCGACTTGTGGGGGGCCGTGCCCTCGGGGTGTCCTTCGTCACTTCGGACGAGAACGGCCACCAGCGTTGACGTGCCGCCGTTCGTCAGCCACATCTTCTGGCCGTTGAGGACGTACTCGTCGCCGTCCCTGACCGCCTTCGACGTGATCGCCGACACGTCCGAGCCGAGGCCCGGCTCCGACATCGAGAAGGCGCCGCGCGTCTCGCCGGCCGCCATCCGCGGAAGGAAGTACTCCTTCTGCTCCTGGGTGCCGTGCTGCTTCAGCATGTACGCCACGATGAAGTGGGTGTTGATGATGCCGGAGACCGACATCCAGCCGCGGGCGATCTCCTCCACGCACAGCGCGTAGGTGAGCAGCGACTCGCCCAGGCCCCCGTACTCCTCGGGGATCATCAGGCCGAAGACGCCGAGCTCCTTGAGCCCGTCGACGATCTGCTGCGGGTACTCGTCGCGGTGCTCCAGCTCCGTCGCGACCGGGATGATCTCCTTGTCGACGAAGTCCCGGACGGTGGCGAGGATCTCCTGCTGGACATCGGTCAGACCGTGGGTCTGGGCGAGTCGCGCCATGACTACTTCCCCTGTTCCTTGAGCTCGGGGCGGCCGGGCTGCTCGCCGCCGCGCTCCTTGATGTACGTCTCGGTGGGGACCATCACCTTGCGGCGGAAGACGCAGACGAGGGTGCCGTCCTGCTTGTAGCCCTTGGTCTCGACGTAGACGATGCCGCGGTCGTTCTTCGACTTCGACGGGGTCTTGTCGAGGACCGTGGTCTCGCCGTAGATGGTGTCGCCGTGGAAGGTCGGCGCCACGTGCCGCAGCGACTCGATCTCCAGGTTGGCGATCGCCTTGCCGGAGACGTCCGGCACGGACATGCCGAGCAGCAGCGAGTAGATGTAGTTGCCGACGACGACGTTCTTGCCGAAATCCGTCGTGTTCTCGGCGTAGTTCACATCCATGTGCAGCGGATGGTGGTTCATCGTCAGCAGACAGAAGAGGTGGTCGTCGTACTCGGTGACCGTCTTTCCGGGCCAGTGCTTGTAGACGGCACCGACTTCGAACTCTTCGTAGGTACGGCCGAACTGCATCGGACTCAGGCCTCCGGGATCTCGAACTTGCTGGTGCGCTGCATGCCGGCGGCGCGGCCCTTGCCGGAGATGACCAGGGCCATCTTGCGGGAGGCCTCGTCGATCATCTCGTCGCCGAGCATCGCGGAGCCCTTCTTCCCGCCGGCCTCGGACGTGTAGTAGTCGTACGCGTCGAGGATCAGCTCGGCGTGGTCGTAGTCCTCCTGCGAGGGCGAGAAGATCTCGTTCGCGGCGGCGACCTGGTCCGGGTGCAGCACCCACTTGCCGTCGAAGCCCAGGGCGGCGGCGCGCTGCGCGACCGCCTTGTAGCCCTCCTGGTTGCGGATCTGCAGGTAGGGGCCGTCGATCGCCTGGAGGTTGTTGGCGCGGGCCGCCATCAGGATGCTCATCAGGATGTGGTGGTAGGCGTCCGCCGGGTAGCCGGGCGGCTGCTCGCCGACGACGAGGGACTTCATGTTGATGGAGGCCATGAAGTCGGCCGGGCCGAAGATGATCGTCTCGACGCGCTGGGAGGCCTGCGCGATCGCGTTGACGTTGGTCAGGCCCTGGGCGTTCTCGATCTGCGCCTCGATGCCGATCTTGCCGACCTCGAAGCCCATGGTCTTCTCGATCTGCGTGAGCAGCAGGTCGAGGGCGACGATCTGCTGGGCGTCCTGGACCTTCGGCAGCATGATGCAGTCGAGGTTCTGGCCGGCGCCCTCGACGACCGTGACGACGTCGCGGTAGGTCCAGTGGGTCGTCCAGTCGTTGACGCGGACCACGCGGGTCTTGCCGGTCCAGTCGCCCTCGTTCAGGAACTTCACGATGGTGTGCCGGGCCTCGGGCTTGGCCAGCGGGGCGCACGCGTCCTCCAGGTCGAGGAAGACCTGGTCGGCGGCGAGGCCCTGGGCCTTCTCGAGGAAGCGCGGGTTGGAGCCGGGGACCGCCAGGCAGGAGCGGCGGGGGCGGAGCCGGTTCACAGGGCTGGTCATGCGAGGACCTCCGTACTTTCCAGGGGGCTGAGCTTGTTCGCTTGCCGGATCTCGTCGACGATACGGCCGATGATCTCCGTGATACCGAAGTCCTTCGGTGTGAAGACGGCGGCCACGCCCGCGCGCTTCAGTTCTGCGGCGTCGGCGTTCGGGATGATTCCGCCGACGATGACCGGGATGTCCGGGGCGCCCGCCTCGCGGAGGCGGTCGAGGACGTCCGGGACCAGCTCGGAGTGCGAGCCGGAGAGGATCGACAGGCCCACGCAGTGCACGTCCTCCGCCAGGGCGGCGCTGACGATCTGCTCGGGGGTCAGCCGGATGCCCTGGTAGACCACCTCGAAACCGGCGTCACGCGCGCGTACGGCGATCTGCTCGGCCCCGTTGGAGTGCCCGTCCAGGCCCGGCTTGCCGACGAGCAGCCGCAGCCGCCCGCAGTTCAGCTCCTCGGCGGTCCGGGCCACCTTCTCGCGGACCAGCGCGAGCGGCGTGCCCGCCTCGGCCGTCACGGCGACCGGGGCGGAGGAGACGCCCGTCGGGGCGCGGAACTCCCCGAAAACCTCGCGCAGGGCCCCGGCCCACTCGCCGGTGGTGACACCGGCGCGGGCGCACTCGAGGGTGGCCTCCATGAGGTTCTCCGTGCCCTTGGCGGCCTCCTTGAGGCGCTCCAGGGCCTTGCAGGGCCGCGGGTGGTTGAAGGGCGGCTGGTAACGGTTGTCGCGCCAGGTCTTCAGCGAGTCGACGACCCGGGCCTCGACCGCCGGGTCGACCGTCATGATCGCGGTGTCCAGGTCGGCGGTGAGGGGGTTCTCCTCGGTCGACTGGAAGATGTTCACGCCGACGATCTTCTCCTCGCCGGCCTCGATCCGGGCGCGCCGCTCGGCGTGCGAGGAGACCAGCTGCGACTTGAGGTAGCCGGACTCGACGGCGGCCATCGCGCCGCCCATCTCCTGGATCCGCTCGATCTCGGCCAGGCACTCCTCGACGAGGGCGTCCACCTTGGCCTCGATCACGTGCGAGCCGGCGAAGATGTCCTCGTACTCCAGCAGGTCGGACTCGTGGGCGAGCACCTGCTGGATGCGGAGCGACCACTGCTGGTCCCAGGGCCGGGGGAGGCCGAGGGCCTCGTTCCAGGCCGGGAGCTGCACGGCACGCGCGCGGGCGTCCTTGGAGAGGGTGACGGCCAGCATCTCCAGGACGATCCGCTGGACGTTGTTCTCCGGCTGTGCCTCGGTCAGGCCGAGGGAGTTGACCTGGACGCCGTAGCGGAACCGGCGCTGCTTGGCGTTCTGGATGCCGTACCGCTCCAGCGTGATCTTGTCCCAGATGCGGCCGAAGGCGCGCATCTTGCACATCTCCTCGATGAAGCGGACGCCCGCGTTCACGAAGAAGGAGATGCGGGCGACGACCTCGCCGAAGCGGTCCTCGGGGACCTGGCCGGAGTCGCGGACCGAGTCGAGGACCGCGATCGCGGTGGCCATCGCGTACGAGATCTCCTGGACCGGCGTGGCCCCGGCCTCCTGCAGGTGGTAGCTGCAGATGTTGATCGGGTTCCACTTCGGGATGTGGTTGACCGTGTACGCGATCATGTCCGTCGTGAGGCGGAGCGAGGGGCCGGGCGGGAAGACGTGCGTCCCGCGCGACAGGTACTCCTTCACGATGTCGTTCTGGGTGGTGCCCTGGAGCTGGGTGATGTCCGCACCCTGCTCCTCGGCGGCCACCTGATAGAGCGCCAGCAGCCACATGGCGGTGGCGTTGATGGTCATCGAGGTGTTCATCTGCTCCAGGGGGATGTCCTGGAACAGCCGGCGCATGTCACCGAGGTGCGAGACGGGGACGCCGACCCGGCCGACCTCGCCGCGGGCGAGGATGTGGTCGGGGTCGTACCCGGTCTGCGTCGGCAGGTCGAACGCGACCGAGAGGCCGGTCTGACCCTTGGCGAGGTTGCGCCGGTACAGCTCGTTGGACGCCTCGGCGGTCGAGTGACCGGCGTACGTCCGCATGAGCCACGGCCGGTCCTTCTGGCGCTCTGTCATCTTCGGGACCTCAGACGTTCCGGAAGCGGTTGATGGCGTCGATGTGCTGGGCCCGGAGCTCCGGGTTGCTGACGCCCAGGCCCTCCTGCGGGGCGAGGGCGAGGACGCCGACCTTGCCCTGGTGCAGGTTGCGGTGGACGTCGTAGGCGGCCTGGCCGGTCTCCTCCAGGGAGTAGACCTTCGACAGGGTGGGGTGGATCTTGCCCTTGGCGATCAGGCGGTTGGCCTCCCACGCCTCGCGGTAGTTGGCGAAGTGCGAGCCGATGATCCGCTTCAGCGACATCCACAGGTAGCGGTTGTCGTACTGGTGCATGTAGCCCGAGGTCGAGGCGCAGGTGGTGATGGTGCCGCCCTTGCGGGTGACGTAGACCGAGGCGCCGAAGGTCTCGCGGCCCGGGTGCTCGAAGACGATGTCGATGTCCTCGCCGCCGGTCAGCTCGCGGATCTTGGAGCCGAAGCGCTTCCACTCGCGCGGGTCCTGGGTGTTCTCGTCCTTCCAGAACTTGTAGCCCTCGGCGTTGCGGTCGATGACCGCCTCGGCGCCCATGGACCGGCAGATGTCGGCCTTCTCGGGGGAGGAGACGACACAGATCGGGTTGGCGCCGCCGGCCAGGGCGAACTGCGTGGCGTACGAGCCGAGTCCGCCGCTCGCGCCCCAGATGAGGACGTTGTCGCCCTGCTTCATGCCGGCGCCGTTGCGGGAGACCAGCTGGCGGTAGGCGGTGGAGTTGACGAGGCCGGGGGCCGCCGCCTCCTCCCAGCTGAGGTGGCCGGGCTTCGGCATCAGCTGGTTGGACTTGACGAGGGCGATCTCGGCGAGGCCGCCGAAGTTGGTCTCGAAGCCCCAGATGCGCTGCTCGGGGTCGAGCATCGTGTCGTTGTGGCCGTCCGAGGACTCCAGCTCGACCGAGAGGCAGTGGGCGACGACCTCGTCGCCGGGCTTCCAGGAGTTGACGCCGGGGCCGGTGCGCAGGACGACGCCCGCGAGGTCGGAGCCGATGACGTGGTACGGCAGGTCGTGGCGCTTGGTGAGCTCCGAGAGCCGGCCGTAGCGCTCCAGGAAGCCGAAGGTCGAGACCGGCTCGAAGATCGAGGTCCAGACCGAGTTGTAGTTCACGGAGCTCGCCATGACGGCCACGAGGGCCTCGCCCGGGCCGAGCTCGGGCAGCTTGACGTCGTCGAGGTGGAGCGACTTGCGCGGGTCCTTGTCGCGGCTGGCGAGGCCGGCGAACATCTCCGCCTCGTCCTTGTGGACGGTGACGGCCCGGTACGACTCGGGGAGCTTGATGTTCGCGAAGTCGGCGGACGTGGAGTCCGGGGACTGGATCGCGTCCAGGATTTCCTTCACGGGTTGCCTCCGGCGGTGAGCGTCCCGGGGGAGGGACGCCTGAGGGTTACGGCGGAACGTGTTGCTGCTGTGGAGGTGTGCCGTCGGTTCGGCTGGGTGGTGCGGTGGCGGCGCTGTGTGGTGGAGCGCGAGGGTGCCTGTGACGCAGGCGTCCGGGCGCACCGGCCGTCGGCTGGTGGGGACAGCCGGCGCGCGAGGTGTGGTCTCTGCGCGCCGGCCGCCCGGACAACATCAACGTATGGCACGCCGTGTCACCTGACAAGGCACTGCGTGCCAACAATTTCACTCAGATGCAATCTGCCCGTCACGGATGAGCGATGATCGATCGAAATGGCCCGTGAGCTGCGGGAACATCACGGGAACGCAGAGAGGGCCGCCCCCGGATTCCGGGGGCGGCCCTCTCTGCGGAGCGGGGCTCAGGGCTTGGTGAGCGCCTGCTGGATGGTCCGCATGACCTCGTCGAGCGGAGCGTCCGTGCGCGCCACGGCGACCACGACGTCGCCCGTCGTCGACGCGGTCGCGGCCGGAGCCTCCGGGGCCGGCTCGGCCGGTACGGCGGTGCTCCCCGCGGGCGCCGGGCGGGCGCCTATGCCCGACCCGAAGGTCTCCCGGACGATCGCGAAGGCGTGGTCGAGCTGGGCCTCCACGTCGCCCTCGCCGCCCGCCCGCAGCCAGCGGCGCAGCACGTGGTTGTGGGCGGTGACGACCGCCGACGCGGCCACCTCGGCGAGCAGCGGGTCGTCGTTGCCGTCGTGGTGGTCCCGCTCGTCGAAGTGCCCCAGGAGATAGCGGGTGAAGAGGCGCTCGTAGCGGGCCACCGAGGCGATCTCCCGCTCCCGCAGGGTCGGCACCTCACGGGTGAGCCGGTAGCGCTCCACGGAGACCGCGGGGGACCCCGCGTACATCTTCATGACTTCCTTGATGCCCCGGCACACCGTGTCGAGCGGGTGCTCGTGCGGCGGAGCGGCGTTCAGCACCGCCTCCGCCCGCACCAGCGTGTCGTCGTGGTCGGGGAAGATCGCCTCTTCCTTGGACCGGAAGTGCCGGAAGAACGTCCGCCGGGCGACCCCGGCCGCGGCCGCGATCTCGTCGACGGTGGTCGCCTCGTACCCCTTGGTCGCGAACAGCTCCATCGCGGCGGTGGCGAGCTCCCGGCGCATCTTGAGCCGCTGTGCGGCGGCACGGGTGCCCGCCGCGCTCTCCGGAGCGTCGGACGGGGACGTGGCACGGGGTGTCTTCGCGGCCTTGGGCATGGTCCGAACGTACTGCATCGGAGGGGGAGTGTGCCCAGGTGGGGGCGGGGAGGCCCCCGGGGCACCGGCGGTGCCCGGGGGACTCAGCAGACCGCCCCAGCCGGCGGTGCGGGGCTCAGCGTCGGGCATATTCGCGGAAGCCGCGACCCGTCTTGCGGCCCAGGCAGCCCGCCGCCACCAGGTGCTCCAGGAGCGGGGCGGGAGCGAGGCCCGGGTCGCGGAACTCGCGGTGCAGCACCTGCTCGATCGCGAGCGAGACGTCCAGGCCGACCACGTCGAGCAGCTCGAACGGGCCCATCGGGTAGCCGCCGCCCAGCTTCATGGCCGCGTCGATGTCGTCCAGGGTCGCGTAGTGCTCCTGGACCATCTTGACCGCGTTGTTCAGGTACGGGAAGAGCAGCGCGTTCACGATGAAGCCGGCGCGGTCGCCGCAGTCCACCGGGTGCTTCCTGATCTTCGTCGTGACCTCGCGGACGGTGGCGTGGACGTCGTCGGCGGTCAGGACCGTACGGACGATCTCCACCAGCTTCATCGCCGGCGCCGGGTTGAAGAAGTGCATCCCGATGACGTCCTGCGGGCGCGAGGTGGCGCGGGCACAGGCGATGACCGGCAGCGAGGAGGTCGTGGTGGCCAGCACCGCGCCCGGCTTGCAGATCTTGTCGAGCCGTCCGAACAGCTCCTGCTTGACCGCCAGGTCCTCGGCGACCGCCTCGACGGCCAGGTCGACCTCGGCGAAGGCGTCGAGGGAGCCGGCCGGGGTGATCAGGGCGAGCGTCGTGTCGCGCGCCTCGGCCGTCATCCGGCCCTTGTCGACCGAGCGGGCCAGGGACTTGGCGATCCGGCCCTTGGCGGTGTCCGCCTTCTCCTGGGAACGGGCGGCGAGCACGACCGCGTAACCGGCCTTGGCGAAGACCTCGGCGATGCCGGAGGCCATGGTGCCCGAGCCGGCGACGCCGACCGAGCGGATCTCGCGGCCGCCGCCGGCTTCGGCGGAGGCGAGCGGGGTCAGCGCGTCGGGCACGACCTCGCCGGAGCCCGGCGCCTCGTACGTGTAGAAGCCGCGGCCCGCCTTACGGCCGGTCAGACCGGCCTCGCTGAGCTGCTTGAGGATCGGGGCGGGGGCGTGCAGCCGGTCGTGCGAGGCGGCGTACATGGCCTCCAGGACCGTACGGGCCGTGTCGACGCCGACCAGGTCGAGCAGCGCCAGCGGGCCCATCGGCAGGCCGCAGCCCAGCTTCATCGCCGCGTCGATGTCCTCGCGGGAGGCGTACTTGGCCTCGTACATCGCGGCGGCCTGGTTCAGGTAGCCGAAGAGCAGCCCGTCCGCGATGAAACCGGCCCGGTCGCCGACCGCCACCGGCTCCTTGCCGAGGTCCTGGGCGAGCCGGGTGACGGCGTCCACGGCCCGCGGGTCGGTCAGCACGGAGGAGACCACCTCGACCAGCTTCATCGCCTGGACCGGCGCGAAGAAGTGCAGGCCGAGGACCCGCTCGGGGTGCGCCGAGTCGGCGGCGAGCCGGGTCACGGAGAGGGCGTTGGTGCCGGTGGCCAGGATCGCGTCGGGCCGGACGATCCCGTCGAGGGCCCGGAAGACCTCCTGCTTCGCCTCGTACGACTCGGGCACGACCTCGATCACGAGGTCGGCCTCGGCGGCCGCCTGGAGGTCGGAGAAGGTACGGAAGCGGGCCAGGACGTCCTGCCGCTCCTCCTCGGTGATCCGCTCGCGGGCCACCGCGCGGGCGGTGGAGGCCTCCAGGGCGGCGACGGCCTGGGCGGCGGCGGTGTCGCTGATGTCGATGCCGATGACCTCGCGGCCGGCCCGGGCGAGGACATCGGCGATACCCGTGCCCATGGTGCCGAGACCGACGACGGCGATGGTGGAGAGAGGGGTGTCCATCAGGGGACTCCAGAGGAAGAGTGACGACTGAGGGCAGTGCGCGCACGAAAGGGGCGCGGGAAAGAGCGAGGGCGGGGCCCGGAAAAGAGAGCGGTGCCCTGGGAAAAGGTGCGACGGACTCTGTCCCGGAGCCACGTCGAAACTGCCGAACCGACAAGCGAACACAACGGCTGCGTCACCAGGCCGTTGTGAGAAGTGCGGGTGGTGCCCGCTCACCTGAGACTAACCGGCCGGTAACGAGCGCGCCAGTCCCGGGAAGTTGGGAAAGTGTGATCTGGATCGCGGATAGGGTCGGATTCATGGAAATCTCCGAGGACCCGGAATTCTGCTCGATGATCGATCGATTGCGGGACGAGATCGAGAATGACTCCGGAGAAGTCCCGACGGCATTCACGGAACTCACCGCACTCGTGGAACTCGCCGGATCCGGAGACCGCGCCGGGTCCGGGGACCGCGCCGGGTCCGGGGACCGCGCCGGGTCCGGGGGCCGCGCCGAGGAACTGCACCGTGTCCTCACCGCCCCCGGACAGCCGCTCTGGGCCCGCGAGATCGCCGCCTACGCCCTCGGCGTCGCCGGCGACTCCCGTGCCTTCGAGGCCCTCGTCCTGCTCCTCAACCACCGCGACCCGGAGCGCTGCGTCACAGCCGCCCACGCCCTGGCCCGGCTCGGCGATCCGCGCACCGCGCGCGCGGCCGCCGCCCTCGCCACCAACGAACTCCGCGTGGCCTACGCCCTGCTCCCGGTCCGGCTGCTCGCCGAGCTCCGCGCCCCCGAATCCGTGCCCGCCCTGATCACCGTCCTCGAACGGCGCCTCCGGGCCGACGACCCCCACTGGCGGGTCGGCCTCGCCTGCGTCGAGGGCCTGGGGGCGCTGGGCGACGCCCGGGCCCGCCCCGCCCTGGAGGCGGCCCTTCCGCACCCTAGGCTCGGCGTCGCCGCCCAGCGGTCACTGACTCGCCTCGACCGGGCCGGCTGACCCCGGGCGGGGCCGCGTCCCGGCCGGGCGCAGGCCGCCGACCGCCGCGAGGACCGGCGGGAGCGCGGCGAGCGCGAAGCAGACCGGCAGCGGCACCCTGCCCACCAGGAATCCCGCACCGGCCGTCGCCCCCGTGGTGCCCGCGTTGAAGGCCGTGTTGACCCAGGCCCCGGCCCGCGTGCGCCGTCCCGCGTCCACGGACTCGTCGGCGAGGAGATAGGCGCTCGTGATCGCCGGCGCCAGGAACAGACCGCCGAGCGCCACCCAGCCGGCCAGCGCGTACGGATGCGGGGAGAGCCCCGCCAGCGCGAGGACCGCACCGAGTCCGAGTGCCAGAGCCGAAAGCCGTACGGCGGTGGGCACCCGCCACGGCACGGCGCCGTACACCAGCCCGCCCACGGCGCTGCCCGCGGAGAGGGCCGCCATCGCCCACGGCACCGCCCCGGGGCGGTGGTGTGCGTCGGCGAACGCGATCACCAGCAGCTCGACCGCGCCCAGACACATGCCGACCGCGGCCGCCACGCCGGCCGCCGTGACCAGGCCGACCGGGGGCGCGCCCCGCAGCCCCGCCGCCTTCTCCGGCCCGCCGGACCCGAGTTCCCCGGCGCCGTTCCGCACCGGCGGCGAGGTGACGAGGGCGAGCGTTCCGGTCAGCACGAGCCCGGCGCTCACCGCGAGCCCGGCCGGCGCCGAGGCGTACCGCACGATCAGACCCACCAGCAACGGGCCCGTGACGAAGAGGAGTTCCTCCGCCACCGTGTCCAGGCTGTACGCGCGCCGCAGCAGGTGCCGGTCGGGCAGCATCGCGCTCCACAGCGCCCGCGTCACCGGACCGAGCGGCGGAGTCAGGGCCCCCGCGCAGGCGGCCAGGACCACCGGTGCGAGCGCCGGGGTCGCGGGCCGGGCCGTGGCCACCGCGAGCGCGGCGAGCAGCAGCGCGTACGCGGCGGCCGGCGGTACCAGTGCCCGGCGCGGCCCGAACCGGTCGACGAGGCCGGCCCGGGCGGGCGACAGCAGGACACCGGCGAGACCGAACGCGGCCATGGCCGTACCGGCCGCGGCGTAGGAACCGGTGCTCCCCTTGACGGAGAGGATCAGGGAGAGCGGGGCGGTGCCGTACGACAGCCGCCCCAGGAGGGCCGCCCCGAAGGTGCGGCGGGCGTGCGGGGCCCGCAGCACCGCGGCGTACGAGGGCGCGGGGGAGTGGGAAGGGGAGGTCACGGACATGACGGAGTTCCTCGGAAGGGGCGCCGGGCAGCGGCCTGCGGCGCCGAAGCGTGCGGGGACGGCGGGACACCGCGCCCGGCTGGGCACGGTCGTCGGATCGCCGACTCCTACGCACGGAAGAGGAACATGCGCGTCAAAGTATCAGGGAAGATCCGCCCCGGCGTCGCCGGGCTCCGTCGCGGCCCGGTCCGGGACCAGCGCGAACGCCTCGATCTCGACGAGCAGTTCCGGTCGGACGAGCGCCGACACCTGCACCGCCGAGCTCGCCGGCAGCGGCGCGCCCGCGAAGCGGGCGTCCCGGGCGTCCCGCACCGCCGGGAGGTGGGCCATGTCCGTCACGAAGTACGTCAGCTTCACCACGTCCCCGAAGCCCGCGCCGGCCGCGGCGAGACAGCGCTCCAGGTTCGCGAAGACCTGCTGGGCCTGGGCCGCCGCGTCGCCCTCCCCGACCACCGCGCCGGAGGCGTCGAAGGCACACTGCCCGGATATCGCGACGAACCTGCCCGTGCCCCACACGACGTGGCTGTACTGGGGGCTGGGCGCGAGGCCGTCGGGGGCGGGCACATGGGTGAGGTGGCTCGTCATGCCCCACATCCTCGCGCACGCCGGCGACGGTGCCCGCCCCCCTTGGCGGGGAGCGGGCACCGGGAAGGGAAGGGAAGGGTCAGCGCACGTGGCCGAGAAGACCGTGGAGGGCGATTCCGGCCCGCTCCGCGCGCACCGCGCCCGCCCGCTTGCCGCTCTTCTCCGGGGTCGACGGCGCGGCCGCGGTCACGGGCTCCGGCTCCGGTTCGGGGAGCGCGGCGCAGATCGCGTCCACCTCGGTGTCGCCCTCGCCGCGCGGGACCTCGCCCGTGGCGAGGTAGGCGGCCAGGTGCTCGTCGAGGCAGTCGTTCCCGCCGAGCGTCACCCCGTGGTTCCCGCCGCCCTCCTCGACGACGAGGCTGGAACCGCGCATCAGACGGTGCAGGGCGACCCCGCCCTCGTACGGCGTCGCCGCGTCGTCCGTGGCCTGGAGGATGAGCACCGGCGGCAGCTGGTCGTTGGCGACCTCCGGCGGGGTCAGGGACTCCACCGGCCAGAAGGCGCAGGGCGCGTTGTACCAGGCGTTGTTCCAGGTCGAGAACGGCGCCTTCGCGTGCACGTCCCAGTTGTCCTTGCGCCACACGCTCCAGTCGCGGGGCCAGCCCGCGTCCCGGCACTGCACGCTCGTGTAGACCGAGTAGCCGTTGTCGGCGGCCGCGTCGGCCTCCCCGTACCGCTCGTACGCCTCCTTCAGCGGCACCGGGTCCGCGTCGTTGACGTACGCGGCGAAGGCGCTCGCCAGGCGGGGCCAGTAGCCGTTGTAGTACCCGCCGGGCAGGAAGGTGTCCTCCAGCTCGGCGGGGCCGACCTTGCCGCCGGCCGGGGCCGTGCGCAGCGCGTCGCGCATCCGGTACCAGGCGGCCTCGACCGCCGCCGGGTCGGTGCCCAGCCTGTACACGGCGTTCTGCCGGGCCACCCACGCCATGAAGTCCTTGTGCCGGTTGTCGAAGGCGTAGTCCTGCGCGATGTTGTCCTCGTACCAGACGCCGTGCGGGTTCACGACCGAGTCGAGCGCCATCCGCCGCACCCGGTCCGGGTAGAGGCGCGCGTACACGGAGCCCAGGTAGGTGCCGTACGAGTAGCCGAGGTAGTTGATCCTCGGCGCGCCGACCGCCTGCCGGATCGCGTCCAGGTCCCGGGCGGTGCTCACGGTGTCGATGTACGGCAGCACGTCCGCGTACTTGTCGCCGCAGGCCTCGGCGAAGGACTGCGCCCGCTCGATGGCCGCCCGCTCGGCCGTGGTCCCGGTCGGCACCGAGTCCGCCCGCACCGGCGCGAAGTGGCCGGGCTTGCAGTCGAGCGCGGGCTCGCTCCTGCCGACCCCGCGGGGGTCGAAGCCGATCACGTCGTACTCGGCGGTCACCTTCGGGGGCAGCGAGGCCGCCACGTACCCGGCCATGCCGAGCCCGCTGCCGCCGGGGCCGCCCGGGTTCACGAGCAGCGGGCCCTGGAAGGTCTTCGCGGTGTGCGGGACGCGGGTGAGGGCCAGGGTGATCTTCCGCCCGGCCGGGTCGTCGTGGTTGAGCGGCACCTTCAGGGTGGCGCACTGGAGCCGGGGGTACGCCTTCGTGGCGCACTCGGTCCAGGCGAGCCCGGCGAGCGGCCGGGGGGTCGGTTCGCCGGCGTCCGCGGGGGCGGCGGGCAGGACGGTGACCGTCCCGGCGACCAGCGCTCCAGCGGCGATCAGCATTCCTGCGCGTGGGGTCATAGGGCGTTTGTGTCCCGTACCGGCGCCGAGAGGACCTGTTTCGCCGAGAGTTGACCCGAACGGATGCGGATCCGACGGCGTGTCAGACGACCGGTCCGATGATCGGCCCGGCGTGCCGTCGGGGAGCCGTCCGGGCGCTCAGAGGAGGGAGAGCTGCTCCGGGACGGCCGTCGTGGACGGCTCCTCCGGTACGGGGATCCGCCGCGCCGCGCCCCGGTGGGCGGGTCCGATGCCGAACTCGGCGGCCAGCTCGTGCACCTGACGGGTGATCCGGCGCTGGTACCAGGTCGGCGCGTAGGCCCCGTCCGCGTACATCCGCTCGTACCGCCGCACCAGGCCCGGGTGGTGGTCGCGCAGCCAGGCCGTGAACCACTCGCGGGCGCCCGGCCGCAGGTGCAGGACGAGCGGGGTGACCGAACTCGCGCCGGCCTCGGCGATCGCGCGGACCGTCGCGCGCAGCTGCTCGGGCCGGTCGCCGAGGAAGGGCACCACGGGCGCCATCAGGACCCCGCAGTCGATGCCGTGCTCGCCGAGGGCGCGGACGACGTCGAGGCGGCGCTGCGGCGAGGGGGTGCCGGGCTCGATCGTCCGCCAGAGCTCCCGGTCGGTGAAGCCGACCGAGACGGAGATGCCGACCTCGGTCACCCGGGCGGCCTGGGCGAGGAGTTCCAGGTCGCGCAGGATCAGGGTGCCCTTGGTGAGGATCGAGAACGGGTTCGCCCGGTCCCGCAGCGCCGTGAGGATGCCCGGCATGAGGCGGTAGCGGCCCTCGGCGCGCTGGTAGCAGTCGACGTTGGTGCCCATGGCGACGTGCGCGCCCTGCCAGCGGGCGGAGGCGAGCTGCCGGGTCAGCAGCTCCGGGGCGTTGATCTTGACGACGATCTGGGAGTCGAATCCCAGGCCGGTGTCCAGGTCGAGATAGCTGTGGCTCTTGCGGGCGAAGCAGTACACGCACGCGTGCGTGCAGCCGCGGTACGGGTTGACCGTCCATTCGAACGGCATCCGGGAGGCGCCGGGCACCCGGTTCAGGATCGAGCGGGCCCTGACCTCGTGGAAGGTGATGCCCCGGAACTCGGGAGCGTCGAAGGTGCGGGTGGTGACCGCGTCCGTGCCGAACAGGGCGATGTCGGCGGGGGCGGCGGGGGTGTCGCCCAGATTGTCCCAGCGCATGGACGTCTCCTCGGTGGCTCGGCCTCGACCGTTCGCTCAGAATAGAACATCTGTTCCCTTGATCGTCGCAACCCGGATTTCGCCCCCCGGAGCCCACGTGGTTCGCTTGGCCCACACCCCCCGAGGAATCACGAGCTGGAGGAAGTCAATGGCGCAGGTCGAGGCCACCACGGAACGGATCATCGCCGCGGACGCGGAGACGGTGTTCGACGCCCTGGCCGACTACAGCGGCACGCGCGCGAAGCTGCTCCCCGAGCACTTCAGCGAGTACGAGGTGCGCGAGGGCGGCGACGGCGAGGGCACCCTCGTCCACTGGAAGCTCCAGGCCACCAGCAAGCGCGTCCGCGACTGCCTCCTGGAGGTCACCGAGCCCACCGACGGGCAGCTCGTCGAGAAGGACCGCAACTCCTCCATGGTCACCACCTGGACGGTCACCCCGGCCGGCGAGGGCAAGTCCCGCGCCGTCGTCACCACCGTCTGGAACGGCGCCGGCGGCATCGGCGGCTTCTTCGAGAAGACCTTCGCGCCCAAGGGGCTCGGCCGCATCTACGACGCCGTCCTCGCCAAGCTGGCCGACGAGGTCGAGAAGTAACGCCCCGGGCGTTCACCGATTCGAGTGGATCGCCCGCACCCCCCGTACCGGCGCCCCCGCGCACCGGGGGGCGCGGGCCTTCTCGTAAACGCGCTGATGAGCGACCCAAGTGCGCCGTAGTGCAGGGACGTTCACCCCCGGAGGCGCCACCACCCTCCCGTGCCGCCCGACTTGCTCCCCCTTCGCGTGCAATGCGAAGAATGGCGCGGCGCAGACGCCGTGACGAGGGGAGCAGACACGTGGGTGCGATCACGATGGTGAAAGGCCTCGACGGGGACGCGGAACCGCTCGCCCCGGACGGCCCGTCCACCGACCTCGCGCCACCGCCCGGCCCGGGACCCGCCGCCCTCGACCCCCGCCGCGTCCGGCTCGTCTTCTGCGGCCTCGTGCTCGCGCTGCTCCTCGCCGCGCTGGAGCAGATGATCGTCGCCACCGCCCTGCCGAAGATCGTCGGCGAACTCCACGGCCTGGACCGGATGTCCTGGGCGATCACCGCCTACCTGCTGACCTCCACCATCGGCCTGCCGGTCTACGGAAAGCTCGGCGACCTCATCGGCCGCAAGGGCGTCTTCCTCTTCGCGATCGTCGTCTTCGTCATCGGCTCCGGCCTCGCCGGCTGGTCCCGCACGATGGACCAGCTCATCGCCTTCCGCGCGGTCCAGGGCATCGGCGCCGGCGGTCTCATGATCGGCGTCCAGGCGATCATCGCCGACATCGTCCCGGCCCGGGAACGCGGCCGCTACATGGGGCTCATCGGCGCCGCCTTCGGCCTCGCCTCCGTCGCGGGACCGCTGCTCGGCGGCTTCTTCACCGACCACGTCTCCTGGCGCTGGTGCTTCTACTTCAACGTGCCCTTCGGGCTCGTCACCCTCGCCGTCGTCGCCACCGTCCTCAAGCTCCCGAAGCCCACCGCACGCGCGCGCTTCGACGTCCTCGGCGCACTGCTCCTCGCCGCCGCCTCCACCTGCCTGGTCCTGCTGACGAGCTGGGGCGGCACCGAGTACGCCTGGGACTCCCGGGTCATCCTCGCCCTCGCCTGCGGCGCCCTCGGAACGGCCCTGCTCTTCCTGGTCGTCGAGCACTTCGCGCCCGAACCGCTCATTCCGCTGCGGCTGTTCCGCGACTCCGTCTTCACCGTCACCGCCCTCGTCGGCGCCGTCATCGGCATCGCGCTCTTCGGCGCCGCCAGTTACCTCCCCAGCTTCCTGCAGATGGTCGAGGGCGCCAGCGCCACCGAGTCCGGCCTCCTGATGCTGCCCCTCATGGGCGGCATCGTCATCGCCTCCGTCGTCTCCGGCCAGCTCATCAGCCGCACCGGCCGCTACAAGGTCTACCCGGTGGCCGGCGGGGCCGTCGCCGTCCTCGGCATGTGGCTGCTCTCCCGCATGGACACCGACACCCCGCGCCTCCAGCACAGCCTCTGGCAGGCCGTACTCGGCACCGGCATCGGCCTCGTCATGCCGGTGCTCGTGCTCGCCGTGCAGAACTCCGTACGCCCCGCCGACCTCGGCACCGCCACCAGCGCCCACAACTACTTCCGCCAGATCGGCGGCAGCGTCGGCGCCGCCGTCTTCGGCACCCTCTTCGCCTCCCGGCTCGACGACGCCCTCGGCGACCGGCTCGCCGGCGTCCTCGCCCAGGACGGCTCCACCCCGCTGCCGCCGGCCGAGTCGATCACCCCGGGGACCGTCCACACCCTGCCGCCCGCCCTGCGCGACGCGTACGTCCAGGCGTACGCGGACGCGATGCCGCGGATCTTCCTCTACCTCGTGCCGGTCCTCGCGCTCGGCCTCGTCCTCGCCTTCTTCCTCAAGGAGAAACCGCTGGTGTCCCACACTCCCGCCACCGAGGCCCCCACGACCCCCGTCCCGCACGCCCGCCACGCCGCCCCCGCCCCCGCCGTCGTCCCCCCTCCGCACTCCGGAGTGCCCGTCTGCGGCACCGTCCAGCACCACGACGGCAGCAGGGTCCCCCGGGCCGCGCTCACCCTCATCGACGTCCAGGGCCGACAGATCGGCCGCGGCGCGAGCGGCGAGGACGGCCGGTACGCCCTGAGCGTCCCCGGCGGCGGCGCGTACGTCCTGATCGCGGCGGCCGGCGGCCACCAGCCGCAGGCCGTCTCCGTCACCGTCGGCGACCGGCCGGTGGAGCTCGACGTCGTCCTCGGCGGCGCCGGACGGCTCGCGGGCAGCGTCGTCACCGCCGACGGCACGCCCGTACGGGACGCGGCCGTCACGCTCACCGACGTGCGCGGCGAGGTCGTCGCCTCCACCCGCAGCGGACGCGAGGGCGGTTACGTCATCGGCGAGCTGGTCGCGGGCGAGTACACGCTCGCCGCCAGCGCCCCCGCCTTCCGGCCGGCCGCGCTCCCCGTGAGCGTCCAGGCCTCCCGCGAGACCCGCCAGGACATCGAACTGGCCGGCGGCGCGGTGCTGCGCGGCACCGTGCGGGCCGGGGGAGGGCGCCCCGTGGAGGACGCCCGGGTCACCCTCCTCGACGCCGCGGGCAACGTCGTCGACACCCTCACCACCGGGGCCGACGGCACCTTCCGCTTCATCGACCTGTCCTCCGGCGAGTACACGGTCATCGCCGCCGGGTACCCGCCCGTCGCCACCGTCCTCCAGGTGGCCGGCGGCGGCCGCACCGAGCGCGACCTCCAGCTCGGCCACGAGGACTGACCGGCTCCCCTCAGGAGGCGGTCGTCGCCCTGCGCAGCGCGCTGATGCAGGTGCCGATCGCCTCCTGGAGGGCTTCGAGGCGCTGGAGCATGTCCGCCTCGTAGATGTCCTCCTCCATCACCTCGTCGAGCGTCAGCTCCTCGAAGACCTTCGTCGCCTTCTGCAGGCTGTTGTAGAACCTGGTCCGCCGCTCCTGGACGCGCAGCGCCGGATCCTCCTCGACCGCCTTGGCGACCAGGTTCTTCACCGTGTCGTAGGCCTCGCCGGCCCACTCGCCCGCCTCCTCCGAGTCGTCCAGCTCGTCGAGGAGCGACAGGTGCCGCTCGGCCTCGGCGCGGATCTCGGCCGGTGCCTCCACCGTCTGCCCGGCGGGGGTCCTGATCTGGCCCTTCTCGACGATCTGCCGCACGTACCCGATGCGGTCGGCCGCCTTCGCCTCGCTCGCCACCGCCTTCTTCAGGTCGTCGGTACGGGCGATCGCGCGGGCCATCTCGGTCTGGAGGGCCGGGTCCTCCTTCATCCGGTCCAGCAGCGCCCCGCGCGCGGCCTGGGCCGTCCCGGGGTCGGCGAGGATCGCCGCCCGCAGCGCCGTCGGGTTCTCCGCGACCTCCAGGGCCTTCGTCGGCCGGATGCCCTCCGCCTCGGCCGCCGCGCTGATCGCCTGGCCGCGCACGGAGGACGCGCTGCTGCGGGAGGCGTAGTACGAGAGCCAGACGTCCGCGTCCGGCAGCTCGATGTCCTCGCCCGGGACCAGGACCTCGAACTGCGGGACCAGACCGTCGTCGGCCGCCATGTCCCAGGCCTTGTAGTAGCGCATGACCCGCTCGGGCGAGCACCCGGCGAGCTCGGCGAAGGCCTTCGCGGAGACCTTCGTCCGGGCCGTCCCCTCGGCGGGCTGCCCGCCCGGCCGCACGCTCCGGGCCACCTTCAGCGCGAAGGCCCAGCCGCCGGTCCGCGCGTAGACCCCGAAGTCCCGGGCGTCGCGCACGACGACGGGGTCGTGGTCCTGCCCGTGGACGTCGGCGTCGTCCACGTCCGGAGCGTCGTCCGCGTCGTCCGTGTCCGGGGGCTCGTGCGCGTCCCGCGCGTCCTGGGGCTCCGGGTCCGAGGGCTCCCAGAACTCCGGCTCCTCCGCCATGACGGGCCCGGCGGGCTCGGGGACGACGGGGGGCTCGGTCTCGGCGGGGGCGGATTCGGACGGGGTGAAGGCGATGGTCACCGAGAGCTCTCCGGAAGGTCGACAACGACAACTGCGGCCGACAGCCTATACGCACCCCTTGGCGAGGTTTCGTCCGATTCGAAGGCCGCCGATCGGGTGGCGCGCCGGGCCGTCACGAGGACACCGTGCCCCCATGTCCCACGGGGCGGCCGTCCCCTCCTCGCATCCGCGCGCACAGCGGGCCCCGGGATCCCGCCCACCGGCACGGCGGATCGTGGAGGAGCCCAGGAGGGATCCGGAACCGGCCGGGCGAGGCGTACCGCCGTCCGGTGGGCGCCATTGGTCCACTCCAACGGAGGTTATCCACAGGGGTGGTAGGGCCGCCGGGCGGCGCGTACGGTGCCAGGCATGAAGATCCTCATCAGCGCCGACATGGAGGGCGCCACCGGTGTGACCTGGCCCGCCGACGTGCTGCCCGGCACGCCGCAGTGGGAGCGGTGCCGCGCGATGTTCACCTCCGACGTGAACGCCGCCGTGCTCGGCTTCTTCGACGGCGGCGCGGACGAGGTGCTCATCAACGAGGCGCACTCGTCCATGCGGAACCTGCTCCTGGAGCGGCTCGACGAGCGCGCCGAGATGCTCACCGGCCGGCACAAGTCCCTCTCGATGGTCGAGGGCGTGCAGCACGGGGACGTCGACGGCATCGCCTTCGTCGGCTACCACACCGGCGCCGGCACCGAGGGCGTCCTCGCGCACACCTACCTCGCCAACTCCATCACCGGCGTCTGGCTCAACGGCGAGCGGGCGAGCGAGGGCTTCCTCAACGCCCATGTGGTCGCGGAGTACGGGGTGCCCGTCGTCCTCGTCACCGGGGACGACCTGACCTGCGAGGACGCCCTCGGCTACGCGCCGGAGGCGCCCAAGGTCGCCGTCAAGGACCACGTGTCGCGGTACGCGGCGGTGTGCCGTCCCCCCGCCCGGACCGCCGCCGACATCCGCGCCGCGGCGAAGACCGGCGCCGCGCTCGCCGTCCGGTACGAACCGGTCCGGGGCGGCCCGTTCACCGTGGAGCTGGAGTTCGACGCCGAGCACCTGGGCGCCGCCGCCACGGTGGTTCCCGGCGTGGCGCGGAGCGGTGAGCGGCGCGTCGCGTACACCAGCGGGACGATGTACGAGGCAATTCGCACGTTCAAGGCGGTCACGACCATCGTCTCGGCCGCGGTGGAGGAGCAGTATGGCTGAGGAGGTCCGGAGCCCGGACACGACGGCGCTCGACGAGGTGGTCACCTTCACCTCCGAGCTCATCCGCATCGACACCACCAACCGGGGCGGCGGCGACTGCCGCGAGCGGCCGGCCGCCGAGTACGTCGCCGAGCGGCTCGCGGACGCCGGGATCGAACCCACCCTCCTGGAGCGGACCCCCGGCCGCACCAACGTGGTGGCGCGGATCCCCGGCACCGACCCCTCGGCCGAGGCGCTCCTCGTCCACGGCCACCTGGACGTGGTGCCCGCCGACCCCGCCGAATGGACCGTGCACCCCTTCTCCGGCGAGGTCCGCGACGGGATCGTCTGGGGGCGCGGCGCCGTCGACATGAAGAACATGGACGCGATGGTCCTGGCCGTCGTCCGCTCCTGGGCCCGCCACGGCATCCGGCCCCGCCGCGACATCGTCCTCGCCTACACCGCCGACGAGGAGGCCAGCGCCGAGGACGGCTCCGACTTCCTCGCCGACCGGCACGCGGCGCTCTTCGAGGGCTGCACGGAGGGCATCAGCGAGTCCGGGGCGTTCAGCTTCCACCCGCAGCCCGGCACCACCCTCTACCCGATCGCGGCGGGGGAGCGGGGCACCGCCTGGCTCAAGCTCACCGCCCGCGGCCGGGCCGGCCACGGCTCCAAGGTGAACACGGCCAACGCCGTCACCCACCTCGCCGCGGCCGTCGCCCGGATCGGCGCCCACACCTGGCCGGTCCGCCTCACCACGACCGTCCGCGCCGCCCTCACCGAACTCGCCTCGCTGTACGGCATCGAGGTCGACACCGGCGCCCCCGACCTCGACGTCGACCTCCTCCTCGACAAGCTCGGCCCCGCCGCCGCCCTCGTCGAGGCGACCGTCCGCAACAGCGCCAACCCGACGATGCTGGAGGCCGGTTACAAGGTCAACGTCATCCCGGGCCAGGCCGTGGCCTACATCGACGGGCGGACGCTGCCGGGCGGCGAGGAGGAGTTCGTCGCGACCATGGACCTGCTCACCGGACCCGACGTGGAGTGGGAGTTCCACCACCGCGAGGTACCCCTGGAGGCCCCGGTCGACTCCCCGACCTTCGCCAAGCTCCGGGCCGCCGTCGAGCGCTTCGACCCGGCCGGGCACGTCCTGCCCTTCACCATGTCCGGCGGCACGGACGCCAAGCAGTTCTCGCGGCTCGGCATCACCGGCTACGGCTTCTCGCCGCTCCGGCTGCCCCCGGACCTCGACTACGGAGCGCTCTTCCACGGCGTCGACGAGCGCGTCCCGGTGGACGCCCTGCACTTCGGCGTCCGTGTGCTCGACCACTATCTGAAGTCCGCGTAGGACAGAGGGGGGACCAGTCCCATGACAGGGGGAGACGAGATGGCCACGACCACGGCCGGGTACGGCAGCTGGCCGTCGCCCGTCGACGCCGCGCTCGCCGCCGCCCACGACGGGCGGCCCGAGTACCTCGGCGCCGTCGGCGACGAACTCTGGTGGACCGCGCCACGCCCCGCCGAGGGCGGCCGGCGCGCCCTCGTCAGGCGGCGCGCCGACGGCACCGAGGAGAGCCTGCTGCCCGCCCCGTGGAACGTCCGCAGCAGGGTGATCGAGTACGGCGGGCAGCCCTGGGCGGCCGTCGCGCGCCCGGCGGACGGACCGCTCGCCGTGTTCTGCCACTTCCCCGACCAGCGGCTCTACGCGTACGAACCCGACGCCGGGACCACCGCGGAGCCGCGGCCGCTCACCCCGGTCTCCTCCGTCGGCGGCGGGCTGCGGTGGGTGGACCCGGTGATCCACCCGGACCGGGGCGAGGTGTGGTGCGTCCTGGAGGAGTTCACCGGTCCCGCGCCCACCGACGTGCGCCGCGTCCTCGCCGCCGTGCCCCTCGACGGCTCGGCCGCCGAGGACCGCGCCGCCGTCCGCGAACTCTCCGACGGACGCCACCGGTTCGTGACCGGACCCCGGCTCTCCCCGGACGGCCGCCGGGCGGCCTGGATCGCCTGGGACCACCCCCGGATGCCCTGGGACGGCACCGAGGTCCAGCTGGCCGAGGTCACCCCCGACGGCACCTTCCACGAGGCCAGGACCGTCGCCGGCGGGACCGCCGAGTCGATCCCGCAGGTCGACTGGGACGCGGCCGGCCGGCTGCTCCTCGTCAGCGACCGCACCGGCTGGTGGAACCTCTACCGCGCCGAGGTCGACGCCGACGGCGGCCTCGCCGAACCGGAGGCGCTCTGCCCGCGAGCCGAGGAGTTCGGCGGCCCCCTCTGGCAGATCGGGCTCCGCTGGTTCACGCCCCTGGAGAACGGGCTGATCGCCGTCGTCCACGGCAAGGGCACCACCGGCCTCGGAATCCTCGACCCCGAGCGCCGCACCCTCGTCGACGCCGGCGGATCCCGCACCGAGTGGGCCGCCACCCTCGCCGGACACGGCACCCGGGTGGTCGGCGTCGCCGCCGGACCGCGCAGCTCCGCCGAGCTCGTCGAGCTCGACACCCGCACCGGCCGCAGCCGCGTGGTCGGCGCCGCCCACACCGACGCCGTCGACCCCGCGTACCTCCCCGAGCCCCGGATCCGCACCTTCACCGGCCCCGGCGGGCGGGAGATCCACGCCCATGTGTACCCGCCCCACCACCCCGGGTTCACCGGGCCCGAGGACGAGCTGCCGCCCTACCTGATCTCGGCCCACGGCGGTCCCACCGGGCGCGCGCCGCTCGTCCTCGACCTGGGGATCACCTACTTCACCTCGCGGGGCATCGGCGTCGCCGTGGTCGACTACGGCGGCTCGACCGGCTACGGCCGCGAGTACCGGGAGCGGCTGCGCGAGCAGTGGGGCGTCGTCGACGTCGAGGACTGCGCGGCCGTCGCGGCGGCGCTCGCCGCCGAAGGCACCGCCGACCCGGCCCGGCTCGCCGTGCGCGGCGGCAGCGCGGGCGGCTGGACGACCGCCGCGTCCCTCGTCTCCACCGACGTGTACGCCTGCGGCACGATCATCTACCCCGTCCTCGACCTGCGGAACTGGGCCGCCGACGAGACCCACGACTTCGAGTCCCAGTACCTCCACGGACTGATCGGGCCGATCGACGAGGTGCCCGCCCGCTACAAGGAGCGCTCGCCGATCGAGCACGTCGACCGGGTCACGGCCCCCTTCCTGCTGCTCCAGGGCCTCGACGACGTCATCTGCCCGCCCGCGCAGGCCGAGCGCCTCCTCGCCCGCGCGGCCGGCCGGGGCGTCCCGCACGCCTACCTCGCCTTCGAGGGGGAGGGACACGGCTTCCGCAGGGCCGACACCATGATCAAGGCCCTGGAAGCCGAACTCGCCCTGTACGTAAGGACCTTCGGCATCGACCGTACGGACGTACCGGACCTGGAGTACCGCACGTGACCGGCCCGTCCTCCGCCGTCGAACCCCTGACCCGGGCAGGGCGGCTCGGGCCCGGGGCACGGGTCGCCGTCGTCGCCCCCAGCGGGCCCGTCCCCGAGGAGCGGCTCACCGCCGGGCTCGACGTCCTGCGCGGCTGGGGCCTGGAACCGGTGGTCGCCCCGCACGTCCTGGACGCCCACCCCACGCTCGGCCACCTCGCGGGGGCGGACCGGGCGCGCGCCCGCGACCTGACCGAGGCCTGGTGCGACCCCTCGGTCTCCGCGGTGCTCTGCGCGCGCGGCGGGTTCGGGGCCCAGCGCATGGTGGACCTGGTCGACTGGACGGCGATACGGGCGGCCGGGCCCAAGGCGTTCGTCGGCTACAGCGACGTCACCGCCCTGCACGAGGCCTTCGCCGTCCGCGCGGGCTTCGCCACCCTGCACGGGCCGATGGTCGCCGCCGGCACGTTCCTGTCGGACCCGCGCACCCGGGAGTCGCTGCGGGCCACCCTCTTCGAGCCCGAGACCGTCCTCACGCTCGGTCTGGAGACGGCACGCTCCCTGGTGCCCGGCCGCGCCCGGGGCGTGACGCTCGGCGGCTGCGTCAGCCTCCTCGCCGCCGACCTCGGCACCCCGCACGGGCGGCCCTCGGCGCGCGGCGGGCTGCTGCTCCTGGAGGACGTGGGGGAGGAGCCGTACCGCCTCGACCGCATCCTCACCCAGCTGCTGCGTTCCGGTTGGCTCGACGGGGTCGCGGGCATCGGCCTCGGCTCCTGGGAGGAGTGCGGTCCGTACGAGGAGGTGCGGGCGGTGCTCGCCGACCGCCTCGGCGGCCTCGGCGTGCCGGTCGTGGAGGAGATGGGCTTCGGGCACAGCACGACCGCGCTGACCCTGCCGCTCGGCGTCCCCGCCGTACTCGACGGGGACACGGCCACGCTCACTCTGGACGCACCGGCCCTGCGCTGAGCGGGCCCCGCGGCGACCGCCTCGACGGTCCGGCCCGACGGCCCGCCCCGGGAAGGCGGTCGGCAGGGCCGCCCGACAGTTCGGGCCCTCGCGACCCGCCGCCGACGGGGGCACGGTGGGGACTACTCCGGCGCCGTCCTGCGCTGGTGCGCGGCGGCCTCGTCCCGGCTCGTCTCCAGGTGGCGCAGGGCCAGCTTCTCGACGCGCTCCACGTCCCGCGCCTCGATCCCCCGGTACAGCTCCGCGTGCTCCTCGGCGACGACGGTGAAGTCGTCGTGCTGCCCGAGCAGCCAGCGCATCCGGCTGCGCAGCGTCGCGTTGAGCTCGCTGAGGAGGGCGTTGTCGGCCAGTTCCGTGACGGTCTCGTGGAAGTCGGCGGCCGCCCGCCGGGCGGCCTGCCCGTCGCCCTTGGCCGCGGCCGCCAGCTCGGCGTCGAGGTCGGCGCGGAGCTTGGCGAGCCCCGCCCGGGTGCGGCGCTGCGCGGCGAGCCGGAAGCCGAGGATCTCCAGGGCGGACCTGACCTCGCCGAGGTCCGAGATGTCGGACGCCGTGAACTCTCGGACCACCGCCCAGGTGCGCGGGCGCGGCGTCACCAGGCCCTCGGCGACCAGGTCCCGCAGGGCGTCGCGGACGGGCAGCCGGCTCACGTCCAGCTCGGCGGCGATCTCGCGCTCCACCAGCCGGCTGCCGGGGGCACGGGTCCCGTCGATGATCTGATCGCGCAGGACGCGCGTCACCCGCTCCGATTCGGGTCTGAATTCCTCAGCGCCTGTCATGCCGCCATTCTCCCATCGGAGAGCGGGTGGCGGTCCGTGGGACCCGGCCGTGGGCGCGGGGCGTGCCGCCTTCACTGAATCTCCGTCAACAACCTTCGTCCGGCGCGTTGACGGGCTTATGACACGTGTCACAGCATGAGCGCTGCCCCGGTACCTACCAGTCGGTAGGTGCCGGGTCTCCCGGCGTCGTCCTCAGTGTGGAGGTCCCTCCGTGTCCCGTGCCGTGCCCCGCTCCCGCAAGGTCCTCGCGCTCGTGGCCGGCGCGGCCGCGCTCGCCGCACCGCTCACGCTCGCCGCGCCCGCCGGCGCCGAAGCCGGCTCCGGCGCGTACACCGTCACCCCGCTCCGGTTCACCGTCGAGGCGAACGGCCGGAGTTGCGCGGTCGACGCCGACCTCTACCGGCCCGCGGGCGTGGACGCCGCCCACCCCGCGCCCGCCGTCCTCGCCACCAACGGCTTCGGCGGCAGCAAGAGCGACGGCTCCACCGCCGCCGTCGGCAAGGCCTTCGCCGAGCGCGGCTACGTCGGCCTCGTCTACTCGGGCCTCGGCTTCGGGAAGTCCGGCTGCCTGATCTCCCTCGACGCCCCGGAGAGCGACGGCCGGGCCGCGACCCGCCTCGTCGACTTCCTCGCCGGCACCCACGCCGCAGACGACGGCACCCGCGCCGACTTCGTCACCCGGGACGGCGCGGGAGACCCGCGCGTGGGCATGATCGGCGGCTCCTACGGCGGCGCCGTACAACTCGCGGCCGCCTCCGTCGATCCCCGCATCGACGCCCTCGTCCCCCTGATCACCTGGAACGACCTCGCGTACTCGCTCGCCCCCAACGCCGCCGACCGGTCCACCCCCGGCGTCTTCAAATGGCAGTGGGCCAACGGCTTCTACCTCATCGGCGAGGGCCAGCCCCTGCTCTCCCCGTCCCTCGACCCCAGCCGGATCAACTCCCTCGGCTGTCTGCACTTCGTCGCCGACGCCTGCGACACCGTGAGGCTCCTCAACTCCGGCCGCTACCCGGCCGCCGAGACCGAGAAGATGCTCACGTACGCCCGCGGCGTCTCCCCGGTCTCCTACCTGGACCGGATCACCGCGCCCACCCTGATCGTCCAGGGGCAGTCCGACAGCCTGTTCAACCTCAACGAGGCCCGCGCCACCTACGACCGGCTGCGCGAGCGCGGCGTCGACACCCGGATGATCTGGCAGTCCTGGGGCCACAGCGGAGGGCAGAAGCCGGGCGAACTCGACCTCGGCAACCCCGAGGGGAGTTACGTGGGGCAGCGCGTCCTCGCCTGGTTCGACCGCCACCTCCGGAAGAACGCGGCCGCGGACACCGGCCCCGCCTTCGCCTGGTACCGCGAGGGGCGGAGCGGTTACGGCACCGCCGACCGCGTCCCGGCGCTCAGCCAGGAGCTGTACCTCTCCGGCGACGGCAAGCTCGTCGACAACCGCACGAAGGTCGCCCGCGGCTCCCGCCGGTACGGCAACTGGCTGATCCCGACCAGCCACTCCGAGTCCTCGCTCGCCGGCATGACCGGGCTCCCCGATCCCCGGCCGTACGACACCCCCGGCACCTACCTCGGCTGGACCAGTGCCCCGCTCGCCGCGCCCGTGGACCTCGTCGGCGCGCCGAGGGCGACGCTGCGGGTGGTGTCCCCGGCGACCGAACGCGTCCAGGACTCGGGCGACGCCGCCGACAAGCTCGTCCTCTTCGCCAAGCTCTACGACGTCGCGCCCGACGGGACGAAGACCCTGGTCAACCGGCTGGTCGCGCCGGTACGCGTACCGGACGTCACCCGCCCCTTCACCGTCGAGCTGCCGGGCATCGTCCACCGCTACGAGACGGGCCACCGGCTGGAGTTCGTCGTCGCGGCGAGCGACACCGCGTACTTCGGCAACCGGGGCATCAAGCCGGTGACCGTCGTCAGCGCCCCCGAGTCCACGGGGACGCTCTCCCTTCCCCTGGTGGGCGGGGGAAGGGTCGGCTGAGGCCCTCGGGCCCTCGGGCCGGCTGGCCTACAGCGCCGCGTACCCCGGGCGGACGACCTCGTCGATCAGCCGCTGCCGCTCCGGCAGCGGCAGGAAGGCGGCCTCCAGGGCGGCGACCGTGAACTCCTCGAAGACCTCGGGGCCGTACCCGAAGGCGTCCACCATGTGCTGGAACTCCTCGCTCATGGTGGTGCCGGAGACCAGCCGGTTGTCGGTGTTGAGCGTGATCCGGAAGCCGAGCCGGCGCAGCTCGTCGATCGGGTGCGAGGCGTAGTCCTTCGCGGCGCCCGTCTGGAGGTTGGAGGTCGGGCAGACCTCCAGGGCGATGCGGTTGTCCCGGACGTACGAGGCGAGCCGGCCCAGCGTGCCGTCCTCGGCGATGTCGTCCGTGATCCGCACGCCGTGGCCGATCCGCTCGGTGCCGCAGACCTGCACGGCCTCGTGGATCGACTCCGCGCCGACGGCCTCGCCGGCGTGGATCGTGTAGTGGCAGTTCTCCCGCTTCAGGTGCTGGAAGGCGGCGAGGTGGCGGGCCGGCGGGTTGCCGATCTCGCCGCCGGCTATGTCGAAGCCCGCCACGCCGTTGTCCCGGTGCGCGACGGTGAGCTGCGCGATCTCCAGGGAGCGGTCGGTGTGGCGCATGCCGGTGAGGAGGGTGCGGACCGTGATCCGGCCGCCGGTGCGGCGCTCGCCCTCGCGGAAGCCGTCGTTCACCGCCTCGACGACCTCGTCGAGGGTGAGGCCGCCCTCCAGGTGCTGCTCGGGGGCGTAGCGGATCTCGGCGTAGACGACGCCGTCCGCCGCGAGGTCCTCGGCGCACTCGGCCGCGATGCGCACGAGCGCCTCGCGGGTCTGCATCACCGCGCAGGTGTGGGCGAAGGTCTCCAGGTAGCGCTCCAGCGAACCGGAGTCGGCGGCGTCCCGGAACCAGACCGCGAGCTCGGCCGGGTCCTCGGTCGGCAGCGCGGTGTACCCGCACTCCCGCGCCAGCTCGACGATGGTCGCGGGACGCAGCCCGCCGTCGAGGTGATCGTGGAGGACGGCCTTGGGGGCCCGGCGGATCCACTCGGAGACGGTGGCGGCGGCAGGCGTGGCAGGGTTGTCAGACAAGTGCATGGCGGGGAAGTGTACGCCAAGGGCGGGCGGGGTGCTGTGACGGGCCCGACAGCGGTCGGGGGGCCGGGAAATCCGCCCGCATGCCCGCATGCCCGCACGCACGCATGCCCGCACGCACGGGCGCGCGGGACGCCCACGCGGCCCACGGACCGGCCCGGGCGCGCGGAGGCGCCCATGTGGCTCCCGGCCCGGGCTCGGCCCGGACCCGCTCCCCGTCCCCGCTCAGTGCGACTGCAGCACCGGCAGGGCGGGCGTGCCCGTCGGGAGCATGTGCTTGGCCGCCAGGACCGGGGTCTCGCCGACCCGTACCACCTGGGTGACCAGGACGGCGGGGGTGTCCGCCGGGCGGCCCAGCTGCTCCCCGCGCCGCCGCCCGAGCAGCGTCGCCGTGATCCCGCTGTGCGCGCTCAGGGCCGTCTCCCGCGAGGCCCCGACCAGCACGGCCAGCATCGAGACCGCGCCGCCGGCCGCCGCGTCCGCCTCCGCCGCCCGCAGGGCCCGCGCGAACTCCGGGTGCACCCGGTCGAGCAGCTCGTCGGGCGCCGCCCACTCGTGGCTCAGCGCCGCCGCCGTGCCCTCCCCGCCGAGTACGGACTCCCAGAACCGCAGCTCGGCGCGGGCGGGCGCGAGCAGGTGCTGGGTGGTGAAGTCGGTCGGCTCCTCGACGGTCCTGAGCAGTGCCCGCACCCGCAGCGGCGTGCCCGCGCCGATCAGCTCCTCCAGCGGCTGGACCTGCTCGAAGCCGCGCCGGGGCGGGCGGTCGTTGACGGTGCGGCCCACCCCGCGCCGCACCGTGAGGACGCCGTCCTCCTGCAGCAGCAGCAGCGCCTCGCGCAGGGCCGGCCGGCTGACGCCCAGCTCGGCGGCGAGCTTCGGTTCGGAGGGGAGCGTGGAGCCCGGCGGGTAGGTCCCGTCGTGGACGGCGTCCGCGATCCGCTCGTAGAGCGCCACGACCGGTCGCCGCCGCTGCCCGCTGACCGCCACGGCCCCTCCTCGTCTCGTCCCCGGCTCGCTCTCCGCCGGTCTTCGCACCACGGTAGTCGTCCCATGTTGTCTGACAAGTCACCCGTACGGCTCCTCTCACCGTCACGGGGAGGCGCCGCGCGTCCCATTCTGGTCCCACGGCTGTGGCCGGGTACGACCGACGGCACGACGGAGGAGAGGGGCCGGGCATGAGTCCCAAGTGGGCGCCACGGGCAGCGGGCGGGGGCGCGTCCCGGTGGGCCGGAGCCCTCACCCCGGGGCGGATAGCGATGGTCGCGGTCGCGGTCGTCACCCTGGTCTTCATCTTCGAGAACACCCGTGAGGTCAGGATCCGCCTGCTGGTCCCCGAGGTCACCCTGCCGCTCTACGTGGCGCTGCTCGCGACCGCCCTCCTCGGCGCGGCCTGCGGCTACTACTTCGCCGCCCGGAGGCGGAAGTGAGGCGGGCCACCGTCGTCGGCGCCGTCGCGGTCCTGGCGCTCGCGGCCGTCGCCGTGTCCTCGGCGGAGGACGCCGCCGCGCCGGACGAGGAGGCCGGAACACGGGCGATGCCGGACTTCCTGGACCGGGGCCTGTGGCGGGTCTTCACCCGGCTCGACCGCCGGACCCGGCTCGACGTCCACGACGTGAGCGGCCGCGACCGGCGGGTGCTCTGGCCGCCGCGCTGGGAGGTCTGCACCCAGTACCCGGCGGCGGG
>NZ_JAINVG010000033.1 GCF_020400725.1 Streptomyces sp. NK15101 | reverse complement strand
GAGAGGGACGGGGAGGGTCGCTGGGTGGTACGGGGTGGGGCGCCGGTTCGGTCTGCTGGGGGCTGCCCCTCCGGGCCTGGCTCGTGGATGGCCTCGGTCCACTGCGGGCCGCGCCCTTGCCGGGCCCCGTTGTGGGCGGTTGTTCCGCCGGGGCGGTGCCCCCCGCCCACCTCCGTTGTGGGCGGTCGTTCCGCCGGGGCAAGGGGGTCCCCCCTGCTCGAGCGGAGCCGAGAGCTTGGGGGAGGGTGGGCGCAACGGAACGGCGCCCCTTGCCGGGCCCAGGCTCCCGCGCCTGAACCCGCACCGGGCTGTGCGCCGCCCCTTGTGGTGCGGGTCCAGGCGCGGAACGCGGAGGCCCCGCTGAAGGGCGCCGTCCCCGTGTGCCCACCCGTCCCGCCCTGCGGGACGATTGCCCACACGGGGGGTGAGCGAGGGGTACCGCCCGGCGTAGGCCGCGTCGTTCAGCAGGTTGCGGTCCAGCGAGCGGCACCGCTCGGCGCGGGGTGTCGGCCAGGGGTCAGAGGGGGAGGCCCGCTCGTATCACCCGGGTCGGTCGCTTGAGGAGGGTCACGTCGGCCAGGGGGTCGCCGGGGACGAGGATCGCGTCGCCCGCGTAGCCCCGGGCGAGGCGGCCCACCGTGCGGTCCACGCCCAGCAGGCGGGCGGCCCCGGTGGTCGCGGTGCGGATCGCGTCGAGCGCGGACAGCCCCGCGGCACGCATGAGTTCGACCTCGCGGCCGATCGGGCGCACGGTGCCGCCGGACGAGTCGGTGCCGGCGGCGAGCGGGACGCCGAGTTCGTGCGCGGCGAGGACGGCCCGCTTCAGTACGGGGAGGTAGGTGCGGCCGCGTTCGGCGAGGACCGGGTTCGCGGACTCCGCCAGGCCGGCGATGGCGGTGAGGGTGGGGGTGAAGTACGTACCCCTGCGACGCATCTCGCGCAGGGTGCGCTCGCCGACGAACGCGCCGTGTTCCAGGGAGCGGACGCCGGCCGTGACGGCGTCGTGGCAGCCCTGCTCGCTGTAGCTGTGGCAGAGGACGCCCTTGCCGCGCCGCCGGGCGGCGGCGACGATCTCGGCGAGCTGCTCGTACGAGTACACCTGGGCCAGCGGGTCCTGCTCGGGCAGTCCGGCACGCTCGTTGACGCGGGTCTTGATGACGTCCGCGCCTCGGGCGAGGTTGACCTCGACGACCCGGCGCAGCGCCTCGGCCGAGCGCACGCCGTCCTTGAGGCGGGCGAGCGGGGTGAGGTCGGGGTCGGCGAGGACGGTGTCGCCGAGATCCGGGGTGACGAAGACGCCGGCGGCCGTCAGGCGGGGGGCGAGTGCCGGGCTGTGCCTGGCGAGTTCCCGGACGGCGATGTCCTGGTAGAAGGTGGTCGATCCGCTGCGCGCGCTGGTCGCGCCCTGACGGACGGCGTCGCGGGCCTCGGCGGCGGTGGCGAGGTGGATGTGCGCGTCCACCAGGCCCGGCAGGACCCAGTGGCCGTGGGCGTCGATGGCCTCGGCTCCCTGCGGCACGGTGACGGCGCCTTCGCGGCCCGCCGCGCGCACGGTCCCGCGCTCGATCACGACGACGGCGTTCTCGGTGACCTCGCCGGTGGCGGGGTCGAGGAGGGTGCCGCCCCGGATCACCAGGTCGCCTCCGGCGGGATTCCTCCCGCCCCGGGCCGTGCCCGTCGAGGAGGCCGCGGCCGCCGCCGTGCCGGAAGCGGCCACGGTGCCGGCGAGGGCCGCCGCGCCTGCGAGGACGCCGCGGCGGGTCACCGAGGAGGAGGGCGGCGGGGTGGCTTCGAGGCACATGGGAGCTCCTTGGGGGAGTGGGCCGACGGCGGCTCCTCGTTTTGTATACCAAGTCGGATCAGGTGGACAAGGGTGAAGGTCCAGGTGGAGTGTTCAGGCATGGAGATGCATGGTGTTAGGGTTTCCTGCTACGCGATTTTGGTATACGAATAATTCCTGGATGCTGTTCCGCTCCGTGCGGCCCCTCGATATTCGGGTGCGCCGGGCCCGCCCCGGTGGTGCAATCGCCCGATGGGACGAGCGACATCCATGACGGTCGACCGCGGGCAGTTCGCCGACGCGGTCACCCCCTGGGAGGAAGAGGCCTGGCGGACGGCCGCCCTCGACTGGTCGGAGCGGGAGCTCGGCCGACACGGTCTGGAGGAGACGGGGCCCCGTGACGTCAGGGTCCGGCCCTGGTCGATCCTCGTGCGGTTCCGGACCGGAGCCGGCGAGCGCGACGCGGTGTGGTTCAAGGCGAGCGCCCCCGACGCCGCCTTCGAGGCGGCTCTCGGCGGGGCGCTCGCCGACTGGGTGCCCGAGCACGTCGTGACGCCGCTCGCGGTCGACGCCGAGCGCGGCTGGTCGCTCCTCCCCGACGGCGGGCCCCTCTTCCGGAACGTCCTCGACGCCGGCGACGCCGGGCCGGAGTCCTGGGAGCAGGCGCTCGGCCAGTACGCGCGGATGCAGCGGGCGCTGACCCCGTACGCGGACCGGATGACCGCCCTCGGCGTGCCCGGCGGCCGCACCGCTCAGCTGCCGGAGATCTTCGACGGCCTCGTCGAGGGCAACGCCACCCTGGACCCCGACGCCCGCCGCGCCCTCCGGGGCCGGCGCCCCCGGCTCCTCGACTGGTGCGCCGAGCTCGACGCGTACGGGATCCCGGACTCGCTCGACCACTGCGACCTGCACGACGCCCAGCTCCTCGCCCCCGCCGCCGGCCGCTTCGCCTTCTTCGACTGGGGCGACGCCAATGTCGCCCATCCCTTCACCAGCCTGCTGGTCCCCGCCCGCGCCGTCCGGGAGCGCCACGGCCCCGAGCACGTGCGCCGGCTGCGCGACGCCTATCTGGAACCCTGGACCGACCTGGGGCCCTCCCTGCCGGAGCTCCGCCGCGCCGCGGCGCTCGCCACGCGGCTCGCCGCGCTGGGCCGGGCGGTCTCCTGGTTCCGCCTCTTCCCCGGCACGCCGACCACGGGGTGCGCGGAGGCGAGCGCCCACTGGGTGAACGAACTCTTCGCCGAATCCGTGGTGCTCTGAACCCGGGGCTCCCGGCCGCGCCGTCCTCGTCCCGCTCAGGGACGAGCGGCGGGCGTACGAGGTCCCGACATGCCCGGCGTTCAGTCCCCGTCGGTGTAGTGGAAGCGCGTCCACAGGGGCAGGGCGAACCAGCAGAGCAGGTACCAGGCGAGGACGCCGGTGACGAGCCAGGGCACGTACGAGTTGTGCGTCACGGCCCGCATGACGAGCAGGAGAGCGGACGTCAGAGTCGCCAGGAGCAGGATGAGACCGGTGAAGGTGAGGCGTGAGGCCCAGACGACCGCCTGGGGTTTGATCCGCTGCCCCGAGACGATCCGGTGGAAGGCGACGGGACCGATGAGCGCGCCCGTGGCCAGCGAGCCGAGGACGACCGTGATGACGTAGATCGTCTTGTCGGTCTGCTCCAGCCCCTGGAAGTGCGGTGTGAAGGCCACGGTGAGGAGGAAGCCGAGGAGGATCTGCACCCCGGTCTGCGCCACCCGGATCTCCTGCATGAGATCCGTCCAGCGCCGGTCGGCCCGCTCCTCCTCGGTCTCGTCGCGGCCGTGGCGCCGCCCGTCCCGCTCCGCCTCCATGAGGTCTCCCGCCTCCTTCCCCGGGCAGCTCGGTGGTCAGGCGCGGCCCGCGGCCTTCTGGCTCCGACGGGACAGCGAGTCGACGACGACGGCTGCCAGCAGCACCGATCCGGTGATCATGAACTGGACGGCGTTGCTGACGCCCATGATGTTCATGCCGGACTGGATGGAGCCGATGACCAGCGCGCCGAGGAGCGCGGACCAGACCGAGCCGCGCCCGCCGAACAGGCTCGTGCCGCCGATGACGGCCGCGGCGATGACGTTCATCAGCAGGTTGCCGCCGCCGGAGGTCTGGCTCGCGGACTGGATCTGGCCGGCCAGGAAGAGGCCGCCGACCGCCGCCATGGTCCCGGAGATCGAGAAGACGGACATCCGGATGAACGGCACGCTGATGCCGGCCCGGCGCGCGCCCTCGATGTTGCCGCCGACGGCGAAGATGCGCCGCCCGTAGGTCGTGCGGCGCAGCACGAAGTCCAGGACCACCAGCAGGATCAGGAAGATGAGGAGCGCGAGCGGAAGTCCTTGGTACTGGTTGAGGATGTACGCCGCGACGAACGCGATCGCGGCGATCACGGCCGTACGGAGCACGATCTCGGCGACCGGCCGGAACGGCACCCGGGCGGTCCGGCGGCGTCTGGCGTCCAGGAGCGAGGCCGCGAGGAAGAGGCCGACCCCCACGGCCGCGGTCACGTAGGCCGCGGCGGGACTGTGGAAGATCGTCGAGTAGAGCTCGGAGACGATGCTCTCGCTCGGGATGTTGACCGTGCCGCTGGTGCCCAGGACCTGGAGCATCAGACCGTTCCAGGCGAGGTTGCCCGCCAGGGTGACCACGAACGCCGGCACGCCGACCTTCGCGAAGAAGAAGCCGTGGATGAGCCCGACGACCGCTCCGCCCGCGACGGCGACGAGGAGCGCCAGCCACTCGTTCATGCCGTTGAGGACGTTGAGCACGGCGAAGATGGCGGCGCACAGGCCGCTGACGGAGCCCACGGAGAGGTCGATCTCGCCGAGCAGCAGGACGAAGACGATGCCGACGGCGATCATGCCGGTGCCGACGATCTGCTGACTGAGGTCGGAGAGGTTCTGTGCCGAGAGGAAGGTGCTGTCGAGGCTGCCGAACACCGTCCAGATGATGATCACGGCGACGACGACGGGCAGCGAACCCAGCTCTCCGCTGCGCACCTTGCGACGGAACTCCCCGAGGTACCCCTTGAGGCCCTCCTCGCGGACGAGCAGCCGGGTGTCCACCGCCGGCATGGCGTCGGGCGCCGGTTCCTGGGCGGAGCCGCCGCCGGGGGCTCGGTCCCGTCTCATCGCTCCTCCTCCCGCTTGCGGGCCTGGCGGCGGGTGACGGCGCTGTCGGTGGCCCCGGTGATGGCGGAGATGATCTCCTCGGTGGTCGTGGAGCGCTTGTCGAAGAAGCCGTTGTTCCGGCCGAGGCGCATGACGGCGATGCGGTCGGCGACCGCCATCACGTCCACCATGTTGTGGCTGATCAGAATGGTGCCGAGACCGTGCTCGCGGAGCCGCTCGACCAGGTCGAGGACCTCGGCGGTCTGCTCGACGCCCAGGGCGGCGGTGGGCTCGTCCAGGATGACGACCCGCGGGTCGCCGATCAGGGAGCGGGCGATCGCGACGGTCTGGCGCTGGCCGCCCGAGAGGGAGGCGACCGGGATGCGGACGCTGGGGATGCGGATGGAGAGCGTGTCGAGCAGCTCGCGCGAGCGCTGCTCCATCCGCACCTCGTCCAGGACGCCGAAGCGGCGCAGCTCGCGGCCGAGGAAGAGGTTGCCGACCACGTCGAGGTTGTCGCACAGGGCGAGGTCCTGGTAGACGGTGGCGATGCCGAGGTTCTGGGCGTCGTGGGGCCGGTTGATGGAGACCGGCCGGCCCTCCCACTCGATGACGCCCTCGTCGGGCGGGTTCACCCCCGCGATCGACTTGACGGCGGTGGACTTGCCGGCGCCGTTGTCGCCGACGAGGGCGACGACCTCGCCGGCGTGGACCTCCAGATCGAAGTCCTTCAACGCCTGGACCGCGCCGAACCGTTTGGAGATCCCCCGCAGGGTGAGCACGGCTGGCTCCGGCAAGGGAACCGCCTCCTCCGCTCGCGCGAACCGCTCCGCGGCTGTGTGCCGTCGTCCGCGGCTATTCGAGACCGGCGTCCTTGCAGGCCGCCGCATAGGTCGGGGTGCAGATCTCCTTGACCGTGTAGAGGCCGTCCTTGACGACGGTGTCCTTGATGTTGTTCTTGTTGACCACGACCGGGTTGAGCAACTGGGCCGCGACCTTGCGGTCGCCGTCGCTGGTGACGGTGGTGGGAACCAGGTCGGACGCCAGCTTCTTGCCCTCCGCCAGGTTGACGGCCATGGTGGCGGCGATGTCGGCCTCCGGCTTGTACGGCTTCTCGACCGTGATGGTCTGAGTGCCGATCAGGATCCGCTGGATCGCGTCGAGTTGGGCGTCCTGGCCGGTCAGCGGCACGTTCATGCCGGCCGCCTTGAGGGCGGTGGAGATGCCGGCGGCCAGTCCGTCGTTGGCCGAGTAGACGCCGACGATCTTGTCCTTGCCGAGGGAGCTGATGGCACCGGACATCTGCTGGTTGGCGTTGTTCGGGTCCCAGTTGGGGGTGTCGTACTCCTTGCCGATCTTCACCTTGCCGTCGAGGACGGAGTGCGCTCCGGCCTTGAACTCGGCGGCGTTCGGGTCCGTCGGCGACCCGTTGTGCATCACGATCTCGCCGCTCTTGGCCTTGTCGCCGAGCGCGGCGAGGAGCGCCTTGCCCTGCAGCTCGCCCACCTTGTGGTTGTCGTACGAGACGTAGGCGTCCACGGGGCCCTGCGCGAGGCGGTCGTACGCCACGACCTTGACGCCCGCGTCATGGGCCTTCTGCACGGAGGACTGGATGGACTTGGCGTCCACGGCGTCGAGGATGAGGACCTTGTCGCCCTTGGCGAGCGCGGTGTTGACCTGCTGTTGCTGGGTGGTGGCGCTCTCGGCGGCGTTGTAGTAGTCGATCTGGGCGTCGGGCGCCAGTTCCTTGATCTTCTGCTCGATGTAGGGCCGGTCGAACTTCTCGTACCGGGTGGTCTTGCTCTCCGGCAGCAGCAGCCCGATCCGGATGTCCCCCTGCTTCTCGCTCCCCGCGCCCAGGGCCGTCGCGCTCGTCGCCACCACTCCGAGGGAGAGGGCTGCGGCTCCGGCCAGGGCTATCGCGCTCCGCAAAGTACGGGTCATGGGAGGCTCCTTTCGTACGCCCCCTCTCCCTCACCTCGTGAGCGCGGGAACGAGGATGTACATATGGCCTATATATCGACATTAGCGGCAACCTGGGGACCGGCAAGCGGGTGAGTCCCGGAGTCGGCGGGTCCTCTTCCTCCGGTCGTGGTGATCCTCTCCCTCTGGTCACGGTGATCGTCGCAGCCCGCTGTGCCCCGCTTTTATGACGACCGTCACGACGAGGTCACGCCGGTGCGCCGGGGGCGGGGCCAGGACGGGACGGGGCCGGTCGCGGCGGCCCCGGCGAGCGCCGCACCGGCCGATCGGGGCTGGTGGGGTGCCTCCGGGAGTGGGACGATTTGTACGAAGCGACTACGGGCCCGCGTCGGCGCATCGGCTTCCGGCGGGGTCTCCCGTCGAACGGAGAAGGCGACATGCCTGCCATCACCGAAACCATCGACATCTCCCGCAAGCCCGCGGAGGTCTTCTCCTACGTGACCGACCCGACGCACCTGCCCGAGTGGCAGGAGAGCGCGGTCTCGGTCCGCAGGATCGGTGACGCCCCCCTCGCGGTCGGCTCCAAGGCGGCCGTCACCCGACGGCTCGGCAAGCGTGAGTTCACCTCGATCATGCAGGTCATCGAGCTGGAGCCGCCGAGACGCTGGCACGTGCACGGCATCGACGGCCCCGTACGCGGCGACGTGCAGGGCACCATCGAGCCGCTGGACGACGGCGAGCGCTCCCGCCTGACGCTCTCCCTCGACTTCGAGGGGCACGGCATCGGCAAGGCGCTCGTCCCCCTCGTCGTCCGCCCCCACGTGCGGAAGGAGATGCCGCGGGACGAAAAGGCCCTCAAGGGCATCCTGGAGAGCGGCACGGCCGGCTGACGCCGGACCGCGGGGTGTCGGTCCGTGGAGACCGGCCGCTCGAAGAAGGTCTCCACGGACACCGTCGCCTGCGTGCCGCATTCCCATGCCGGAGAGCATGCGTCAGTAGTGACTGTTCATCGCCGTGCGGACCTCGGCGAGGGTCGCGTCGGCGATCGCACGGGCCCGCTCGTTGCCCTCGCGCAGGATCCCGCGGAGGTAGGCGCGGTCCCGTGCGTACTCCGCGCGGCGGGACCGGACCGGCGCCAGGTACTCGTTGACCGACTCCGTCACGGTCCGCTTCAGCGCGGCGGCGCCCGCGGAGCCGATGTCGGCGGCGACCTCCTCCGGGGTACGGCCCTGACAGAGGGCCGCGAGCAGCAGGAGGGACGACACCCCGGGCCGGCCGGCCGGATCGTAGGAGATGTGACGTTCGGCGTCGGTCTTCGCCCCCTTGATCAGCCGGGCCGTCTCGTCGGCGTCGGCGGCCAGGGCGATGGCGTTGCCACGGCTCTTGCTCATCTTGGTGCCGTCCGTCCCGAGCAGCAGCGGCGCGTCGGACAACAGGGCGTCCGGCTCGGGGAAGACGGCCGCACCACTGCCGTAGCGGTCGTTGAAGCGGCGGGCGACGGTCCGGGTGATCTCCAGGTGCGGCAGCTGGTCCTGGCCGACGGGGACGAGGTTCGCCTTGCAGAACAGGATGTCGGCGGCCTGATGGACGGGATAGGTGAACATCAGGCCGCTGACGGCGGACTGCCGGGAGTGGGCGATCTCGTCCTTGACGGTGGGGTTGCGGTTCAGCTCGGCCACCGACACCAGACTGAGGAAGGGCAGCAGCAGCTGGTTCAGGGCGGGGACGGCGCTGTGGGTGAAGACCGTGCTGCGCTCCGGGTCCACACCGATGGCGAGGTGGTCGAGGACCAGCTCCTCGACGTGCTCGGTGAGGTTGTCCGCCACGTCGCGGTCGGTCAGGACCTGGTAGTCCGCGATGATCACGAACAGTTCCACCCCCAGGTCCTGGAGCCGGACCCGATTGCGCAGGGTGCCGAAGTAGTGCCCCAGGTGCAGCCGCCCGGTGGGCCGGTCCCCGGTCAGGACGCGGAACTCTTTCGGGTCTTCGAGGATCCGCCGCTCCAGCACCGCGCTGCGCGTCCGTGCGGCGGTCGTCCCGAGGGCGTCGTCGGTGGAGGGGACGGCGGGGGCGAGGACGGTCATGAGGTCTCCTGGTGTGGGTCGGTGGCGCCGTCGGGACGACAGGACCCATGAGCCAGGAAAAGCAGAAGGGCCGTTCGTCCGAACGGCCCGGTCGTGCACGCGTAGTGGCCGCTCCTAGGAGGAGCGCCACCAGCTGAGGCACGACGACAGATGCATGGACCCAGCATAACGCCCCGCGGCCGGGGCCTCGGGGCGTTTCGAGCAGGACTCGCCGGGAGCCGTCAGGACAGCAGGACCGGGAGCTCGAAGAGGTCGTTCTGGGTGACGACCGGCTTGTTGCGGAGCTCCTCGCGCGGCACCGCGAGGCGCAGCCCCGGGAAGCGCTCGTACAGGGCGGGGAGCGCCACCGAGGCCTCCAGACGGGAGAGCGCCGCGCCGGGGCACACGTGCGGGCCGTGACCGAAGGAGATGTGCCGGTTCGGAGCGCGCGTCACGTCGAACTCGCCCGCCGTCGGACCGTGCTGCTCCTCGTCCCGGCCGATCGCGCCGAACGAGACGATCAGGGCCTCTCCCCGGGGCAGGATCCGGTCACCGACCTCGATGTCCTCGGTGGCGAACCGGATCAGCACGTGCGAGGTGGGCGTCGACCAGCGCAGGGTCTCCTCGATCACGTTCTCCCACGGCACCTCGCCCCTGAGCACCAGGGCCCGCTGCTCCGGGTGGGTCTCCAGGGCGACCACGGCGTTCACGATCAGGCCGATCGTCGTCTCGTGCCCGGCCGCCACCATCAGCTGGAGGGTGTTGGTGACCTCCTCCGTGGTCAGCCGGTCACCGCCCTCCGACGCCTCGATCAGCGCGCTCGTCAGGTCGTCGCCCGGCTGCTCCGTCTTGCCCGCCACGATCCCCGCGAACAGCGCGCCCAGGTCCGCCATCATCCGCGGCACCTCCTCGGGCGGCGTCTGCGTCGAGAAGAACTTGTCGAACAGCGCCTTCATCCGCGGGTGGTCGGCCGGGTCGACGCCCATCAGCTCGCCCACCACGTTCATCGGCAGCGGGTACGCGAACTCCGCCTTCAGGTCCACGACCTCGCCGGACGGCCGCTCGGCCAGCCGGTCGAGCATCCCCTCGGTGAGCGCCTCGATGCCCGCCCGCAGCCGCTCCACCCGACGCGCCGTCAGCGCCTGCGCGACCAGCGTGCGCAGCCGCCGGTGCTCCTCGCCGTCGACGGTCAGCATCGACCGGCCGGGGTTCGCGAGACCGATCAGCGGCCAGTCGAGGGGTATGTCGCCGCGCCGCCACGCACCCCAGACCTCGATGTCCTTGACGAGACGGGCGTCGGTGAGCAGCCTGCGCGCCTCGGCGTGCCGGGTGACGGCCCAGCAGGGCACCCCGCCGGGCAGGACGACCCGGGCCAGCGGACCGGCGGCGCGCAGCCGGGCGCTCTCGCCGTCGAGGTCGGCGACGAAAGGGTCGAGGGCGATCACGTCGGCGCCGGAGACTGCGGTGTGTTCGTGCGGGCAGCTCATCCGAGGGCTCCAAGGGCGGGGGTCGGGGCGTACGTCACGGGGAGCGCGGTCGGACCGCGCAGCCAGGGAGAGGGGCGGCGGGTGAGGACGTCCTCGGCGGCCGCGAGGAGCAGGACGCCGCCGCCGGCGAACCGGCCGAGTGCGGGACGGGACCCGGCCGGCGCTGCGGTGGTCGCCGCTACGACAACCGATCTTGGGAGGTTCGGAACCTCTCAAGATCGGTTCGGTTTCACCTCGCGGAATGTGTCGCCGAAAGCGATCAGTCCGTCGACGCGGAGGGAGCCGCGTTGCGCCACACCGTCAGATCGAGCGTCATGTAGGTGCTCGGCGAGTCCTCCGGGGAGAAGGCCCTGACGGTGAGCAGGCCGAGATGGCCCGTGCCCGTCGTGACGCAGACCTGACGGCCCGGCGACAGCTTGTTCACATAGATGTCCTGGGCGAACCGGGTCTCCGCCCGGCACGCTTCGAGGGAGCCCTCCTGGCCCGGGTCGAGCAGGACCAGATTGCCGCCGCTGCTCTCGGCGTCGAGGTAGCCGCCCGTGTCGTAGGAGAGGTCGTAGTTGTTGTCCTCCCCTTCCTGCGGGCGCACGTTCTCGTCGCCGAGGGTCAGGTGGTAGCCGGCCGTGAGGTCGATGTCCTTGTACGTGGCGGCCTGCGGCGCCGGAGCCGTCGAGGGCTTCGGGGCCGAACTCCCGGTGCCGGTGCCGGTGCCGGTGCCCGAGCTCCCGGAGCTCCCCGTGCCCGCCGAACCCTTCCCGCTGGGCTTCTCGCCGGCGTTCGAGGACGTCTGCTCGTCCTTGTCCTTCAGCACGACGTAGGCGGTCGCACCACCCGCCACGGCGAAGGCGAGGACGGCGGCCACGGCGATGACGAGGCCGCGCCCGCCCCCCTTCTTCTGCTGGGGCGGCTGCTGCGGCTGGTAACCCGTCGGCCCCGGCCGGCCCGGCCAGGACTGCTGCGGGTACGCGGGAGCGGCGGGTCCCTGCGTCGGCGCGTACGCGTAGGCGGGCGCCGGAGCGGCGGCGACCGGGACCGACGGGGCGACGGGGCCGGCCGGAACGCCGGAGACGGTGCCCGGCGGCGGACCGTAGCCGGGCGGCGGGGTCGACGGCGCGGAGGGCGCGGACGGCGCCGTCGGCGAGTACGCCACCGGCGGCGCGGAGGGCGCGGCCGGCGCGGTCGTCGGCGGCGGGGGCGCCTGCGGGGGAGCGGGAGCCGCCGTTCGGGCCGTGATCTCGGCGGAGACCGGGGCCGGCAGCCAGTCCTCGGGCCGGCGCAGCACCGTCGACGCGTTCGCGGCCTGGCAGAGCCGGATGATCTCGGAGAGCGTCGGGCGGGCCTCGGGATCCTTCGAGAGGCAGCGCGTGACCAGTTCGGTGAGCCGCTCCGGCACGGCGCTCAGGTCCGGCTCCTCGTGCACGATCCGGTACAGCACGCCGTGCCCGGTCCCCTCCCCGAAGGCCGGGACGCCCGTCGCCGCGTACGCGGCGACCTGACCGAGCGCGAACACGTCCGTGGCCGGGGTGACCCGTCGGCCCGCCGCCTGCTCGGGCGCCATGAACGACGGCGTCCCTATGGTGACTCCACTGCCCGTCAGGGAGGTCGCGTCGGCGGCGTGCGCGATGCCGAAGTCGATGACGCGGGGCCCGTCGGCGGCGAGCAGCACGTTCGACGGCTTCAGGTCGCGGTGCACGATGCCCGCGCCGTGGATGACGTGCAGGGCCTCGGCCATGCCCGCGACGAGCAGCAGCACCGTCTCCACGGGCAGTGCGCCGTGCGCCACGACCGCGTCGGCGAGCGACGGTCCCGGCACGTACGCGGTGGCCAGCCAGGGCTGCGCGCCGTCGGGGTCCGCGTCGATGACGGGCGCGGTGAACAGCCCCTGGACGCGCTGCGCCGAGCGCACCTCCTGGGCGAACCGGCGGCGGAACTCGGCGTCCTCGCCGAACTCGGGACGGATCAGCTTGATCGCCACCGGTCGGCCGCCGGGCGTGTACGACAGGTACACCTTGCCCATGCCGCCGGCGCCGAGCCGGGCGGCGAGCCGATACCCGGCGACCGTCGTCGGGTCGTCCGCCGCCAGCGGCTGGAACACTTCGGAGCCGCCCCGGTCCGCTTGCTGACCGCCCATGAACTCATGTCTCCCCACGCAGAACACCGTTTTCCGGAGGGCACCCTACCGGTGGGGAGCGTTTTCGGCCGCGTCCGTCGTGACCTCCGCGCCCGTGAGCCCGGCGCGCTCCGCGAGCGCACCGCCCCGGAAGCGGCTCTCCGCCCCCAATTCCTCGTGGGGGCAGGCGATGTGACGGCGGCAGGTGCGCAGCGACATCCCCGTGCGCCGGGCGGTCACCTCGTCCTTGGCGCCCTCCGCGAGCAGCCCCACGAGGGCCCGCCACGCCCCGCTCGACGACGTCAAGGTCTCCGCTCCGCCGCCCGCAGTGGACCGGCGGGTGTGCTCCGGCCCGTCGACCGGGCCCGTCACTTCTCCGCCTCGCCGGAGCTCGCCCGGCACTGGTGCAGCGGCTCCTCCGGCGTCGGCACCTTCCTGGAGCGGCTCTGGGCGGCGACCGGCGAGCAGGACCGGCCTTGCCTGGAGCCTGTCCCCGCTGCTGCGCATGCGGTGCCGAGGCTCGCGTGCCTGACTGCCCGAGGACGGACCGCCCCCTCCCGGAGGCACGACCGTAGACTCGAAGCATGACCAGGCTGACCGGCAGGGCCCTGAGGGTGACGGTCTTCGTGGGGGAGACCGATCTGTGGCACCACAAGCCGCTCTACACCCAGATCGTCGGCCGGGCGCGCGAGGCGGGTATCGCGGGCGCGAGCGTGTTCCGCGGCATCGAGGGCTTCGGCGCCTCCTCGCTGATCCACACCCAGCGACTGCTCTCGCTGAGCGAGGACCTCCCCGTCGCCGTGGTCATCGTCGACACCGAGGAGAAGATCCGGGCCTTCCTGCCCCAGCTCGACGAACTGGTCGAGGAGGGCCTGGTGATCCTCGACGACTGCGAGGTCATCCGCTACGTCGGCCGCGAGAAGCCCGCCTGAGCCCGCGGACCGGCGCCCCCGCCTACGATGGCCCGATGGACGAGGCCGGCCCGGAGCCGTACTGGAACACCAACGTCGCCCGGCACGCCGGCATCCTGCGCGCCGTTCCCGACGGCTGCGGCGAAGCCCTCGACGTCGGCTGCGGCGACGGACTGCTCGGACGGAGGCTCGCCGGGCGGGCACGGCGCGTCACCGGCGTCGACCTGTCCCCGCACATGGTCGCCCGAGCTCGCCGGGCCGCCGGAGGGCACCCCGGACTCGCCTTCCTGGAGGGCGACTTCCTGACGGCCGACCTGCCCGTCGCGGGCTACGACTTCATCTGCTCGGTGAGCACGATCCACCACATGGACTTCGGGACGGCCCTCACCCGCATGCGCGAACTGCTGCGGCCCGGCGGCACCTTGGTGGTCGTCGGCCTCGCCCGTGACGCGAGCGTCACGGAGTGGACGGTCAGGATCGGTGCCGCGCCGATCGTCCGGATCACCAAGCTGCTGCGCGGCGCACGCGACCCGGAGGGCATGCCGGTCGCAGAGCCGGAGATGAGCTACGGGCAGGTGCGTGCCGAGGCACGACGGCTGCTCCCCGGCGTGCGCTACCGCCGGCACCTGCTCCGCCGGTACTCCCTGACCTGGGAGAAGCCGCTCACGAGGGCGTGATCGCCGAAAGGCCCTTGCGGAGGTCCTCCGGGTTCATGACCGGCGAGTAGTGGACCTTGGCGCCCATCTCCATGAAGAACGGCTCCGAGATCTTCGGCATCCGGGTGGGGTCGCTCAGGTCGAAGAAGAGGTAGCCGGTCCGGCAGCCGTCCTCGACGGTGAAGTACGCGGCCTCGGGGCGGAGTTCCTCGAGGGCGCCCTCCATGACCTTGAGCAGCCTGCCCTGCCTGATGGCCTCGTTGGAGGCCGCGGTGTCCATCTGAACCTTCAGCAGCATGCGCATGGCGCGGCCTTTCCCGACCGGGGGGCGCTCCGCTCGGGGCGCCCGGGACCCCGGACGCGCTCAGTACCAGCCTCCTCCTTCCCCTCCGGAGGGACCACTCGGCGGGCGGCGATCAGTTCGGGCCGAGGTGGTGCACGGTCGTTCCGTCGGCGTGCGGGGCCAGGAGGTCCCGGAGCTCGGCCGCGGCGGTCTTCAAGAGGTGGCCGTCCCGCTCGGCGCTGAGGGTCTCCAGGACGAAGACGACGCGGGTGGAGTCCTCGGTGACGCGGGTGCGGTGCGCGTCGCGGTGGTTCCAGTGGCGGGTCAGGACCCCCTCGTCGTCGGCGTAGACGATCTCTCCGGGCTTCGGGTTCTCGACGGTGTCCGGCTCGCCGAGCGGGGTGAAGGTCTCGGTGCCGTCGGCGGGGCGGATGACGACCTCGCCGGTGACGTGGTCCAGGTCGAAGGCGCCTGCGGGCAGGCCGTGACGGACGGAGACGGCGTTGTACGAGTCCACGGCCGGGTTGACGCGCGGCAGGGCGCCCCTCTTCGCGAGGCGGCGGCCGAGCGCGTCGACGCTGGGGCGGATGCGGCGCGGGTTGGTGCCGAAGGAGCGGTAGGCGGTGTGCCAGTCCCCGACGCGGGGGTCGGTCTCGTCGGCGGGGAGCCAGGTGCCGTCGGCGAGCCGCCGCTCCAGTTCGGCCACGGCGGCCGTGGTCAGGGGCCAGGACTCGCGCCCCCGCAGGCCGGTGACGGTGACCAGGGCGATCAGGGTGTCGGGGAAGGCCTCCGCGACGGCGGGGGCGAGGTGGAAGGTCGTCATGGCTGTTCCGTTCGTGCGCGCGGACGAGGTGGGGCCGGTCAGGTCAGCGCCAGGAGACTGACGGCCACCGCCGCCGTCCCCAGGCCCAGGAGCTGACCGCGATGGATGCGCTCGGCGAGCACACCACGGGCGAGCAGGACCGTGCCGGCCGGGTAGAGCGCGGTGATCACGGCGACGACTGCGAGGTCCCCGCCGCGGGCGGCGAGCAGGAAGAGCAGGTTCGCCACCGAGTCCAGCACGCCCGCGGCGGCCGACAGGGCGTACGCGGGCCGCTCGGAGCCCAGTCGGCGGTACAGCGCCGCCGCGGCCGCGAGGGTCACGGCCGAGGAGACCGCTCGGCCCACGATCAGCGGCGCCACCCCGCTGTCCGAGGGCGCCTGGTGGAGGAAGACCAGCTGGAGGGCGATCGCGGCGCCCGCGCCCAGGGCCGACAGCAGCGCCGTACGGGACGGGCGTGCCGCACCGGAGCCGTGCCCGGCGCTGACCAGGACCACGGCCGCCAGGGCGAGCGGCAGCCCGACCAGACCGGCCGCGCCGAGGCGCTCGCCCTGGAGCAGGCCCACGCCGACGGGCAGCATGGCGGACACCAGCGCGGTCACGGGCGAGAGGACGTTCATCGGCCCGATCGCCAGGGTCCGGTAGAGCAGCGCGAAGGCCACGGCGGAGGCGACGCCGGACGCGGCACCCCAGCCCAGCGCGCCGGCGTCGAACGAGGCGCCGAGGAAGGGCCAGAGCAGCAGCTCCACCGCGAGGGAGGCGGGAGCCGCGATCATCACGGTCCGCAGCACATGGGCCTTGCGGGCGCCGAGGCCACCGAGGAAGTCGGCGCATCCGTAGGCGAGGGAGCTGCCCAGGGCCAGCAGCAGAGCGATCACGGTACATCCCTTACTATTTCAGTGGAACGACCAGACCGTACAACGTACCGACCGGGTTGTGTCAACCAAACGACCGGACGGTGCATTGCACTGCTCCACCTGTACTGCTCCACAACCCCTGCTCCACAACCCCTGCTCCACGAGCGAGAACGGTGATCGGATGGCCGAGACAGAGGCAGCCCTGCGGACCCTCGCCCGCAACGTGAGGACGGCCCGCAACCGCGCCGGCCTGTCCCTGGACGAGCTCGGCAGACGCGCCCAGGTCAGCAAGGGCGCCCTGGTGGGCCTGGAGAAGGCCCAGGGCAACCCGAACTTCGCCACCCTGGTCCGCCTCGCCGACACCCTCGGCGTCTCCGTCTCCGCCCTGCTCGAGGGCCCGGCCGAAGGTCGCGTCCGGGTCGTGACCGCCGACGCCGTCGCGCCGCTCTGGACCGGAAGGCTGGGCAGCGAGGCCCGGCTCATGCTCACGACCTCGGGCCCGGCTCCGGTCGAGGTCTGGCGCTGGACGCTGGAGCCCGGCGAGGAGTATCCCAGCCACCCCCACCAGGCCGGAGTCGTGGAGACCGTCAGCGTCACCGCCGGCCGGATGACCCTGGTCGTCGACGGCACGGAACACACCGTCGAAGCCGGGCAGACCGCCACCTTCGACGGCGACGCCACCCACACCTACCGCGGCGCCGGAGAGGCGACCTGCCACCTGATCATGACCGTCCACCTGCCGCCCGGCCCGACCGCCTGACGCGGCCGGGCTCCGCCGTCCGGCGCGGGCCCGGCCTCACTGCTCCCGGGCGAGGAAGGCGGGGCGCAGGGACGTGTCCACCGGGTCGTAGTACCGGTGGAAGACCGGAGTCGTGGAGCCGGACACGGGCGGGACGATCCAGCTCCAGTCGGCGGGCGTGGGCCTGCCGTGCCGGCTCTCCCGCGCGATGTGCCGCAGGAACCGCTCGGACTCGGTGTGATGGTCCGCCATCGTCACCCCGGCCACCTGGAAGGAGTGCAGCACCGCCACGTTGAGCTCGACGAGCGCCCGGTCCCGCCACAGCGTGCGCTCCGAGGAGCGGTCGAGGCCCAGACGGTCGGCGACCACCGGGAGGAGGTCGTAGCGCTCGGCGTCGGCGAGGTTGCGGGCGCCTATCTCCGTCCCCATGTACCAGCCGTTGAACGGTGCCGCCGGATAGCGCACCCCGCCGATCTCCAGCGTCATGTCGCTGATCGCCGGCACCGCGTACCAGCGCAGTCCCAGCTCCGCCAGCCACTCGTGGTCCGGATGCCGGAGCGGCACCTCCATGACGGAATCCTCCGGCAGCTCGTACCACTCCGGTCGCGCGCCCGGACGCTCCTCCACCATCAACGGGAGCACCTGGAAGGCCTCTTCCTCGCGCTTCCACCCCAGTCCGCGGGCGCGGGCGGTCGGCGCGGCACCGCGCGGATCGCCGATCCAGCGGCCCTCGGGGGTGCTGTGCCCCGCGTAGCGCACCAGCTGGTCGTTGACGATCCGCGGCGCGGGACGTCCCGGCCGGTCGGGGGCGAACACCGAGATCACCGGGCGGATCCGGCCGCCGTTCCCGGCGGTCCGCAGGTGCTCGAAGCAGGCGGCGGCGATGCCGTCGGCCGAGGTGACGTGCCGGAGGTCGCGCACCACGAGACTGCGCCAGTAGAGCCTGCCGATGCAGCGGGCCGCGTTGCGCCACGCGACGCGGGCGCCGAAGGAGAGTTCGGCCGGAGTGTGCTCGTACGTGCCGGTCCGCTCGATCTCGGCCAGCACCTCGCGGACCCGGCGCTCCACGTCCCCGGCCTCGGGCTGCTCGTGATGGAACTGCCGGACGAAACTCTCCGCCTCCCCACGGTCCGTCACATGCGGCACACGCAGGTGCGGTTGGTCCTGCCGCGCGCCGGACGGGGGCGCGGGCGCGAACGGACAGGTGCTGACGGCGGCGGCCTTGCGGCGGCGACCCAGACTGAAGACCAAGGTGTTCCCTCCTGCCCCCATGACTACCGCACGCGTCCGCACGGTTGTGGAGAGTGAGGGGAGTTCGGGATGGGCAGGGCGCCGGGCTGGTAGGGTGCCCGCCGCCGAGACCCGGGATCACCCGGAAGCGCCTCAGGCCCGGGTGCCGGGAAACGCTCCCCGGCCTTCGGGGGCCGGTGCCGCGCTACACCGGCTGCTCCGCCGGCGCCCGGCCGCCGGTGCGACGCAGTGCGAGCCGGTGGCCCTCGCCCCGGCGGTGACGGCGCCGGCCGACGCCCGGAGGCACGGCGTCGGGGCGGCGGCCCGGAACAGCCCCGCGACCGGCACGGCCGAGGGGCGCACCGCGTGGACGGAGCGGCGGGGACGCCGTCGGCCACCGGCTCAGATCCCCCCGACCTTGGCCGTCGCCGAGAGCTCGTACACCAGAGTGACCGTCCGTCGGCCGCCGGGCGGCAGCGTGACGTCCCAGCGCACGATGCCCTCGGCGTCGACCGCGTCCGGTGCGGGGGAGCAGGCCTCCTTACGCAGGCGCACCTCCACCGCCGAGACCTCGGAGACGGGTATCCGCTCGCGGAGGACGACCACCCGGTCGTCCCGCTCCCCGGGCGGCGAGAACCGGGACAGGTGCAGCCGGACCGTGCGGGTGATCACGGTCCGCTGGGCGAGGCCCGCGGTGTCGCGGGACTCCTCGGCGTGCCGGATCACCCGGTGGTCGTCGCGGCTGCCGAAGGCGAGCTCGGCGGCGGCGCCGGGAGCCGTGAAGTCCAGCGTGCCGCGGCCGGTGAATCCGCTGCCCCGGACGAGGTCCACGGGGCCGGCGAGCAGCGCGTGACCGGACAGGTTGTCGAACCGCACCACCTGCGTGACCAGCGGGGACAGCTCCGGCGAACAGGCGTACTCGCTGTCGGCGGCCGTCGTGAACGCCGAGAGCGGCACCCGGTGGGCGCGGCCGTCACCCGGCACGGACACGGCGGTGGGGGAGTGCAGCACCCGTGCCTCGCCGCCGTCGTCCACGCCCGGCAGGCCGAGCACCGGCGCCGGTCCGAGCGTCGAGATCTCCTCCTCGCGCACCTCGACGTCGATCGTGCGGCGCTCGGCCGGCGACCGGTCCTTGAGCGTCAGCCGGTCCTCGACCAGCCGGGGCGGATCGCCGGCCAGGGCCGACCTCGCGGTCGACAGCGTCAGCCGCACGTCCGACCAGTCCTCGCCGGTGCGCTGCCAGACCACCGCGTCGGTCTCCAGGGTCAGGGACTCCCCGTCGAGCACGGCCCGGTAGGCCGGCCGCCACAGGGCGCACGGCGTGAGGTGACTCAGCCGCAACCGGGCGGGCCCGGCGGCCGTGGCCTCCACGGTCAGCTCGACATGGGCGACGAGCTCGGCCGGCTCCTCCTCGGTGAGCTCCATGACCCGGCGGACCTCGGCGAGTTCGCCGCCGAGGGCGGTCAGACGCGCCTCGGCGGCGCGGAGCTCCTCGCCGTACGTGTCGCGCTCGGCGTCCACGCGGTCCAGTTCGCGGCTCCAGCGGGGCCCTTCGGACTCCCCGGAACCGGCGCCCTCGCCGATCTCCCGCAACAGGTCGGCGGCGAGCCGGCCCAGCAGGTCGAGGCGGGCCCGCAGCCGGTCGCGGCGCTGCTCCACGGCGCGGCGTTCCCCTTCGAGGGCGTGGGCCCGGTGGCGGAGCGCGGAGTCGCCCTCGGCGGGCGGCACCGGCCCGCGCGGCGTCCACTCGCGGACGAGCCGCACGTCGAGGACGGTGGCCGGGTGTTCGGAGGCCAGCTCGGCGTGCAGGGTGCGGTCGACGACGAGGGCGCTGACCGGCCCGAGGCGCAGGCGCCGGACGCCGGCCTCCAGATCGAGTACGGCGGTGCGCTCGACGTGGGCGCGGTCCTCCAGGCAGGTGACCGCGGTGACGGGGAGGGCGATCGGCTTCGTTTCCGTGGACATGGCGGGTGTCAGCTCCTGCGGTTGCCGTCGACCAGGGCCTTGCCGGCCGGGATGCGGATCTCGTAGCCGCCGTCGAGCACGGCGGTGCCGCCGGCGGGCAGGTCCACCCGCCAGACGCGGGTGCCGGGGGCGTGCCGCTCCGGCGCGGCGCCGTCGTCGGGCGCCGTCCAGTCGGCGCGCTCCTCGATGCGGACGTCCGGTCCGGAGGAGACCGGCACCCGCTCGCGGACCTCGACGGTGACGGGCCCCGCGAGCCGGTTGGCCAGCTCCACGTGGACGCGGTGGTCGAGCACGGTGACGTTGTTGCGCAGGCCCGCGGTCGACTCCTTCAGATGGGTGCGGCGGGTGACGCGGACGCCCTCGGCGGGCCCGAGGCCCAGTCGGCGGACACCGCCGGGCGCGAGCGTCGGCAGGGCGGCGGTCAGCAGGAAGTCGTCGTCGACGGTGACCTCCACCGGACCGGCGAGCAGCGCCTGACGGGTGGTGTTGGAGACCACGAGGGTCGCGTACACGGTCTGGTCCACGGACGGCACACAGATGTGCTCGGTGTGCAGAACGACCGGGATCTCGCCGATGGTGACGGTGTGCCAGGCGCCGTCCGAGGGTACGTCGGCACGGGCGGCGGCGTCGAAGCGGTGGTCGAACGAACCCGCCGACGTGCGGGGGCGCACCGCGTGCCGGGGCAGCGGCAGCCCTGCCACCGCCTCGGCGCGGCGCCGGTACTCGTCGGCCACCGCGTCGGAGGAGGCGCCGGGGAACAGCCGGCCGCGGCGAGCGGCCGGCTCCTCGGGGCCGGCCAGCACGAGGGCGGTGTAGTCGAGTTCGGCGCCGCTCGGCCGCGGCGGGCCCACCGGCGGCGGTGGCGGCGGTGCCGCCGCGCCCGGGGCCGCGGGGGCCGGGGCGGGACGGGCGCCGAAGCCGACCGCGCCACCGGCGCGCGGCCGGCCGCCCGGCGGCTGCGGAGCCGCCGGACGTGCGACGTCGAAGGCCTCCGGAGCGGAGCCGTACGCGCCACCGGGCTGCGGCGGCCCGGTGAACGCCGGAGGCGCGATCGGTGCCGGTGCCGATGCCGGTAGGGATGCGGGGGCGGGCACCGCCACGGGAACTGGTGCGGAGCCGGCCGCGGCGTCCCCGACCGCGGATCCCGGCGCGCCGCCCCCCGCGAAAGCACCGCGGAAAGGCGCGGGGCCCGCCGCCTCGTACCCCGTGAACAGGCCGGCGAGCCCCGCCGGGGGTTCGCGCCAGCCGGACGGCGCGGGCGCGGACTGGCGGCGTCCGATCCGGATCGAGCGGAGCGCCGGCAGGTCGGTGCGGCGCCCCAGGTCGGCCGTGGCCAGGGCGAGCCGCACCCCGGTCCAGTCCTCGCCGGTGCGCTGCGCGACCGAGGCGCGCAGCACCAGCCGACCGCTGCCGTCGCCCTGACGGTGGCTGAGGCGGTACGTCGGCACCCAGACGGCACCCGGCACGCCGTACTCCAGCTCCAGCTCCACCTCCTCCCCGGCGCCGTGGAGGGCCAGTACGGCGCAGACGGAGGTCTCGACATGCCCCGACGACGCGGCGGTGGAGGCACGGTCGAGCCTGTCGCGGGCCACTTCGAGCTCGTGCTCGGCGAGCCGGAGCGCCTCGTCCAGCTCGACGAGCCGGGCGTGGAGCCGCGTCAGCCGCCCGTCGACGAAGTCGGCCAGCTCCAGCCACGCGTCGACCGGGGTGCGCCGGTGCGGGTCATCGCGCTTGCGGCCCGGCGGCACCGGCCGCAGACCGCCGACCTCCTCGATCCGGGCCCGGTGCCGGTCACGGCGCGCCTCCGCCGCGGCGCGGGCCTCGCGCAGCCGCTCGACCTCGCGCCGCAACTCCTCGGGAGCGCCGCCGGTGTCCGGCTCCGCCTCGGCCTCCGCGCGCGCCTCGGTGACCCGTACCCCGGAGGAGCCCAGCACCCGGACCCGCAGCGAACCCGGATCCAGCGCGCGCGGCAGCCCCGTCACCCGCACTCGGCCGTCCGGGGGCACGACGCCCCGGGCCAGGCGCCGACAGAGCGCGCCCCGCGCGTACACCACGACCGAGTCGAGACCCGATCCCCACCTCGGCATCGTCCCGGCTGCCATCCGTGCCCCCGCCCTGTCTCCGATGTCGGACGAAGCCTACGCCCCGGCTATGACAGCGACAGAGCAGCACCGACCTCCCCCGCCAGGGCGACCGGGTCGCCGACCGGCGACGTCGGATAGACCTGCCGGCCGTGGGCCCAGGCGTCGTCCCTGGCGAACCAGTCGACGGCGGCCGGCGCCGCACCCCGGACGAGCGCCGTGTCGAGGCTCGCGAAGTACGCGGCCCAGCGCGGCCCGTACACGTCCTGGACGAGACCGGCCCACTCGCGGTTGGCGTAGTCGCGCAGGCCGCCGCTCTCGCTCGGTCCCCGGTCGGCCCAGGTGGTGAGGATCGAGCGGGCGTCGTACTCGAGCCGGTCGCGCTCCTCCTCGTCGGCCCCCCAGGAGCGGGCGTCGGCGAGCCACGGACCCAGCAGGAAGCGACGGTCGGAGGCGACGAGCCGCCCGAGCAGCTCCTCCGCGGCGTTCCACTCGCGCACCAGCACCCGGAAGCCCTCCAGGTCCTTCCCCTCGTACGCGGCTCTGATCCGCGGCAGCAGGAAGCGGCCCCGGTTGGTGAGCGCCTGACGCGCCACGTCCACCAGGTCGAAGCGGTACGCGTCCGAACTCCGCAGCTCCGGAGCCACCTTCAGCAGCTCCGAAAGGGCGCGCTCCACCGTGCCCGCCTCGTACCGCATGGCGGTCGGGCTCCAGCGTGCCGCCCTGGCCGCCGTCAGGCTCGGCCGCGCGGTGAAGAGGCTGTCCTGCGGCTCGCTCCACGTACCGGAAGCGCCGCTGTACGGGCCGAGGCGCAGCTGCTCCCACGCGGCGGCCGCGTGCGGGTCGGCGCCGCCGTAGCGCCGGGCGGCGTACGCGGCGAACCAGTCGCGCTGGTCGACCGGGCCCGGTTCCCAGGCGAGTTCGGTGAACAGGTCGAACGAGGCGGGGTTCCCGCCGGTGCCCTCCGGGAGGTAGGCGATGCCGCGCAGCGCGCTGTCCGACCGGGTCAGCCACGCGTGGAAACGGTCCGTCCACACGCCGGTGTTGGCGCCCAGGCTGGTGTGCCCGCCGAAGTTGGCGATCGAGCCGAACGCGTAGGGCGTACCGTCCCACTGCGACTCGCGGTCGAGCCCCTCGTAACGGTCGGAGAGGCCGTCGACGATCAGCACCCGGCTCCGGTCCACACCGCTCAGGAGAGCCGCGGAGGGGTTGTTCTGCCAGCCGAGCATGACCCAGGTGGCCCCGGGCCGCGCGGTGTCCAGGGCCCGCTGCACGGCCTCCGCCGCCCGCGCGACGTCGACCGGCCCGGGGGTGCCGCCCTCGTGCAGCAGGTCCATCTTGAACATGTCGCTGTCACCGAACCGGTGCCGCTGCACCCGGTAGTAGGCGGCGGCCAGTTCGGCGAAGACGGGTCCGGTCGGATCCAGCCAGTCGGGCCGGGCGAACCCGACCCACCTGCCCTGCGGGACGGTGACCGCGCCCGGGTTCCGGGCGGCGAAGTCCGGTGGCACCGTGCCGAAGAAGCCCGGCAGGACGGGCGTCATCCCCAACGCCCGCAGGTGTCCCGCGATCCGGCCCCCCAGCGCCGCCCGGGCCTCGACAAGCCGCTCCGACACCGGCCCGCCGAATCCCGACATGTTCTGCAGCAGCCACCAGGCCTGGTGCGCGGGGCCGGGGATCCAGGCGCGCAGCTCCGCCGCGTCGTAGCCGAACCCCTGGAGCGCCCGGTAGTACGGATATTCGGCCCCGGTCGGCACGAAGACCTCGTTCACGCCGTGCAGCGCCATCAGGTCGATGTCGCGCTGGTACGAGGCGAAGTCGCGGTACGCGCCGGAGTAGCCCTCGTCGGTGTCGTTCAGGGCGTAGCGGTGCGGCACGTTCGCCGAGCGGGTGACCGTCCCGGACACCGCGGGGAGGGTGACCGGCAGCCGGCCGACGCTGTCGCCCGGCCAGCCGATGTCGACCCCCGCGACCCGCTCCAGATACCAGCCCACACCGGTCAGCAGGGTGGCCGGGGAGGTGCCCCGCACCTGGATCGCCCCCGCCCTGCCGGAGACCGAGAAGTAGTCCCCGGAGTCCGGTTCCTCCACGGGGATCAGGGTGAACTGCGCGGCCCGGGACGGGAGCAGCCGCTCCAGCCCCGCCCGGGCCGGACCGGGATCGAAGGGGGGCACGGCGGCGGACGCGGTGCCGCCCGGCGGAGCCGGCACGCCGGTCACGGCGGCGGTCACGACGGCGAGCACCGCGACGACGAGGGTGTTGCGGCAACGACGGATCAGGCGGCTGCCCATCTGGCTCCCTGCTCGAACGGGACGACGGCCAGGGCCCGTCTTCTCTGCTCGGTCCCTGGGGCGACCACTCTCCGACGCTTCGCGCCCCCGGCCGTGCAAGCGGAGCCGGGGGACCGAGGGCGCTCATCCTTGCGGGTGTGCGCGTTCGAGTCGAGGGTGCGAGCCGAGCGGGGTTCCGTGCGGTGGGCCGCCCCGAACGCGGTGCCCGGTCCACGCGAGCGGGGACATGACGGTCTTCGCGGTTCCCTCCGCCTCCGGGTCCCGTCTCCCGCGGCGGCCCGGACGCGGAGAGGGACCTGCGCCTCGCCCACGAACCCTGGCGGCCGAAAGGCCCGGACCAGGTTGCGGTGTACCTGACGACCGGTGCGGCCTGGCAGACTTCGGCCCTCAGACGGCAAGCGACTCCTGGAGGCCCCCATGGCGCAGCGGCCCGGTCACACGGCCCGCACGACCCGTACGAGCGGGTCCGTCCCCCGGCCATCACATCGGTGCCCCAGGGCCCGTCCGGCGGGTCATGGCCGGGTCCGCCGGACAGGCCCGGGCGGGACGGCGACGCGATGAACCTGTGCCCGACCCGGCGTGCCGATCCCACCGCGCTCGTCGTCCGCAGCGCGCCCGCCGCGCCCACCGCCGCCGTGCTGCTGCTCCACGGCGGCCGTGCCGAAGGCCCCGAGCCGCCGCCCGCGCTCAATCTGCCGGCCCTGCGCATGCGCCCCTTCGCCGCCGCCGTGACCCGGGCCGTCCGGGGCCGGGCCGTGCTGATCGCCGAGGTGCGCTACCGCCACCGCGGCTGGAACGGCGCCCGAGCCGACGCCGCCCGGGACGCCGAGGCCGCCCTCGGACGGATCCGGGAGCAGGCAGGGCCCGTGCCCGTCGTGCTCCTCGGCCACTCCATGGGCGGCCGGGCCGCCCTCCGCGCGGCGGGCGACCCCGCCGTGCGCGGGGTCGTCGCGCTCGCGCCGTGGTGCCCCGCCGACGAGCCCGTGGACCACCTCGGCGGCCGGCGCCTCTACCTGCTCCACGACGAGACCGACCGGGTCACCTCGGCCCGGCAGTCCTGGGAGTTCGTCCGCCGGGCCCGGGAGGCGGGCGCCGACGCGGCGGGCATTCCCATGCCGACCGGCGGGCACGCCATGCTCCGGGGCGCGGACCTCTGGCACCGGCGCGCGGCCGAACTCACCGCGGCGCTGCTCTCGCACGGCTGAGAACGGCCGAGAGCGGACGGAAACGGCCCGGAAGGTGGCTGAGAGCGGCTGGGAACGGCCGGGGGGTGGCTGAGAGCGGCCGGGAACGGCCGGCCCCGGCTCAGCGGTGGCGGTCAGGGCGTCGGCTGACCCGCGCACGCCGCCCGGGTCGCCCTGTGCACGGCGCGGGCGAGCCGCGCGCCCCACAGCGACCGCGGTCCGGCGAACGACTCGACGGGGCTTCCGGCGCCGGCGGCCGGCGAGGGCGCGGCCACGCAGACCGCGTCCGTCGGCGTGCCGGAGGCGTCGGCGCCCAGTTCGACCAGGGCCTGCACCTTGGCCTCGGTGGCGGTGGCGACCGCGTTCACGAGCGCGGCGTCCGTGAGCGGCACCGGCAGGGACACGATGATGTTGATCGTTCCGGGCCGGGGCGCCGCCACGCTGCCGGCTCCCGGAACCGCGGCCCAGCCCCGCACCCCGATCCCGGCGGTGACCAGGGCCTGCGCGCCGCCGTCCGCGGCGTGACGCCGGTCCGCGACCGACGCCGCCGTCATGAGCCCCACGCCCGCGCCGTCGAGGCCCGCTCCGGCAGCCAGGTCACGGAGGTGGGCGACGGGGTCGAGCCGGGCGTAGCCGGGCGGGACCTGGGCGTTGACGACCCACTGACGCTCGCCGATGCCTCCGCCGAGGACGGCGCTCGACACCATGCGGACGCCCGGTCCCGGGGCCCACACGAGGAGCGGCCACTCCCGGCCCCGTTCCACATGGCCGAGGAGCGCGGCGTCGGCGAGCGACGGGCCGGTGAGCAGGGTTCGCGGAAGCACCCCACACCCTAACGCGCGGCCTCGGAGCGACCGGTCCGCCCCCGGGACCGGGACCGAAACAGACGGGCGGGGCGGTCCGCTCCCGTGGGAACGCGGACCGCCCCGCCGTGCCGGTGGGCGTCGCGGCTGTGCGGACCGGCCCGTCACTCCAGGGCGAGCACGGCCGTGAGGGCCGCCCGCACGGCCGATTCCGGGTCCTCCGACGTCCCTTCGGACCGCCAGGCGACGAATCCGTCCGGGCGGACCAGCACCGCACCGTTCACGGTGACCCCGTGGGCCTCCGCCCAGTCCTCGCCGTCCGCGGTCGAGAGCTCCGCGTCGGGCCCGTCGCCGATCCGGTACGAGTCGAGGGGCACCGCCAGGCGCTCGGCGACGCGCGCCGCCGCCGTGTGCCAGCCGCCGATGGCCCCCGCCGAACTCAGCAGCACGAAGGACCGCTCGTACAGGTCCAGGGTGGAGATCCGTCCACCCGCGCGGTCCAGCCACAGATGCGGCGCGCGGCTGCCGGGCTCGCCCGTCAGACGCAGCCCGTCCGGGACGATCGGCACCGTCGGGTCCGCGCCCAGGACCGCGCCGCGCGGATAGCGGTAGCCCAGCGCGACGTTGAGGATGCCGCCCCGCTTCCCGCCCGGGCCGCCCGCCCCCGGCTCGGGGGTGTACCCCGGGTGGCTGTGCTCGACCGAGCGCGACGAGGCACGGGCGCTGGTCGCCTCCGCGACCGGCCGGCGCTCCGCGTCGTAGGACGCGAGCAGACCGGGACCGGCCCAGCCGCCCAGTACCGCGGCGAGCTTCCAGGCGAGGTTGTGCGCGTCCTGGATGCCGGTGTTGGAGCCGAAGGCCCCCGTGGGCGGCATCTCGTGGGCCGAGTCGCCCGCGAGGAACACCCGCCCCTCCGCGTACCGTTCGGCGATCCGCTCGGCCGCGTGCCAGGGTGCCCTGCCCGTGATCTCCACGTGCAGGTCCGGCACCCCCACGGCGCGCCGGATGTGTTCCCTGCACCGCTCGTCGGTGAACTCCTCCAGCGTTTCGCCGAGTTCGGGGTGCCAGGGGGCGTGGAAGACCCACCGCTCGGCGTTGTCCACCGGCAGGAGAGCCCCGTCCCCCTCCGGGCTCGTGAGATAGCAGACGATGAAGCGGCGGTCGCCGACGACGGCCGCGAGGTCGCGCGACTCGAACGTGATGCTCACGTTGTGGAACAGGTCGCCCGGCCCGGTCTGCCCGATGCCGAGCTGCTCGCGGATCGGGCTGCGCGGGCCGTCCGCCGCGACGAGGTAGTCCGCCCGGATGGTGGTGTGCTCGCCGCTCTCCCGGCTCTTGACCCGAGCCGTCACCCCTTCGGCGTCCTGTTCGAACGACATCAGCTCGGTCGAGTACCGCAGGTCCCCACCCAGCCCCCGCGCGCTCTCCAGGAGCACCGGTTCGAGGTCGTTCTGGCTGCACAGGCACCATTCGGCGGGGCTGAACCGGGCCAGACCGCCACCCGGGTCGATGTGCCGGAACAGCCACTCGCCGGCATCGCCCACCAGGGTCGGCGTCTGCAGGATCCCGTTGTTCGCCGACAGGGTCTTCGCGGCCTCGTGGATGCGCTCGCGGACACCGGCGCCGCGGAACACCTCCATCGTGCGCACGTTGTTCCCGCGTCCGCGCGGGTGGATCGAGGTGCCCGCATGACGCTCGACGAGCGTGTGCGGCACGCCGAGACGTCCCAGGAAGAGCGAGGTGGACAGGCCCACCAGGGAGCCGCCCACGATGAGGACGGGCGTGCGGTGCCCGTTCTCACCGGCCGCTTCGCTTCGGTTCATCGATGGCCTCCAGCGTCACCGGTGACGCGGGTCGGGGATGGGATGCAGATGCCTGCCCGGCCGGGCCGGGGACCGTGCGCGCGAGCCACCCGAATGACGCGCGGTTCACTCATCCGCCCCGTGGGGCTCGCGTGGATCTCGGGGTCGCGTGAAGGTTCGGTACATGACGACCCCGGCCTTCCCGGTCAGGCGGTCCCTTCCCGCTCTCGCAGAGGAGAAAGAGGTGCGCCGGATGACCACCACGGCACGCATATCGCAGTCGGTGTTCGACGGGTCCAGGCTGCGGGTGATCCTGCTGCTCGACCTGTACGACGGAGCCCAGCAGCAGTTCCTGGAGGCGTACGAGGTCATGCGCAAGCAGGTGGCCGGCGTCCCCGGCCACATCAGCGACCAGCTGTGCCAGTCCATCGAGAACCCCTCGCAGTGGCTGATCACCAGCGAGTGGGAGAGCGCCCCGCCCTTCCTCGCCTGGGTGAACAGCGAGGAGCACGTCGAGATGGTCAAGCCGATGCACAGCTGCGTCCGGGACACCCGGTCCATGCGCTACAGCATCCTCCGGGAGACCGGCGCACAGCGGCCTCTCACTCCCGAGTCCGCCTCGGGCGAGCAGGTGGCGGCCCGCGTGGGCGACGGAGTGACCCGTCACGCGCTCACCTTCACCGTCAAGCCCGGCTCCGAGTCGAAGGTCGCGGAGCTCCTGGCCGGCTACGAGTCGCCCGAGGCACAGGTCGACGAGAACACGCGGCTGCGCCGCACCTCGCTGTTCATGCACGGCAACCGCGTCGTGCGGGCCGTCGAGGTGGAGGGCGACCTCCTGTCCGCGCTGCGGCACGTCGCCCGGCAGCCCGGGGTCCGGGCCGTCGAGGAGGCCATCAACCCCTACCTGGAGCAGGACCGGGACCTCACCGACCCCGAGTCGGCCCGGGTCTTCTTCACCCGCGCGGCCCTCCCGGCCGTGCACCACGTGGTCTCCGCCCGCCCCGAGCCGGCCGGCCTGCGGCGCCACGCCCTGTACTACCCGGCCAAGCAGGGCCGCGGTTCGGACCTGGCCCGGCTGCTCGCCCAGCAGGACGCGGAGGCGGCGGTCGACCCCGACAGCCCCGTGTACGGCAGCACCGTCTTCCAGCGCGACGACGTCGTGGTGCGCCTCGTCGACGTCGAGGGCGACCTCGACCTCGATCCCGTCGCCGCCCTCGGCGTCAAGGGCGAGCGGAAGGCCAAGGTGCTCGAACGCCTCCTCGACGGTGCCGCGATCGGCGTCGAGGGCCCCCTGGACAACGAGCGCAACCTCAACCGGCTCCTGTCGCACGCCGACATGCTGCCGGTCACCGACCGCCGCGCGGCCGATTCCTGAGGGAACGGTTCCAGGCCCCCCGGCCCCACCGTGGGCCCTCGCCCCTCGGCCCCCCACGGTGGGCCCGTGCCCGACCGTGCGTCACATGTCATCGCCACACCCGGAGGTATCAAATGCTCCAGCAGCGTCCGCTCATCGTGAACCTGAGCGACACGGAACCCAACCGCAGACGCGGAGGTGACCTGCGGGCCATGCTCACGCCCGCCACCGTGGGCTCCACCAGCGGCTTCATGGGGCTGGCCCTCATCCAGCCGGGCGACCGCATCGGCGAGCACTACCACCCGTACTCCGAGGAGTTCGTGTACGTCGTCCAGGGCGAGCTCGAAGTGGACCTGGACGGCGAGACGCACACGCTCCGGCCGGACCAGGGACTGCTGATCCCCGTCGACGTCCGGCACCGGTTCCGCAACGTCGGCAACGTGGAGGCCCGCATGGTCTTCCACCTGGGCCCTCTCGCCCCGCACCCGAGCCTCGGTCACGTCGACACCGAGGACACGCCCGCGACGGCACCGCACTCCTGCGACGGCGCCCATGGACGAGCGCTCGAGCCGGAGGGGGCCCTCGAGTGACCCGGCGCGTGGCCGTCACCGGCATCGGCGTGGTCGCACCGGGCGGCACCGGCACGGCGGCCTTCTGGGACCTCCTCGCCCAGGGGCGGACGGCGACCCGCGGCATCACCCTGTTCGACCCCGTCGGCCTGCGCTCCCGCATCGCCGCCGAGTGCGACTTCGACCCGTACGCCCACGGCCTGCCTCCCGAACTGAGCGAGCACAACGACCGGTACGTCCAGTTCGCCGTCGTCGCCGCGGGAGAAGCCGTACGGGACTCCGGGCTCGACACCGCCACCGAGAACCCCTGGCGCGTCGGCGTCAGCCTCGGCAGCGCCGTCGGCGGCACCACCCGCCTGGAGCACGACTACGTCCTGGTCAGCGAGCGCGGACAGCGGTGGGACGTGGACCACCGCGCCGCCGACCCGAAGCTGCACCTGGCGTTCGCGCCCAGCACGCTCGCCTCGGTGGTCGCCGAGCAGTTCGGCGCCCAGGGCCCGGTGCAGACCGTCTCCACCGGCTGCACCTCCGGCCTCGACGCCGTCGGCTACGCCTTCCACACCATCGAGGAGGGCAGGGCGGACGTCGTCATAGCCGGGGCGTCGGACTCGCCGATCTCCCCGATCACCATGGCCTGCTTCGACGCCATCAAAGCCACGTCGCCCGACAACGACGACCCCGAGCACGCCTCCAAGCCCTTCGACGACCGCCGCAACGGCTTCGTCATGGGCGAGGGCGCGGCGGTCCTCGTCCTGGAGGAGTACGAGCACGCCAGGGCCCGCGGCGCGCACGTCTACTGCGAGATCAGCGGCTACGCCACCTACGGCAACGCCTACCACATGACCGGTCTGACCGGTGAGGGAGTGGAGATGGCCCGGGCGATCGACACCGCGCTCGACCAGGCCAGGCTCGACCCCACGGCGATCGACTACGTCAACGCGCACGGCTCGGGAACCCGCCAGAACGACCGGCACGAGACGGCCGCCGTCAAGCGCTCCCTGGGCTCCCACGCGTACGACACGCCCATGAGCTCCATCAAATCCATGGTGGGCCACTCGCTCGGCGCGATCGGCGCGATAGAGGTCGCCGCCTGCGTGCTCGCCCTGAAGCACCAGGTGGTGCCCCCGACCGCCAACTACGAGATCCCCGACCCCGAGTGCGACCTGGACTACGTGCCGCGCACCGCCCGCCCCCGGAAGCTGAGGAACGTGCTCTCCGTCGGCAGCGGCTTCGGTGGCTTCCAGTCCGCCGTGCTCCTGACCGGGCCGGGCGGGAGGACACGATGAGCACACAGCGGCCACGACGGGCGGCCGTCACCGGCATCGGTGTGATCGCCCCCAACGGACTGCGCACCGACGCGTACTGGAAGTCCGTCCGGGAAGGCCTCGGCGTTCTCGACCGGATCACCCGCGAGGGCTGCGAGCACCTGCCCCTCAAGGTCGCGGGCCAGGTCGAGGGCTTCGACGCCTCGGCCCTCATCGAGGAGCGCTTCCTCGTCCAGACCGACCGGTTCACCCACTACGCCATGGCGGCCGCCGCGCTCGCCCTGGACGACGCCGGCCTGGCCCACGAGGAGGGACCCGAGGACCCCTTCTCCGTCGGCGTCGTCACCGCCGCCGGATCGGGAGGCGGCGAGTTCGGCCAGCGCGAGCTGCAGAAACTGTGGGGACAGGGCTCCAAGTTCGTCGGCCCGTACCAGTCCATCGCCTGGTTCTACGCCGCGAGCACCGGCCAGATCTCCATCCGGCACGGCTTCAAGGGCCCGTGCGGGGTGGTCGCGAGCGACGAGGCCGGCGGCCTCGACGCCCTCGCCCACGCCGCCCGCGCCGTCCGGCGGGGGACCGACGCGCTGGTCGTCGGCGCCGCGGAGGCCCCCCTCGCCCCGTACTCGATGGTGTGCCAGCTCGGCTACCCCGAGCTCAGCACCGTCGAGGACCCGGACCGCGCCTACCGCCCCTTCACGGCCAAGGCCTGCGGCTTCGTCCCCGCCGAGGGCGGCGCCATGCTCCTCGTCGAGGACGAGACCCGGGCCCTCGACCGGGGCGCGACCGTACGGGCCACCGTCGCCGGCCACGGCGCCACCTTCACCGGCGCCTCCCGCTGGAAGGAGTCCCGGGAGGGACTCGCCCAGGCCATCCGGGTCGCCCTCGACGAGGCCGGCTGCGCCCCGGAGGAGATCGACGTCGTCTTCCCCGACGCCCTCGGCGTACCGGAGGCGGACCGCGCCGAGGCGCTGGCGCTCGCCGACGTGCTGGGCGCGCACGCCACGCGCATCCCGGTGACGGCACCCAAGACCGGCTACGGCCGGGCCTACTGCGGGGCACCCGTACTGGACACCGCGGCCGCCGTGCTCGCCATGGAACACGGCCTCGTGCCCCCCACCCCCAACGTGTACGACATCGACTGCGACCTCGACGTGGTGATGTCCCGCGCTCGGCCCGCCGAGCTGCGCACGGCCCTCGTCCTCAGCAGGGGACTCATGGGATCCAACGCGGCGCTCATCGTGCGCCGCGGTGGCGGACTCGCCCGGTAGGACCGGGCGGGGAAGGAGAAACGCACATGATCACCACCGGACTCACCTTCGGCGAACTGGCCGCGCTGATGAAGCAGTCGGCCGGCGTCACCGTCGACGCCGCACAGCTCGAGAAGGACCCCGAGACCCCGTTCAGCGGCCTCGGCGTCGACTCGCTCGGCCTCCTCGGCATCGTCGGCGAGCTGGAGAACCGGCACGGCGTGGCGCTGCCCACCGACGCCGAGCGCTGCAAGACGCCGGCGGAGTTCGTCGCCCTCGTCAACAACACCCTCGCAGGAGTCTGACGTGTCCGGACACACCGACAACAGCATCACCATCGACGCCCCCCTCGACCTCGTCTGGGACATCACCAACGACATCGAGAACTGGCCCCGGCTCTTCAGCGAGTACGCCTCGGTCGAGATCCTGAAGCGGGAGGGCGACACGACCACCTTCCGCCTGACCATGCACCCCGACGAGAACGGGAAGGTCTGGAGCTGGGTGTCGGAGCGCACCACGGACCGCGAGAACCGCAGGGTCCGGGCCCGCCGCGTCGAGACCGGGCCGTTCGCGCACATGGACATCGCCTGGGAGTACGAGGAACTGCCCGGCGGCGTCCAGATGCGGTGGGTCCAGGACTTCGCGATGAAGCCCGACGCCCCCGTCGACGACGCGTGGATGACGGACAACATCAACCGCAACTCCCGCACCCAGATGGCCCTGATCCGGGACCGCATCGTGCAGGCCGCGCGCGAGCGGCAGAGCGCACCGGTCACGCCCGCCTGACGGACGCCGGCAGGACCATCCGAGGAAGGAAACCGATGCACCACGCTCTGATCGTCGCCCGCATGGCGCCCGGCTCGGCGCCCGCGATCGCGGACGTGTTCGCCGACTCCGACCGCGGCGAGCTGCCGCACCTGGTGGGGGTCGCCCGTCGCAGCCTGTTCCAGTTCGGCGACGTCTACCTGCACCTCATCGAGTCCGAGCAGGACCCGGCGCCGAACGTCGCCAGACTGGCCGGACACCCCGAGTTCCGCGGCGTCAGCGAGCGCCTGTCGGCGTACGTCAGCGCGTACGACCCGACGACCTGGCGCAGCCCCAAGGACGCCATGGCGCACTGCTTCTACCGCTGGGAGCGGGACGCCGGCTCCTGAGCCGGGAACCCGGTGAAACCCGAGGCCGCCCGCCCCGCGTCAGACGCGGAGCGGGCGGCCTCGGGTTTCCCGCCCCGTGGGCGGCCCGGGTCAGGCGGGCACGGTGCACTCGAAGGCGTGGAGGTACGCGTTGACCGGACGGACCTCGCCGATGACGAGCCCGGCGTCCGTGAGCCGCTCCACCATGCTCTGCCTGGTGTGCTTCGCGCCGCCGACGTTGAGCAGCAGCAGCAGGTCCATGGCCGTCGTGAACCTCATCGACGGGGTGTCGTCCACGAGGTTCTCGATGACGACGACGCGGGCTCCGGGCCGCGCCGCCTTCCGGACGTTCGCCAGCGTCCTGCGCGTGCTGTCGTCGTCCCACTCCAGGATGTTCTTGATGATGTAGACGTCGGCCCGGACCGGGATGTCCTCCCGGCAGTCACCGGGCTCGATCCGCACCCGGGAGGCGAGCGAGCCGCCCTCCCGCAGCCGGGGATCGGCGTTGCCGACCACCGCCGGCAGGTCGAGCAGCGTGCCGTGCAGCGCGGGGTGCTTCTCGAGGAGGCTCGCCAGGACGTGGCCCTGACCGCCGCCGATGTCCACGACGGAGGAGGCCCCGTCCAGGTCGAGCAGTCCGGCGACGTCCTCGGCCGACTGCCTGCTCGACGTCGTCATGGCCCGGTTGAACACGTACGCGGACTCGGGCGCCTCCTCGTTGAGGTACGAGAAGAACTCCCGTCCGTACACGTCCTCGAAGACGTTCCGGCCGGAGCGCACCGCCTCGTCGAGCTTGGGCCAGACGTCCCAGGTCCAGGGCTCGGTGCACCACAGCGCGATGTAGCGCAGGCTGTGCGGGTCGTCCTCGCGCAGCAGACGGGACATCTCCGTGTGCGCGAAGGTGCCGTCGGGCTGCTCGGTGAACACGCCCTGGCAGGACAGGGCGCGCAACAACCGCCGCAGGGTGCGCGGTTCGGTCTTCACCTCGGCCGCGAGGTCCTCCGCGGTCATGGGCGTGTCGCCCAGGGCGTCGGCCACGCCCAGGCGGGCGGCCGCGCGCACGGCGGCGGCGCACGCCGCGCCGAAGACGAGTTCTCTCAGCCGCATGGGCGGCGGGGGAGCGGAATCGACGGTCGTCATCTCTTTCGCCTTGCCTTTGCTGTCGTGCCGTACGGGTGGGGGAGGGACGGTCAGCACATGCCCGCGGGCTCGGAGACGCCGCAGGTGTTGTGACGGAAGGTGTTGGTCTTGGAGACGTCCCGGTCGGCGAGGTCGGCGGCGCCGTTGCGCAGCGCCACGTTGTCGCGGATCTCGATCCGCTCGTTGGGGACGCCCACGAAGCTCTTGAACAGCACGATGCCGCCCGAGAGCGGCGAGCTGCCCACGTTGTCCTCGACCCGGTTGTGCGCGACGACGGTGTCCTCGGCGCCGGTGATCACGATGCCCGAGCCCTGCAGGGCGGGCAGGCGCGGGGTCTTCGGGCACAGCTTGTTGTTCTCGTGGATGTTGTTCCGGCGCACGGTCATGGCGCCGGCGCGCGGCGTGGACTCGTCGCCCACGACGAACACGGCGGCGCAGTTGCCGGTCGCCTCGTTGTGGTCGACGGTCAGGTTCCGCAGGCGGCGGACGGTGATGCCGATCCGGTTGCCGGACACGCGGTTTCCGCTGACGACGGTGCCGTGGGTGTCGGTGGCCCCTCCTTCCTCGGTGACGGTGTTGGCCAGGAAGAGCCCGGCGTCTCCGTTGTTCCGGGCGACGTTGTGCCTCAGCACGCCGCGTACGGACCGCTCCTGGGCGATGCCCCAGGTGCCGTTGGACTCGGCGGTGACCCCCTGGACGCGCAGGCGGTCGGTCCACTTGGCCCACAGTCCGTTCTTGGCGAAGCCCCGGAGGGTCAGCGAGCGCACGGTCACGCCCTCGACGGGACGGGCCTCGGTGCCGGTGACGCAGATCCCGTTGCCCGCCTGGGAGCACGCGTCGGCGCCGGGGGTGCCCGCGGGCACGATGACGGTGGGGAAGACGCTCGAACCGCGGAGCGTCAGGTGCGGGGTGGTGATGCGGACGCTCTCGCGGTACGTGCCCGGGGCGAGGAGGATCGTGTCCCCGGGGCGCGCGGAGTCCACGGCCTTCTGGATCGATTCGCCCGGCTTCACCCGGTGCACCGACCAGCTGTGGGCCGACGGCGCGGCGGCGCCGAGCCCCGAGGCCGCGAGGGCCGCTGTGCACGCCAGGAGGGCGATCTGTCGTTTCGTCATATCGCGAAGTTATGAGCGCCCGTTCCGGCCCGCCACCGCTGATCCCCCGGGCGGGCCGGGGCCGGTCGGGGGCCATGGGGTACGGGCGTACGGGCGCTGGTCCGTTCGCGTGCGGGGCGAGATCACCCGGGAGGCGGCACGCGCACCGCGGTGACCTGCTGTGACCGACCCGGCCGGCGGCGGTCGTGCGCCCGACCGGAGGACGGCCGAACGTGCTCCCCGTGTTGCGGGGGCCACGCACCGGCCTTTGCCTCGTCCACGGAGCACAGCACGGGTGCCGCGCGAAGGAGCCGGCCGGAAAGCTCCACCGAAGGAGAGAAGCATGCGTCTCGTACGCACCGGCCTGCAGGTCGGCCTGATCGTCGGCGCCGTCGTCCTGTCCGCCCCCACGGCACTCGCCGCGCCGGGGGAGTCCGACGTCCGCATCACCCCCCTGAACGCCTCGCCCGGCACCACCGTCACCGTCACCACCACCGCGTGCGGCAAGGAGACCTACGGCAAGGGGGAGTCGGAGGCGGGTGGCAAGTTCCACCTCCTGCCCGGCGACCGGTCGGGCGTCCTGGTGGGTGAGTTCGTCGTCCCGGAGGGCGCCGTCTCCGGCACGGACACGGTCACCCTGAAATGCCCGCCGCGGATCAAGCAGACCGCCACCTACCGCATCTCCGGCCGGCCCCACGGCGGCGTCGAGGCCGGCTTCGGCTGGGCGGCCGGCGCGGCGGGCCCCGCCGGGAAGGCCGTGGCGGGCTCCACCGGGAAGGCCGTGGCGGCACCCGCCGCCGAGGCCGCGGGGGACTCCGCGAAGGTCCCGCTCGCCCTGGGCGGCGTCCTGCTGGCCGGTGCCGTGGCGGGCGGGGCGGTCCACCTGCACCGGCGCGCGAGGGGAGCCCGTCCCTCCGCCTGATCGTCGAGGCGCTTTCCGCGCAAGGGAGTGGCCGCCGCCCGGATGTCCGGGTGGCGGCCACTCCCTTGTGTCGCAGAAGCCATAACGTGATCGGTTTATTGCATTTCAGATGCGGTAGTTGGTCGTTTTCATGGGCGTGGAATGACCGGTGGAGGCCGTCCTTCCAGCAAGGTCACATGGCGAACCCGAACTGACTATGCTCCCCGATGTGTTGCGGCGCGCTCACAGCGAGTCATGAACGCTGCGAGCGCACGGACGGAGCGCGGCTGCACGGAATGCGGCCATCGGCGCGATCCCGAAGCGACCCGTCGGCGCATCGCACCACCTCAGTCCGTTCATTTCAGACGGTTTAGGGACCCCTTGATGGTTCGTGCAGGTTCAATTTCCAGACCCCGGCCGACCGCCGTCGCCCGGGTGTGGCTCCTCCCTCCGGGAGTTCTGGCCGTAGCCTCCGCCATAGCGCTGCTGCTCTGTCCCGAGGGGATACGGACACCGGTCGCCTGGTGCGGACTCGCCGCGGTGCTCCTGACGGTCGTCACCTCGGCCACGGCCGCGCGCCGAACCCGCGCGGCGGAAGCGGACCGCCACACCCGGGCGAGCGCCGAGGCGGCGGAGCGGCACGCCCGGCGCGAGGCCGAGCTGCTCGGACGCCTGGCCGACCAGCGGGCCACCGTCGTCTGGCTCGCCGAAGAACTCCTGCCCGCGACCGTCGCCCGCCTGCAGAAGGGCGACCCCTCCTCGGAGATCCTGGGAGCCGTCACCTTCGGGAAGCACCTCGACCCGGACTACACCGAGGCGCTCAGGGGGGCCCTGCGGACGTTCCTGGAAGCCGTGGAGGCGGAGGAGCACACCCGGGACGCCTCCCAGCGGGCCCTGGTGGCCGTCGCGCGCCGGGTCCAGGCGATCGTGCACCAGCTCGCCAAGGACCTCCACGCCATGCAGATCCAGCACGGCACGGACCTCGTGGTCTCCCGGGGCCTGCAGGACGTCGACCACCGCAACGCCCTGATCGGCCGCCTCGCGGCCAGCATCGCGGTCCTCGGCGACGCCCGGCCCGGCCGTCAGTGGTCGAAGGCGATCCCGCTCTACGACGTCCTGCGCGGTGCCATGTCCCGCATCGTCGACTACCCCCGGGTGAAGCTCCAGTCGGTGACGGAGGTGGCGGTGATCGGCCCCGGCGCCGAGCCGCTGATGCACCTGCTCGCCGAACTCCTCGACAACGCCACGACGTTCTCGCCGCCGCACACCCCCGTGGAGGTGACCGCGAGCGAGGTGCCCTCCGGCATCGCCATCGAGATCGAGGACCGCGGCGTCGGACTCACCGAAGAGGTCCGGCAGCGGGTCGAGCGCGTCATGGCGCAGTCGCAGACCGGGATCAACCTGTCGGGCCTCGGCGAGCTCACCCAGCTCGGTCTCCCGGTCGTCAGCCGGCTGGCCCGCGAGCACGGCTGCGAGGTCGATCTGCGCACCTCCGCCTACGGAGGCGTACGGGCCGTGGTCCTCGTCCCCCGCCGTCTGATCACCACGGTCCCGCAGTCCGCCCTGCGGATCCCGGACGTCGCCCGGAGGCGTGCGGGCGGCGGCCCCGTCCTGCCCCGGCCGGCACCGGCGCTCGACTCCACCACGGGCTCCGGCGAGGTCAGGAAGACCGCCAACGGACTCCCGCAACGACGACGGGAATCCCCCGTGCTCCCGCAGCGACGACGCGAGTCGCCCGTCCCCACCCCGGTCGTCCAGACCGGGCCCGCCCCCGCCGATCCGGCGGCCTCCCGGGGCACCTCCGGCAGTACCCGCCAGCCGGGGCTGATGTGGGAGGCGTTCAACGGCGACAAGCGAGGCGACAGGAAAACGGTCGCCGAACCTTCCCCTTCCCCCAGCGAGCCGTCAGATGAGGACGAGTAACATGCAGCCACTGCCGAACATGGACTGGATGCTCACGGAGCTCGTGGGCAGCGTCCCGTACGTGCGACACGTGGTCGTCCTGTCGTCGGACGGCCTGTGCATCGGGCAGGCGAACACGGCCCCCGACACCGCCGACGCGATCGCCGCCGCCTGCTCCGGAATCCAGAGCCTGGCGCGGGCCATCTCCCAGATGTTCCCGCAGGGGGACGGATCGACGCGGATGGTCGGGATCGAGGCCGACGGCGGCTACTTCTCCCTGATGGCGGCCGGCCCCGGGGCCTATCTCGCGGTCCTCGCCGACCAGGAGGTGGACGCCGGACTCCTCGGCGACCGCATGCGGACGCTGGTGATCCGGATCGGCCAGCACATGACCAGCCCTCCCCGTGAGGACGTCGGGCAGGCGATGTGACGTCGGAGAACCAGGACCCCTGGAATGAAGGCACACCCGTCCCGCTCTACGTCATTACCGGTGGCCCGGCGGACTCCGCGGCCAAGACCTTCAACCTGGTCACGCTCATCGCGACGAGGTCCGAGCCCGATCCCGCCATGCAGCCCGAGCACGCGGCCATCCTCACCCTGTGCTCGTACCCGCTCTCGGTGGCCGAGGTCTCCGCATACCTCAGCCTCCCCTTCAGCGTCGTCACCGTGCTGCTCTCCAAGCTCGTCGAGGAGGAGCGGGTCGAGGCGATCGCGCCCGTCCCCGTGGCGGCCTACCCCGAACGCGGCCTACTGGAGGCGGTGATCCATGGACTACGCAAGCTCTGACGTACTCGATGCCGGCCGGCACGACACCGACCTGCTGCTGCCGCACGGCGCCAGGGGAGTCAAGGTCGTGGTCGTCGGCGGCTTCGGGGTCGGCAAGACCACCATGGTCGGGGCGGTGAGCGAGATCCCGCCCCTGACCACCGAGGAGACCATGACGCAGGCGGGCGTCGGGATCGACGACAACCCCGGCGCCAAGGACAAGAAGACCACGACCGTCGCGATGGACTTCGGACGGATCAGCATCAACGAGGAGCTCATCCTCTATCTGTTCGGGACTCCCGGACAGGAACGCTTCTGGTTCCTGTGGAACGGCATCTTCGAGGGCGCGCTCGGCGCCGTCGTCCTCGTCGACACCCGCAGGATCGAAGTCTCCTTCGAGGTCATCACCCGGCTCGAGGACCGCCGCGTCCCGTTCGTCGTGGCCGTCAACGCCTTCCCGGAGGCCCCGAAGTACCCCCTAGCAGACCTCCGCACCGCTCTGGCCCTCAGCGAATCCGTGCCCATCGTCACCTGCGACGCACGGGACCGGGCGTCCTGCCGCGACGCCCTGCTCTCGCTGATGGGCTACCTGTGCACCCTCGCCGCCGCCCAGGAGACCGCATGACCGTCCCACCCACCGAACACGCCACCGCACAGCCCGGGGCGGCCCCGCCCCCGGGCTGCCCGGCCCACATCGCCGACGGCCCCGGCGGAGCCACCCGGCTCTACGGACCCGCCGCGGAGACGGACCCCATGGGCCTGTACGAGAAGCTGCGCGCCGCCCACGGCCCGGTGGCGCCCGTACTCCTCGACGGCGACGTACGTGCCTGGCTCGTCCTGGGATACCTGGAGAACCGCGACGTGGCCAGCCGCCCGACCCAGTTCTCCCGCGACCCCCGCGTCTGGCACGGCTGGCGCAGCGGGGAGATCGACCCCGCCACCTCCCCGCTCATTCCGATGATCGGCTGGCGCCCCGACTGCGTCTGCGCGGACGGCGAGGAGCACCAGAGGCTGCGCGGCGCGGTCACGGCCGGTCTCAACCAGTTCGACCACCGGGGCGTCCGGCGCCACATCACCCGCTTCGCCCACCAGGTGATCGACACGTTCTGCGAGAGCGGCGAGGCGGAGCTGGTGGAGCAGTTCACCGAGGCCGTGCCCATGCTCACCCTCAGCCATCTGCTCGGGATGTCCGACGAGTCCACCCCCAAACTCGTGCACGCCGCCCGCGACCTCTTCAAGGCCACCGAGACCTCGCTCGCCAGCAACGCCTACGTGCTGGAGTGCCTCGAACAGCTCGTCGCCGAGAAGCGCGTCCGGCCGGGGCACGACATCGCCTCCGCGCTGCTCGCCCATCCCGCGGGCCTCACGGACGAGGAGGTCCAGCACCACCTGCGGCTCATCCTGCTCGCCGGCTACGAGACGACCGCCAACCTCATGTCGAACGTCATGCGCATGGTCGTCACCGATCCCCGGTTCCGCGGTTCGCTGGCGGGCGGCCAGATGACGCTGCCCGAGGCGGTGGAGCAGGTCCTCTGGGACGAGCCGCCGCTCATGGTGTGCCCGGGCCGCTGGGCCAACGGCGACACCACCCTCGGGGGACAGGAGATCAATGCGGGGGACATGCTCCTGCTCGGACTGGCCGCGGGCAACGTCGACGAGGCGATCCGCCCGGACTCCTCGACGCCCGTGCACCACAACCGCGCGCACCTGTCCTTCAGCGCGGGCACGCACGAATGCCCGGGCCAGGACATCGGCCGCATCATCGCCGACGCGGGCATCGACATCCTGCTCACCCGGCTGCCCGACATCGCGCTGGCCGTCCCCGAGGAGAGCCTCAGCTGGCGCTCCTCCACCTGGGCCCGGCACCTCACGGCCCTGCCCGTGACCTTCGCCCCGCGCCCGCCCCAGTCCGACACCCTCCCTGCCCCGCTCCCGGCCCCGCCGCCCCAGAGCACCGGCAGGCCCGTGCCGCTCCCGCCGCCCGCGACCGATCCCGGCCAGGTCCGGCGGCCCGGACCCCGCGCCTCCTGGCTGACGCGCGTCAGGCGCCTCCTGCGCAGGAGGTAGGCCGGTACCGGTGCGACCCCGCTGCCCTCACCCCGGGAACGAGACGTCCCCGGCGGCGTAGCGGGGTGCTCCGGTGTACCAGGCGTGGAGGCCGGAGAGGAAGCCGCAGGCTCCCCCGAGCCAGGTCTCGAGCTCGGCCCGCTCGTCGCGGTCGAGACCGGCCCGCCGGACGAGCGGCGGCAGCTCGCTCCGCCGGAGGTGCTCGAAGTCCCGCAGCCGGGCGTTCACCAGGTTCAGCGCGGCGGGCACGGCGTCGTGGAGGGCGATGCCCAGGGACGTCCCGACGACCAGGACCAGGTTGTTGACGTCCTTCTCCTCGTGCACCTCCCTCTCGTAGGACGCGATGTCGTTCGCCAGCCCCATGAAATCCATGAAGGCGTCGAGCAGGGCACGGATGGTCCGGGTGTGCCGTATCTGTTCGGGTATTCGCGCGCCGGTGGCCAATTCGACGGAATAGGGAGCGGTGTAGGCGGCGAAGCTCTCCCGGCGGAACGGCGCGTAATCGATCAGGTGGGGAATGCGGCCGCTGCGGCTGTTGGCCAGTTCCTCGACCCCCGCGTCGATGTACCGCGCCAGTGCCCGGTTGAATTCCACTCGCCAGTGCGCCAGCCCCGGCGGGAAGAGCTGCTGCTGCAGATCGGCGATCCCCCGCTCGACCGCGTTCGTCGGCTCGGGCAGCCGGGCCCCGCGCTCGGGCCGCAGGAAGGCGTGCAGCCGGGTGGTGAAGGCCCGGGCTCCGGGCAGGTCGCCGGTCTGCTTGAAGGCGGAGGCGAAGTAGTCGTCCCAGGCGAGGGCCCAGACGTTGAACCGGTGGTTGATCCGTAAGGCCTCGAACGAGGCGTCGGGAAGGGTCCAGGCGGTCAGCTGGTCGACGGTCATGGCGTGGAACTCCGACCGTGTCCAGATCGCGGGGCGGGCCGGAGGCCACTGGCCGCCGTCCAGCATCCCCATGCCGCGCGCCCAGGACTCGCTCTCCTCGTGCAGAGCGGACAGATACGGATTCACCCGCAGCGCGTAGGGCATCCACAACTGCGGCAGCTCGACGGCACGCACGGTCATGGGACCGACCTCCTTCTCACTCCGGCCCGCATCGCTGTGCCGCGAAGCCGGACGATGCCCGGTCCACGGCTCTGCAAACCTGCCCACCGGAGACGACCGGAAACCGTTCAACTAACCTAGATCAGCTGTCAGTTCGGGTTCACTCGCGAAACAGAACGAACCTTCCGGCGATCGGCGTCAGACGCGTCACAGTGGCTGATCGGTCCGGTCCAGGCCCCGGGTGCCGATGAGGGCCGTCTGGAGGGTGCGGTGCCGGACGGGCCCGCTCGGCGAAACGGGCGAGCACCTCGGACTCGTCGGCCGGGGCGACCGCCACGGTGCGGGCGCGGGAGAGGAGCAGCCCGAAGCGTTCGGCGCGCTCTGTCAGGTGCCGGGCCCGCCGTGCCCCTCGGCGCCGCCAGGAGCCGACCGCCATGGGAGAGCGGTCGCAGGGGGTCCGGTGCCGGCAAACGGGGGAGTCGGCGGCACCGGACCCGTACTCACCACCGTACAAGGAGCGGGACGGGCCGGGCGCCGGAATCGACGAGGACACCCACCCCGGAACACCGCCGGAACCGGCGGAGGAAGAGAGACGGCACGGCCGAGCCGGCGCCCGCTACGAGCGGTTCGCCGAGACGATGTCGCGGTCCAGTTCCCGGATGAGGACGCGGTCGTGGGTCGCCTCGGCGATCTGCCGGGCCTGGGTGAAACGCCGCAGCGCCACCGCCGCGGCCCCCTCGGCGACGCTCACACGGCCGAGGCCCTGCAGCGCCCTCGCCTCGCCCCGCTGGTCCCGCAGCCGCTGGGTCATCTCCAGACTCCGGGCGAACGAGCGTGCCGAAGCCGAGGGCTCGCCGAACTCCAGCTGGGCCTGGGCCAGGTTCCGCCAGGCGTACGCCTCGGCCCGCCGGTCGCCCAGGTTCTGGAACTCGGCCAGCGCCTCCTGGAACAGCGGGATCGCCTCGCCGTGCCGTCCCTGGTTGCCACGGACGATCGCGAGGCTGCGCCGGGACTGGGCCGCGAGCCTGCGGTCCCCGGCCGCCGAGAGGCGTACGACGCCGTCGCCGAGCAGCCGGGCCGCCCGCTCCCAGTCCCCCAGGTTGCGGTGGACGATGCCCTCGAGCAGCAGGAGGGCAGCCAGCCCGTGCTCGTCGCCGGACGCGGTGTACCCGGCGCGGGCGCCCTCGTACGCCACCAGGGCCTCGTCGAGCCGGCCCAGGTCCCGGCGGAGCGCCCCGGTGTCGAAGAGCGTGATGGCCTCGGCCCGGCGGTCGCCCGACCGGCGAGCCGCGTCGAGGGCCAGCCCGACGGCGGCCTCCCAGTCGTCCCAGGTGGCCAGCATCTCGAAGAACGGGGCGCCGATGTGGGTGAGCTCCCACGCCGCGTCCCAGAACTCGCGCGCCGTGGCCAGCCGCACACAGGCGACGATGTTGCGCTGCTCGCTGATGAACCAGGTCACCGGATCCTGCAGCAGCCGGTCGAGGGCGCGGGCCTCGACCGGGTGGCGCGGGTGGGCGCTGGTCTTGCGGACCTCGCCGGGCTGGAAGCGGTCCTCCGCTGTGGCGGCGAGCGTGAGGTAAGCGCCCAGGAGCCGCTGCGTCGCGGCCGCCGCCCCGGGCTCGGGCTGCTCGCGGGCGAGGGCGCGGATCAGGTCGTGGAAGGCGTAGCGGACGGTGCCGGTCTCGTCGGGGCCGGTCGCGTCGAGCAGCTGCGCGGACACCAGGGCGTCGAGGTGGTGCTCGGCGGTGCGCAGCGGGACGTCCATGAGCGCGGCGAGCGCCCAGGCCGCGAAGTCCGTGCCGGGGAAGAGCCCGAGCATGCGGAAGGCCCGCTGCTGTTCCTCCGACAGACCCCGATGGCTGAGCATGAACGTGGAACGGACGTCGAGGTCGCCGATCTCCAGGTGGTCGAGCCGGTCGCGTTCGTCGGCGAGCCGGTCGGCGAGGTCCGCCAGCGGGACGTCGGGCCGCTCCGCCAGTCGCGCCCCCGCGATGCGTACGGCCAGGGGCAGGTGCCCGCAGAGCGCCACCAGGCGTCGTGCGGCCGCCGGGTCGTCCGCCACGCGCCGGGCCCCCGCCACCCGGCCCAGCAACTCGACCGCCTCATCGGGTTCCAAGAGGTCAAGCACGATCGTGCGGGCTCCTTCGATGGTGCTGAGCGGGGTACGGCTGGTGACGATCACGGCGACGTCCGGGGTGCCGGGCAGCAGGGGCCGCACCTGGCGGGGACCGTTGGCGTTGTCGAGGACGATGAGCAGTCGGCGTCCGGCGGTGAGGGTGCGCAGCAGCTGCTCGCGGTCGTGCAGCGCGTCCGGTATCTCACGGGGGTCGGTGCCCAGCGCCCGCAGGAAGTGCGCCAGTATCCCCTCCGGTTCGGCGGGGACGGGGTCGTACCCCCGTAAGTTCGCGAACAGCTGGCCGTCCGGATAGTCGTCCGCCGCACTCTGCGCCGCCCGTATCGCGAGGGTCGTCTTGCCCAGGCCCCCCTTGCCCGCGATGGCGGCCACGAGGGGGCCCGCCGACCGGCCGCGTCGGCGCAGGAGCCCTTCCAGGTCGTCGAGTTCACTCCGCCGACCGGTGAAGTCGCTGATGTCACGGGGTAATTCCCGCGGCACCGGAGTCCCCGGCGTGCTCGGGCCGCTCCTGGCGCTCTGGGCATAGGCCAGGGCGCCGCTGGCCAGGGCGGTGACTCCCGCGAGTGCGTACTGCACGGGTCCGACGTCCCCGAACGCGTCCCATCCCGCGCCGGCGGCGGCGAACGCCCCGGCGGTACTCGCGATCCCTACGAGCCAGCGCGCGCGTGAATTCACATCGCGCATGGTAGCGAGCCCCGCGGCCGTACTCACGGGGTTCTCCGTCACCTTCCGGGGCGGCCGGGGCGGCTCAGGCGGTGAACGAGCCGTGTCGTCCCGCCCCGGCCGCGAAGCGCGCGGCACCGCCGAGGGCCTCGCCGGCCGACAGGGGCACCATGCCGTGGCGCAGTTCGGCCGCCAGCGCCTCGGACTCGGGCAGGCCGTGCTGCTCCCGGACGGACAGCCGGTCGTGACGCAGGCACAGCTGGGGGAACGCGGCGATCTCCCGGGCGAGTTCCTCCGCCGCGACCCGGGCCCGGCCCGTCGGCACGAGACGGTTCGCGAGCCCGATCCCGTACGCCTCGGCGGCCGGGACCGGACGGCCGGTCAGGACGAGGTCCATGGCGCGGCTCTCGCCGATCAGGCGGGGCAGCCTGACCGTGCCGCCGTCGATCAGGGGCACGCCCCACCGGCGGCAGAACACGCCGAGGACCGCGTCCTCCTCGACCACGCGCAGATCGCACCAGAGGGCCAGTTCGAGTCCGCCGGCCACCGCGTGGCCGCTGACGGCCGCGATGACCGGCTTCGTCAGGCGCAGCCGGGTCGGCCCCATCGGGCCGTCGCCGTCGGGCGCCACCCGGTTCCCGCGCTCGGTGCCGACGGCCTTGAGGTCGGCGCCCGCGCAGAACGTGCCGCCCTCGCCCCACAGCACCGCCACCGAGGCCTCCTCGTCCGCCTCGAACGCCCTGAAGGCGTCGGCCAGTCGCCGCGCCGTAGGCCCGTCCACGGCGTTGCGGGCGGCGGGCCGGGACAGGACCACCGTGGTCACCGGCCCGTCGCGCTCGACGCGGACCGTGTCCTCTTCCGCCGGTGTCGCCGATGCGTCGGTCATGGGGGCATTCTCACGCGGTCGTGGTCGGGCGACCAGAGCGGGGAGCCCGGCACAAGACGGCGGCGAGCACGGCGGCCGCCATTTCATCCGCCGTACATGGAACCGCGGATCCACTCCGCATACTGTCGTGGCCATGGCAGCAGGAATCCTCACTGCGCGCCGCCACGTCGACCAAGGGCACGTGGCGAGCGCCCTGTGTACGGTCGCCCCGGCGCGCTGAACGCGCCCCTTCCCCCCACGGGATCCCCACCTGGCGCCCCGCCTGACTCCCGTCTCTTCCCCTTCCCGCCGCGGCCCGACGGCACGTTTCCCGTGCCTCCGTCCGCTGTGCCCCCTGTGCAGTCGCACCCAGAGGAATGGACATCATGAGCGAGAACCGACGCCCGCAGGTGAGCCGACGAGGCTTTCTCGGCGGCGCCGCCGCCGTCGCGGCCGCGACCGCCGTACCCGCCTTCGCGCAGGTCGCCGCAGCCGGCCCCGCCGCTGCCGCCGGCCGGCCGAACATCCTGCTGATCGTCACCGACGACCAGCCCAAGCACACCGAATGGGCTCTGCCCAAGACCGTCGCCTGGCTCGCCGACCAGGGCGTGAAGTTCACCAACGGCCACGTCACCACCCCGCTGTGCGCGCCCTCGCGTTCCAGCGTGTTCTCCGGCCGCCACGCCCACAACCACGGCGTGCGCAACAACAAGGCCTCGTACGCGCTCGACCAGAGCACCACCGTGCAGAAGTACCTCAAGCAGGCCGGCTACCGCACCGGTCTGTTCGGCAAGTACCTCAACTCCTGGACCCTGGCGGACAACCCGCCGCACTTCGAGGAGTTCGCCCTCCTCCAGCCCGGGTACGTCGACGCCCAGTGGAACGTCGACGGAACCGTCCAGACGATCAACGGCTACACCACCACCATCGTCAAGAACCGCACCCTGAACTTCCTCGACAAGGCCGCCACCGACACCAGGCCCTGGTTCGCGTACGTCACGCCCTACGCGTCCCACGGCCCGCGCACCCCCGAGGCGAAGTACGCCGACACCCCCGTGCCCGACTGGAACGGCCGTCCTTCGGTCCCCGAGAACGACCGCAGCGACAAGCCGGGGTACATCAAGAACGCCACCGGCACCCTCGCCGACGGCCGGACCATCCGTGCCGAGCAGCTGCGCACCCTGCTCTCCGTCGACGACGCCGTACAGGCGTTCAAGGACAAGCTCCAGGCCCTGGGCCAGCTCGACAACACCCTCGTCATCTACATCGGCGACAACGGCTTCAGCTGGGGCGACCACGGCTGGACCGCGAAGTCGGTGCCCTACCGTCCGGCGCACGAGGTGCCGTTCTACCTCTCGTGGCCGGCCGGCGGCCTGGGCGCGGGAACGCAGGACAACCGCATCGTGGCGAACATCGACATCGCGCCGACCATCCTCGACGCCGCCGGCATCACCCCGAGCGCCCCGCAGGACGGCCGGTCCCTGCTCTCCGGCTACAGCCGCGACCACCTCCTGGTGGAATGGTGGAAGCAGGGCACCACGACCGGGGGCGCACCCACCTGGTCCTCGTACGTGGCCAAGGACAAGCAGTACACGGAGTACTACGACCTGACGACCGACGGGAACGGCACGGTGTCCGGCACCGGACAGGTGAAGTTCCGCGAGTACTACGACCTGGTGAACGACCCCTACCAGCTGACCAACAAGCTCTACCAGGCCACATCGGCCCAGGAGCAGGCCCTCGGCGTCCCCGCCCTGGCCGCGCAGCTCGCCGCCGACCGCGTGGCCTGATCGACAAGACACCCCCTGGCACCGCCGGCCGGCCCCGCACCGCGACACACGGGGCCGGCCGTTCCCCCTTCCGATTCCGCCGGAGTCGTCATGCCCGAATGCTGCACCCCAGGTCACGCCCACCTCTCCGTCACGACCCTCGCCCCGCCCCGCCCTCCGGCCCGTCCCTCCCGGGTCGCCCGGCAGCTGCTCCCCTTGCCCGGAGGGCGCTTCCTCATGGGCGCCGACGACCCGGAGGGCTTCCCCGCCGACGCCGAGGGCCCGGTCCGCGAGGAGGCCGTGAAGCCCTTCCGCATCGCGGCCACGACGGTGACGAACGCGCAGTTCGCCACCTTCGTCAAGGCCACCGGACACGTCACCGACGCCGAGCGCTTCGGTTTCTCCTTCACCTTCGGGGCCTTCCTGGGGGAGGAGGTCGCGGCGCTGTCACCGCCCGTGCCGGGCGTCCCGTGGTGGCGGACGGTGGAGGGCGCCTCGTGGCGCCGGCCCGAAGGCCCCGGCTCCCACGTCACCGACCGGCAGAACCACCCCGTCGTCCATGTGTCCTGGCACGACGCCCAGGCCTACTGCGCCTGGTCAGGCACCCGCCTGCCCACCGAGGCCGAGTGGGAGTACGCGGCCCGCGGCGGCCTGGAGCAGCGCCGGTACCCGTGGGGCGACGAGCTCACGTCGGACGGCCGCCCCCTGTGCAACATCTGGCGGGGCGAGTTCCCGGAGCTCCCCGCCGCCGGCGTCCACGCGGGCACGGCCCCCGCGAAGTCCTTCCGCCCCAACGGCTTCGGTCTCTACAACACGGTCGGCAACGTCTGGGAGTGGTGCGCGGACCCGTTCACCCCCGGCGAGGAGACCGCGCGCGCGATGCGCGGCGGCTCGTACCTGTGCCACGACTCCTACTGCAACCGGTACCGGGTGGCCGCCCGCAGCTCCAACACACCCGACAGCTCGACCGGCAACATCGGCTTCCGGGTGGCCGCCGACCCCGAGTAGCACCGTCCGCCCGCCGTGACGGGGGCGGACGGGATCAGCCGGACCGGCCGAGCAGCAGGTCCCGTACGCAGCCGCGCAGCCAGGCGTGCGCCGGGTCGGCGTCGTGGCGCGGATGCCAGGCGAGGCCGACCGGCAGGGGCGGCAGGTCGAGGGGGACCTCGAAGGCGACCAGACCGAGGGCCTCGGCCAGCGAGCGGCTCCGCGCGCTGATCAGGCCGACGAGGTCGGTGTCGCGGAGGACGAACAGCGACGCCGGGTACGTGCCGACGCTCGCGACGACCCGCCGCCGCAGGCCGTGCTCGGCCAGCGCCGTGTCGATGGGACCGTGCAGCCGTCCCCGGCGCGAGACGACCAGATGGTCCGCGTCCGCCGCGAACCTCCGCCGCGTCAGGCGCCCCCGGAGGAGCGGGTGTCCCGCCCGGACGACCGCGAGCATGCGGTCGTCGACGACGTGCTCGGTGTGCACCTCGGGATGGACGGTGTCGATGACACCGATCTCCAGGTCGGCGACGCCCTCCCGCAGCGTCGGCGCGTCGATGTGGCTCTCGTTCAGGAACCGCAGCCGCACCTGCGGGGCCTCGCGGGCGGCACGCGCGAGCAGGTCGGGACCGAGCAGGGCGGGATGGGAGTCCTGGCCGAGCACCGTGAACGTGCGCGCGACGGCGCGGAGATCGGTGGGGCCCGAGGCCGCGAACAGCGCCCTGGCCCGCTCCACGACCGCACCGACCTCCGCCCGTACGGACAGCGCGTACGGCGTCGGCACCATCGCGCGCCCGGCCCGCACCAGGATCGGATCGCCGAGCGCCTTGCGGATCCGGCCCAGGGTGCGGCTGGTGGCCGGCTCGGACAGGTGCAGCCGCCGGGCCGCTCCCCGCACGCTCTGCTCCTCGAGGAGGACGTCGAGGGCGAGGAGAAGGTTCAGGTCGAGACCGGTGGCGTCCCCGGATTGCGTCACACGCACTCACTCCTTGCAAAAGATGCACTGGAAGTAATCCACGGGCCGAGCCTACGGTGAACGCACATCCCTCACCACGACGCTCCCCGGAGGAGCCATGTCTTCCGCTGCCCTCTCACCGCCCCCCTCCGTCCCGGCCGGCACCACCCCGAGCCCGCTCAGGCGGTCGACCCTGCTGGTCCTGTGCGCCTGCGTCCTGGTGGCGCAGAGCATGGTCGCCGCCGTCAACCTCCTCATCCCCCAACTCGCCGCCTCCTCCCTCCATCCGTCCGCCACCGAGCTGCTGTGGACTGTGGACGCGTACGTCATCGTCTTCGCCGGACTGCTCATCCCGGCCGGAGCGCTGGGGGACCGCCGGGGCCGCAAGGGCGTGCTGCTCGCCGGTCTCGCGCTGTTCGCCGCCGGGGCGGCGCTGAGCGCCCTGGCCACGACGCCCGCGCTGCTGATCGCCGGCCGCGGGGTGTCCGGCGCCGGGGCCGCCTGCGTCATGCCCGCGACCATGTCGATCCTCGTGCAGCTCGCCGGACCGGAAGGCCGGGCCCGGGCCCTGGCCTCCTGGACCCTCGCCGTCGGCCTGGGCGGCCTCGCGGGCAACGTCGGCGGGGGAGCGACGGGCCAGTTCCTCTCCTGGCGCGCCCTGTTCTGGCTGATGGTCCCGGCGGCCGCGCTGCTCGCCCGGACCGTCGCGGTCACCGTCCCGCGCACCGACCGCTCCCCGCACGGGCGCCCCGACCCGCGCGGCACGGTGGTGCTCGTCGCGGCCCTGGTCGCCCTCCTCGCCGGCATCATCGAAGGCCCGGCGTACGGCTGGACCTCACCCCGCATCCTCGTCTTCTTCGCGGTGGGCGCGGTGCTGGCCGTCCTCTTCACCTGGTACGCGCTCCGCTCGCCGGCCGCGCTGTTCGACCCGCGGGCCTTCCGCTCCCGGCGGCTGCGCGCCGCCGCACTGGGCACGGCCACCGGCTTCTTCGGCCTCTTCTCGCTGTTCTACGCCAACTCGCAGTACCTGCAGTACGTCAAGGGGTACGGCCCCGCCGTCACCGGACTCGCCATCGTCCCGCTCACGATCGGCATGGCCCTGTTCCCCAAGGTCGCGACCCGCTGGCAGGCCGCCTCGGGTCCGCGTCCCACCGTCGCCACCGGACTGTTCCTGATCGGCGCCGGACTCCTCGGGGCCTCCACCGCCGGGGCGGCCACCCCGTACGCGCTGTACGCCTGCTGGCTCCTGGTGATCTCGGCGGGGACGGGCCTGTGCATGCCGACCCTGACCGTCGGCGTCGTCTCCTCCCTCCCCGCGCACCAGGCCGGTCTCGGCTCCGGCCTCGGCACCTCCGCCCGGGAGATCGGCGCCGCCCTCGGCGTGGCCGTCACCGGCACCGTGCTCGCCGCGCACGACGCCGGCGCCGGCGCGGCGTCCTTCGCCGAGGCGATGAGCCCGGCACTGCGCACGGTGGGTGCGGTCGTCCTGGTCGCCACGGGCCTGGTCGCCTTCGGATACCGGACCGCGTCCGGACGGCGACCCGGCGCCGGGACCGCGCCGACCCGCTGAGAGCGGCCGCCGGGACGCACCGTCCGCCCCGCCCGTGGTGCGTGTGGGCCGGATGGCGCAGGCGGCGCGCGGCGGAGCCCGGTCCGCGAGACGGTGGCCTGATCCTGGAACAGGGCGGTCCGGTGGCCGGCCGGGACGGGCCGGTGGTCCGACCGGAACCGGGCCACGGGCACCGTCCGCCGTTCCCGTCCCGCAGCCGAGGAGGTAGCGCATGCCCCGACGTGTCCCCGCCGCGCACGACGGCCGGAATTCCACGAGCTCCGCACCCGCCCGCACCGGACCCCGTCCGAGGCGCCGATTCCGCGCGGCGGCCGCCGGCGCCGTGGCGGCCGCCGTCCTGAGCGGCGCCGCGACCGCACCGGCCGCGGCGGCTCCGCCGGGTCCGGCGCCGCACGGTCCCGGTCACGGCGACCCGGCGCTCCAGCGGGCCCTCGCCGACCTGGTGGCGGCGCCCGGCGGCCCGCCCGGGGCGATCGCGGTCCTGACCCGGGACGGCGTACGGCAGGTCTACCGGGCCGGCACGGCCGAGGTGGGCACGCGGCGTCCGCCCCGGCCCGACGACCACATGCGCATCGCCAGTGTGGCCAAGGCCTTCAGCGGCGCGGTCGCGCTGAGCCTCGTGGACCGGAAGGCCCTGGGCCTCGACGACACGATCGGCGGACGGCTGCCCCAGCTGCCCACCGCCTGGCACGCGGTGACGCTGCGCCAGCTCCTCCAGCACACCAGCGGACTTCCGGACTTCAGCAAGAGCCAGGCGTTCCAGGACATCGTCCGTGCCGACCCCCGCCACCACTTCGACTCCCGCCACCTCCTCGACTTCGTCGCCGACCGGCCCCTGGACTTCCAGCCGGGCAGCCGCTACGCCTACTCCAACTCGGACAACATCGCGGTCGCCCTGATGGCCGAGCAGGCCACCGGACGCTCGTACGAGTCGCTGCTGCGGCAGCTCGTGTACCGCCCGCTCGACCTGACGGAGACCAGCCTCCCGCAGGGCTACCGGCTTCCCCGCCCCTTCCTGCACGGTTACTCGACCGCCCCCGGCGAGCCGCCCGAGGACGTGAGCGAGGCGATCAGCGCCTCCGGCGCCTGGGCGTCGGGCGGCATCGTCTCCACCCCGGCGGACCTGAGCAGGTTCATCGGCGGCTACGCGGGACCCGAGCTGCTTTCGCCCATGACCCGCCACGCCCAGCAGGACTTCCTGCCGGGCGGCGCCTCCCAACCGGCCGGTCCCGGCGCCAACGCGGCGGGCCTGGGCGTCTTCCGGTACACCACCCGCTGCGGCACGGTCCTCGGCCACACCGGCAACACCCCCGGCTACACGCAGTTCGCCGCCGCCACGCGGGACGGCCGGCGCACGGTGACGGTCTCCGTCACCAGCCAGGTCACGACGGACCCGGCCCTGCTGGCCCGACTGCGCGCGACCGAGGAACAGTTCGTCTGCGCCCTGCTCGGCGACCGGGGCCCCGGCTCGTGGGGGCACCTGCCCTAGGACCCGCGCCTCAAGCCCGGCGGGCGGCGTGTCCCGGGTGCGTCACCACCGGGCTGTCCTCCGGCCGGAGCGGAGACTTCCCGCGCCGGTGCGCGCCGACGTGCGGACACTTTCCTCCCCGACTCCCCTTACGCGGCAGTGGGTTTCCCCTTAGCCTCACACCACTGCCCGTAAGTTACCTGCCGGTCAAGAACGTTGACCGGCGCACAGGGTCCGGAGGCCGCCATGAGTTCCGCGCAGTACCTGCTCGAAAACCGGCCGCGCTCGGTGGCGCACCTCTTCCTCTCACGGGTCGAGGCCACACCCGACCGGGAGGCCTATCGCCACCCCGTGCCGGCCGGAGAGGGCGCCCCCGGCGCCGAGGAGTGGCGCTCGCTGACCTGGGCCCAGGCCGCCGAGCGCGTGACGGCGATCGCCGCCGGTCTGCTCGCCCTCGGGCTGCGGCCCGAGGAGCGCGTGGCCATCTCCTCCTCGACCCGGGTCGAGTGGATCTTCGCCGATCTGGGCGTGATGTGCGCGGGCGGCGCCGCGACCGCCGTCTACCCGAGCACCAACGCCGACGAGACGGCGTACATCCTCGCCGACTCCGGCAGCCGGGCGATCTTCGTCGAGAACGCCGAACAGCTGGCCAAGGTCGTCGCCCACGCGGACCGCCTGCCCGGGCTCGGCCACGCGATCCTCTTCGACCCGGAGACGGACCTCCCCCGGGCGGAGGGGCTGGAGGTGCTGAGCCTCGCCGAACTGGAGGAACGCGGCAGGGCGTACCTGAAGGAGCACCCGGACGCGATCGAGACGACGGTCGGGGCCATCGAACGCGACCAGCTCGCCACCCTGATCTACACCTCCGGGACGACCGGCCGCCCGAAGGGCGTGCGCCTGGTGCACGACTGCTGGTCCTACCAGGGCGCCGCGCAGGAGGCCAGCGGACTGCTGCTCCCCGACGACGTGCAGTTCCTGTGGCTGCCGCTGTCCCACGTCTTCGGCAAGGCCCTGATATCCGGTCAGGTGCAGACCGGAAGCGTGATGGCGGTCGACGGGCGCGTGGACCGCATCGTCACCAACCTGCCCGTCGTCCGGCCCACCGTCATGGCCTCCGCGCCGAGGGTCTTCGAGAAGGTCTACAACGGCATCGCCGCGAAGGCTCGGGCCGAGGGCGGGGCCAAGTACAAGATCTTCCGGTGGGCGGCGAAGGTCGCCCGCGACCACGCCAGGACCGGGCAGGAGAGCCTGGTGGCGACGGGGAGCCGCAAGGTGCCCCTGTGGCTCGGCGTCCAGCACGCCCTCGCCGACAAGCTGGTCTACGGAAAGATCCGGGCGGCGTTCGGGGGAGAGCTCCGGGGCAGCGCCTCGGGCAGTGCCGCGCTCGCCCCCGACATCGGCTACTTCTTCGCCGGTGCGGGCGTGCCCGTCCTGGAGGGCTACGGCCTGACGGAGACCAGCGCGGGCTGCACGGTCAACCCGGTCGACGACTTCCGGGTGGGCACGGTCGGCCGGCCCCTGCCGGGCACCGAGGTCCGCATCGCCGAGGACGGGGAGATCCTCCTGAGGGGGCCCGGCATCATGCGCGGCTACCACAACCTTCCGGAGAAGACCGCCGAAGTGCTGGAGAGCGACGGTTGGTTCCGCACCGGTGACATCGGCGAGATCGACAAGGAGGGCTTCGTCCGGATCACCGACCGCAAGAAGGACCTGTTCAAGACGTCGGGCGGCAAGTACGTGGCGCCCACGGAGATCGAGGGCCGGTTCAAGGCCGTCTGTCCGTTCGTCAGCAACATCCTGGTCATCGGCAACGGCCGCAACTACTGCACCGCCCTGATCGCGCTCGACGAGAGCGTGATCATGCCCTGGGCGGCGTCGAACGGCCTCGGGGGCCGCGGCTACGCCGAGGTCGTCTCCTCGCCGGAGGTGCACACGCTGATCGACGGCTTCGTCCAGCGCGTCAACGGCGACCTGCAGCGGTGGCAGACGATCAAGAAGTTCTCGGTCCTGCCGCGCGACCTGGACGTCGAGCACGGCGAACTCACCCCGAGCCTCAAGGTGAAGCGGCCCGTCGTGGAGCGCGAGTACGCCGAGCTCGTCGAGGCGATGTACGAGGGCGCCCGCGAAGCCTGACGCCCCTGTCCGCCCGTCCGGTACGGCGACTCCACAGCCGTACCGGGCGGGCGTCCTCACCCGTCATCCGTCACCCGTCATCCCGTCCGTCCGCTCCCGCAGGAAGTCGGCGTGGCCGTTGTGGCGGGCGTACTCCTGGATCATCACCATGTAGACCCACCGCAGGCTGAGGGCGACCCCGCGCGAGGAAAGGAAGGTCTCGTCGAGGTCGTGCCCGGCCACTGCCGCGTCGCACGCCTCGACCTCCGCCCGGAACAGACCGAAGTCCCTCTCCGCCTCGGCCGGGTCCACCCCGGCGAGCCCCTCGTCGCCGTCCGAAGGCCCGGTGAAGACCTCGCCGACGGCCTCACCCGCGAATCCGCGCCGGAACCACGACCGCTCCACCTCCGCCATGTGCCGGACCAGGCCGAGGAGGGTGAGGCCCGACGGCTCCACCGTCGCGCGCGCCAACCGGACCGGGTCGAGCCCGGCGCACTTGGCCAGCAGCGTCTCCCGGTGCCAGGTCAGCCAGCCCTCCAGCATCTGACGCTCGGTCACGGTGCCCAGGCCGCCGAGCTGCCGGGTGCGTTCGACCGGCGGTGCCGTCCATGTCATGGGTGCCAGCCTGCACCGCCGTCCGGGCGGGTTCAAGCGGGCCGTGCGACAGTGCGCCTGCCCCTCAGGTCTCCAGCACCTCCACGTGGTCGCCGACCGCGACGGCCAGGACCCGCGAGCCCGGTTCGGTGGTGCGCCAGCGGTGCCGGACGCCGCCGGACAGGAGCAGCGTGTCCCCGCGGCCCAACCGGTGGACGCGGCCGTCGGCCTCCACCTCCACCGAGCCGTCCGCCACGTACAGCAGCTCGTCGTTCCGGTGCCGGAACTCGCGGTCCGCCTCGTGCGCACCGACGAACTCCAGGGCGTGCAGCTGATGGCGGCCGCGCACCACCGGCCGGACGCGCGCCTCCCGGTCCAGGCCGCTGTCGTCGTCCGCGCGCACCACGTCGACCGTCCGGGTCTCGTCCGAGGCCGCGAGCAGCTGCACCGCCGTGGTCCCGAGGGCGTCGGCGATCCGCTGCAGCGACCGCATGCTGGGGCGCGCCCGGTCGTTCTCGATCTGGCTGAGGAACGGCGAGGAGAGCCCGCTGCTCCGCGCCACCTCGGCGAGCGTCAGGTCGAGCGCCCGTCGCCGGCGGCGCACGGCGGCGCCCACCCGCGGTGTGTTCGCGGTCTCCATCGTCGGTCCCGTCCTTTCCCGCCCCGCGCCGCCGTCCGCCCTGTTCCACGGCGCATGACCGCACCTTACGCGCCGGCCGGCCGAAGTCCGGAGACGGTTTCGTACTCCCGACACACGCCCGTCACACGACGCCCCTACCGTCAAAGTCGGTTGTTCTCATCAAAGAAAGTTTGAAGAAGGAGCTCCGGCATGCCCACGGTCGACCAGAACTCACGCCGCCGACGTCCCACCGGCCTCATCGCCCTCGACGAGACGGCCGCGTCCGAGGGTTATACCCTCTTCGCCCCGCTCACCGGCACCGGGGAGGTGTACCTCATCGACCTCCGGGGCCGCACCGTCCACCGCTGGGACCTCCCCTACCGCCCGGGCCGACACGCCCGGCTCCTCGCCGACGGAACCCTCGCCTACAACGGCGTACTCCCGGGAGAGGAGGCCCTCTTCCCGATGTGGCACAAGTACCGGGGCGGCGTCATGCTTCACGCGGCACCCGACGGGACCGTGCTGCGGGAGCACCGCGACCCCCTCCAGCACCACGACGCCCACCACCTCGACGACGGCCGCATCCTCTACACCGCCCTCGAACCCCTCGCCGGGGCCGACGCCGCGGCGGTACGGGGCGGAGTGCCCGGCTCCGAAGCCACGGGCGGCGTGGTCTGGGCCGACACCATCAAGGAGGTCGGCCCGGACGGCGAACTCCTGTGGTCCTGGCGCGCCGCCGACCACCTCGACCGCGACTCCTTCCCGCTGCACGAGGCCTACGCCCGTGAGCACTGGCCGTTGATCAACAGCGTCACGCCCCTGCGGGACGGCAACGTCCTGGCGAGCCTGCGCAGCGTCTCGGCCGTCGTCGTCATCAGCCGCGACACCGGCGAGATCCTCTGGCGAAGCCGCCCCGGCACCGTCAGCCAGCAGCACGCGCCCACCGAACTCGACGACGGCCGGCTGCTCGTCTTCGACAACGGCGTCTTCCGGCCCGGCCACGACGTCCCCTACTCCCGCGTCATCGAGATCGACCGGGCGTCCGGCGACGTCGCGTGGGAGTACCACGACCCCGCCCGCGAGTTCTTCTTCGCGCCCTTCATGGGCTCCGCACAGCGCCTGCCGAACGGCAACACGCTCGTCACCGACTCCCCGTCGGGCCGTCTGTTCGAGGTGACGAAGGACGGCTACCTGTGCTGGGAGTACGTCGTCCCGTACTTCGCCGGCTACGACGAGCGCGAGGTCCGCAGCCTCTTCCCGTCGCAGCCGAACGCCGTCTTCCGCGCCTACCGCCACACCCCGGCCGAGATCCCGTGGCTGGAGGCGACGGCATGACGACCACGCCGGCCTCCAAGGCCGCCCCCGCCACCGCGGCCGTCGACGAACGGGTACCGCTGCGGCGGCTCGTGCCCCTGGCGGCCCAGCACGTCCTGGCGATGATCGCCGCCCCGGTCTCCACCGTCTTCCTCGTCGCCGGCACCCTGAAGACGTCGCCCGGTGTGACGGCCTCCCTGCTCAGCACCGTCCTGCTGCTCTGCGGCGCGGGCGCCCTGCTCCAGTCCCTCGGGGTGTGGCGGATCGGCGGCCGCCTGCCGTTCGTCATGCTGCCCGGCGGCGCCGCGACCGCGCTGTTCCTCCAGATCGCCCAGGAACACGGGCCGCGGACCGCCACCGGCGCCGTCCTCCTCGCGGCCGCCCTGCTGCTCGCCGTGCTTCCCCTGTACGCCCGTGTCGTACGGCTCTTCCCGCCGCTGGTCATGGGCGTGACCGTGCTGCTCATCGGGGTCGCGATGATCCGGGTCGCCGCCCGGCTCGTCACCGGCCCGGACGGCACGGGCGAGCCGCGCGCGGTGCTCCTCGCCGCCCTCACCGTGGCGGCGACCGTCGCCGCGTACGTGTTCCTGCGCGGCGTCTGGCGCCAGACGTCCGTCCTCATCGGCATGACGACGGGAACCGTCCTCGCGGTGGGGACGGGCCTCGGCTCCTTCGCTCCCGCGGCCGGCAGCGGCTTCGCGCTGCCCGTGTTCCTGCCCTTCGGCACACCGAGCTTCGACCCGGTCGCCGCGCTTCCGCTCCTCGTCTTCGCCCTCACCACGCTCGCCGAGATCACCGGACAGACCGTCCTCAACAGCGAGACCGTCGGCCGGAGTCCCGCTCCCGGGCGCGACGTCCCCCGCGTCGCCCGCGCCGACGCCCTGGTGTCCCTGGCCGGAGGACTCTTCGGCACCTCCCTCATGGTCACCAGCGCGGAGAACATCGGCATCGGCCGGCTCACCGGGGTCCGCAGCCGCTTCGTGACCGCGGGCGCCGGAGTGCTCCTGGTCGCCCTCGGCCTGGCCGCGCCCGTCTCCCGGACGCTGGCCGGCATACCCGAGGCCGTCGTGGGCGGCTCCGCCCTCGTCGTCTACGCCGTGATCGCCGTCATGGGCGTCGAGATGCTCCGCCGGGCCGATCTGTCCGGCACGGGGACGGGCTCCCTGACGGCCGCGCTCGCGCTCGCCGCGGGACTGCTGCCGCTGCTCAGCCCCGACCTGTACGCGGGGTTCCCCGGCTGGGCCCGCACGGTCCTCGGCAGCGGAGTCGTCGCCGGCACCCTGACGGCGGTCCTCCTCACCGCCCTGCTCGGCCGGTTCGGCCGGGGGAGCGACGCCCCCGCCCCACCCGCCGACCCGCCCGCACGGGCCGACCGGGACGCGCCGGACCGCGCGGGGCGCCGCCCGAGCGTCGCCTAGGCGAGGCGCTCGTGGGGGATCCTCTCCCCGGCCTCGACCGCGACGGGCAGCCGGTTCTCGGCCGGCGGCAGCGGGCAGGTCGCGAAGTCGGTGTAGGCGCAGGGCAGATTGGTCGCGCGGTTGAAGTCGAGCACGACCGTGCCGTCGGGCCCGGGCGCCGCCACCCCGAGATGCCGGTTGGCCGCGTACGTGGTGACGCCCGAGGTCTCGTCGGTGAACAGCACCGTGAGGCTGCCGGGCGCGTGCCCGTTGAAGGCGGTCAGGCTCAACTCCCTTCCGTCCAGCCGGAAGACGACGCGGCCGGGAGCGTCGTACACGTGCCGGAGTCCTTCGACGGAGGCGCCGACCGTGGTCGGGCGCGGCTCGTCGAAGGACTCGTACCGGCCCGTGACCACCCAGCGCGGATCGGGCTCGTACGCGGGCGTTCCGGCGAAGGCGACCCGCAGCGGGTGGTCGGGGCGGCGCGGCCGGACCACGTCGTGGCCGCCGCGCTTGGCGACCTCGATCACGGTGTCGCCCCAGACCGCGTCGACGCCGCCGCGCTCCGGGATGACGCCGAAGGGGTACCGGCCCCGTACCGCCGTGCCGTCGACGACGAGTTCCGTGCCCTCGTCGAGTTCCACGACGACCCCTTCGGGCCCCGTCGACCAGGTCCCCGGCACGCCGGGGAACGCCTGGGGCTCGTCGGAGAGCCAGTGGAGACCGGTGATCGCGAGGAAGCCGTGCTCCGAGGCGAGCCGGGCGTCCTTGTCCCGGTGCCAGGCCTCCCACTCCTCGGCGAATACCTCCGGATCGGATACGGATGTGCCACGGACGCTCATGCGTCTCCTCCTGCGGTGGTGGATGGTGTGGTGGGCGCGGTCGTGTGTCCGTCGCCAGGGCCGCCGGCCCCGGAAGCGGGGGCGGGGAGGCGGGGAGAACGGACCGCGGGGCAGGACGAGGCCGTCAGGAGGCGCCCAGGAGCCGTCGGGGCGAGCGCGTCGGTGTCCGGACGCCGGGTCGAGGCCTCGGTGTCAGCGGAAACACGCCATGGTCGTGACGCGCACGTAGTCCACGTGTCGGCGCGTCACGAGAAGGCTCATGGGCTCAGGAAAACACAACTCCGGTGCGTGGCGCCAGTGGTGACCGCCCGCGCCCTCTGGCCGCCCGCCCTTGACGCCGGCTAGAGGCGTGTCGCGGTGCGGACGAGGTCGGCGACGGCTCGGGATCTGCTGTGCGGTGGCCAGGCGATGACGGTCGTGACAGCCGGTGCGTCCGGCACCGGCACCGTCGCGTGACCGTCGCGCAGGTGGGCCCGGAGGGACTCGGGCACGACCGCGCAGGCCCGTCCGAGCGCGATCAGCTGGAACAGCTGGGTGTGGTCGCGCACCTGCGGGCCAGGTCCGTCCGGACAGCCCCCGTCCCGTCGAGGCCAGCGCGGCAGGGGCAGGTCCGTCAGGGCGGTGACCTCGGCCATCGACACATGGGGTCGGTCGGCCAAGGGGTGCCCCGCGGGCAGGACCACGACCTGCTGTTCGGTGTACAGCTCCTCGGTGTCGAGTCCGGCCGTCGTGTCGAAGGGCCGCTGGAGCAGAGCGACGTCGGCACGGCCGTCGCGCAGCAGTCCTTCCTGCTCGCCGGGCCCGCACAGCAGCACCTCGACGGCGACCGCTCCGGGCTCGGCGGCATAGGCGTCCAGCAGCCTCGACAACAGTTCGCCGGCCGCTCCGGCCTTCGTGGCCAGCACCACACCGGGCGATCCGGCAGCCGCGCGGCGGGTGCGGCGCTCGGCGGCCTCGACCGCGTCGAGTGCGGCCCGGGCCTCCCGCAGAAGCACCGACCCGGCCTCGGTCAAGGCGACTGCGCGAGCAGTGCGGTGCAGCAGAACCACTCCGAGCCGCCGCTCGAGCTGCTGGATCGCCCGAGACAGCGGTGGTTGCGCCATGGCGAGCCGCTGCGCCGCCCGCCCGAAGTGCAACTCCTCCGCGACGGCGACGAAGTACTTTAGCTCCCGCGTCTCCACCACGTGATCGTATCCGCCGCTCACCACGACCGATATCCGTGCGGTATCGCCGCCCACCCGGTCGGTCTTGGACGCCCCGCCCGGGTCCGCACCACGCTTGATGACATGAGCGAACGGAAGATCGCGCTGGTGACCGGCGCGAACAAGGGAATCGGATACGAGATCGCGGCGGGCCTGGGCGCCCTCGGCTGGCGAATCGGCGTGGGCGCGCGGGATCGACAGCGCCGCGACGCCGCGGTGGAGAAGCTGCGCGCAGCCGGGACCGACGCGTTCGGCGTTCCGCTCGACGTGGCGGACGACGCGAGTGCGGCCGCCGCGGCCGAGCTGATCGCCGACCGCGCCGGAGGGCTCGACGTCCTGGTCAACAACGCCGCGATCACCGGCGGTACGCCGCAGACGCCCACCACGGTCGATCCCGCGACCGTACGGGTCGTCGTGGAGACCAACGTGATCGGGGTCATCCGCGTCACCAACGCGATGCTGCCCATGCTGCGCGGCTCGGCATCGCCGCGGATCGTGAACATGTCCAGCAGCGTCGGCTCGCTCGCCCTGCAGACCACGCCCGGCGTCGACATGGGCCCGGTTCCCGCCGCGTACCTGGCGTCCAAGACCTTCCTCAACGCCGTCACCGTCCAATACGCCAAGGAGCTGAGCGACGCCGGCATCCTGGTCAACTCCGGCTGTCCCGGCTTCACCGCCACCGACCTCAACGGCTTCCGGGGCGTCCGCACCCCCCGCCAGGGCGCGGCGATCGCGATCCACCTCGCGACCCTGCCCGACGGCGGACCGACCGGCGGATTCTTCGACGACGGTGGAACAGTGCCCTGGTGACAGCCCTTGGAGCGGCGAGGGACCAGGCGACCGGTCCCCCGGCTCGCTTCAGGCGAGCTGCTCGGCCAGGCCGACGACGATGCCCTCGGGACCGCGGAGGTAGCAGAGCCGGTAGACGTCCTCGTACCGCACCACCTCGCCCACGAGTTCGCCACCCCCGGCACACAGACGGGCGACGACGTCGTCGATGTCGTCGACGGCGAACATGACGCGCCGGATGCCCAGTGTGTTCACCGGCGCGTTCCTCGGCTCGGCGCCGATCGCCCGCGGCGTGTGGAACTTCGCCAGCTCGATCCGGCCGTGACCGTCGGGGGTCCGCAGCATGGCGACCTCCTGCCGGGAGCCGTCGATCCCGATGACGCGGTCCACCCACTGCCCCTCGACGGGCATCCTGCCTTCCGGTTCCATGCCGAGTTCGACGAAGAACGCCACGACGGCGTCGAGGTCCTCGACGACGATGAGGACGTTGTCCATCCGCTGGATCGTCATGCTGGGTCTCCTGGCATCTCGTGACACGCGGACAAGGCCGTACGGTGACGACGGGCGGCACCGCCGGTTCACCGCCGTCGAACGATCGTCGCCGCCGGGCGGCGACGGACGGACAGGCGCGCCGTCGGGCCGCCGGTTTTCGGGGAGCCGGGGACCGGCGCGGTCCGGTCCTCACCCGGGACGGCCCGGGCGTCGGGCACCAGGAGGCGGGCGGCCCGGAGCGGGCGGCGCGCTGCTTCCGGATCCCGGCGGAGGGCATTGCGGTGACGTTTGGGGCATCCGTGGGAACCGATCGGCGATGTCGTAGGGCGTGATCGTTTCTGCATGATGCCCTCACCGGCATGAACACACGTACCAGACTCGCTCTCGCGAGCGCCGCCCTGACCGTCCTCGCCGTCACCGCCCCGGCGGCGACGGCGACGGCGGTCGAGTCCGCCGCCGCTCCGGAGCCGACTCCGGCGCCGCTCGTCACCGCCGCCAACGCGGTGCCCGGCAAGTACATCGTGACCCTCGACCGGACGGTCGACGCCGCCGAGGCCGCCGAGAAGCTCGGCCTCGATCCCACGTTCGTCTACGAGAGGGCCATCAACGGGTTCGCGGCCCCGCTGACCGCGCTCCAGCTGGAGACCGTCAGGAAGACCCCGGGGGTGGCGTCGGTCGAGGAGGACGCGGTGGCGTTCGCGCCGCCCCTGCCGTCCACGCCCGCCGTCTCCCGGGGACCGGCCGCCACCTGGGGCCTGGACCGGATCGACCAGTGGGACCTGCCGCTCGACAACGACTTCACCACCCGCGGCAGCGGCGCCGGCGTGACCGCGTACATCCTCGACTCCGGCATCGACTACGGTCACGACGAGTTCGGCGGCCGTGCCGGGTTCGGCTTCGACGCGATGGGCGACGGACGTCAGGGCCAGGACTGCAACGGCCACGGCACGCACGTCGCGGGCACGGTCGCCGGCAGGACGTACGGGGTCGCCCGCAAGGCCGGCCTGGTGAGCGTGCGCGTACTGGGCTGCGACGGGCGCGGCACGTACTCGGGCATGATCGCCGGGCTCGACTGGGTCGCCAGGAACGCCAAGCAGCCGGCCGTCCTGAACGGCTCCCTCGGCGGGGACCGGTCCGTGGCCCTGAACGACGCCGCCACGGCGCTCCACGCCGCCGGCGTGCTGCCCGTCCTCGCGGCGGGCAACAGCGCGAAGGACGCCTGCGACGTCTCGCCCGCCTCGGCGGACGGCGCGGTCACCGTCGCGGCCTCCACCGTCTGGGACGAAGAGGCGTCCTTCTCCAACTACGGCCCGTGCGTGGAGATCTTCGCCCCCGGCCAGGACATCCTCTCGGCGAAGACGGGCGGCGGCTCCGTCGCCCACAGCGGCACCTCCATGGCCGCCCCGCACGTCACCGGCGTCGCCGCGCTCTACAAGGCCGAGCACCCCACGGCGGCGCCGGCCGAGGTCGCCGACTGGCTCGTCGACAACGCGACGAAGGGCGTCCTGAGCAACCTCAGCGGCGGCACCCCCAACAGGCTGCTGTTCACCGGCGGCCTGTAGCCCCGGTCTCCGCGGCGTCCATCGGGCTGCCGGGGGAGCGGCGGACGGTTCCACGCCCCGGACGTGATCCGGGGCGTGGGCCCCCGCACCGCCAGTGCTGAGAACGCAGACGAACCGGATCGGGAAGCCGGGCCGTGAAGCGTGCCCCGTCGTGTCGCCCGCGGGGCGGCAAGGGACGTGCCACCTCGTCGCGTCCTGGACCCGGCGCTGCCCATCGGCGCCCGGACGCCCGCCGACTTGACCTCCGGCGTCGCCTCCACCTCCGCCTCCGGCGACTGGCGCGTCGCCCCCTGCCCCAGTGGAATCTTCGCCGAGTCCGCCCCCGACGCCGGCCCCGACCGGCCCACCTGCCCTTCCAGATCTGTGCCGACTCCCTCTTCGACGACACCGTCGGCAAGGCCTACGTCTCCCCCCAACTCTCCGGCGGCCGTCCGCACGGGTCCGTCACCACCGCGACGGACCCGTGCGGGGCACCTCAGGGGCCTTCGGCCTCGAAGGTGCGCAGCAGATCCGCGGCGACGCTCACGGCGATCGTCGCGGGTTCCTTGCCGGTGATGTCGGCAAGACCGATCGGGGTCTTGATCCGGTCGATGACGGCCCCGTCGTGACCGCCCTCGGTGGCGAGGCGCTTGCGGAACCGCCCCCACTTGGCCGCCGACCCGATCAGCCCGATGGAGCCGAGGTGCGCCGTGCGCAGGGCGGCGTCGCACAGGGCGGCGTCCTCGGCGTGGTCATGGGTCATGATCAGGACGTGCGTGCCGTGCGGCAGTTCCTCCAGGACCTCCTCGGGCAGCAGCGGCGTGTGGTGCACGCGCACGCGGGCCACCGCGTCCGCCAGCACGTCGAGCCGCCGCTCGGCGAGGGTGTCGGCACGCGTGTCGATCAGGTGGAGGTCGAGGTCCTGGCGGGCCAGGATGCGCGCCAGTTCGAGTCCGACGTGCCCGACCCCGAAGATCGCCACCGCCCGTACCACCGGCAGCGGTTCGAGCAGCACCGACACCGTGCCGCCGCAACACTGCACGCCGTGCTGGTTGGTCACCTTGTCGTTCAGGGCGAAATCGAGCAGCTCCGGCTCGGACCGGGGCGCGTCGATCATCTCCCGGGCCCGGTCGATCGCGACGGCCTCCACGTTGCCGCCGCCGATCGAGCCCCAGGTCTCGGCACGCCCGACCACGAGTTTCGCGCCGGCGTCGCGCGGGGCGTGGCCGCGCACGGTCGCGACGGTCACGAGCACGCCGGACTCCCGGCGTTCCCGCAACCGCGCGACCGCGGCGAACCACGTCATGTCAGGCACCGCTCAGGACTTCCGCGACATCGGTGCGGACGGAGGAGGCACCCGCCCGGCGAGCCGCCTCGATCGCCCAGTACACCGCCTCCGGCGTCGCGGGCGAGGCCAGTTCGACACTGGTCCCGCCCGGCCCGAACGCGGCGGCGGCCTGCCGCAGCGCCTCCCGCACCGAGAAGGCCAGCATCAGCGGGGGCTCGCCCACCGCCTTGGAGCCGTAGACAGCGCCCTCCTCGCCGGCGTTCTCCAGCAGCGTGACGTTGAACTCCTCGGGCATCTCCGAGAAGCTCGGCAGCTTGTAGGTGCTCGCCGCCTGCGTCAGCAGCCTGCCCCGGTTCGGGCCGTCGCCGGCGTCCCAGCGCAGGTCCTCCAGGGTCAGCCACCCCGCGCCCTGCACGAAACCGCCCTCGACCTGGCCGATGTCGATCATCGGGGACAGGCTGTCGCCGACGTCGTGCACGATGTCCACCCGCCGGATGCGGTACGCGCCGGTGAACCCGTCCACCTCCACCTCGGCCGCGGCGGCGCCGTGGGCGAAGTACTTGAACGGCGAGCCGTGGAACGTCCTGGCGTCCCAGTGCAGCCCCTCGGTCCGGTAGAAACCGGCCGCCGACAGCTGCACCCGCTGGAGGTACGCGGTGCGGACGAGGTCGTCCCAGGCCAGCTCCCTGTCGCTGCCGAGGCCGCGCGCGACGCCGTCGACGATGCGTACGTCCGAGGCGTTCGTGCCGAGCTGGGTGGCCGCGACCCGCAGCAGCCGCTCGCGCAGCTGCTCGCAGGCGTTCTTCACCGCGGCGCCGTTGAGATCCGTCCCCGCGCTGGCCGCCGTGGCGGAGGTGTTGGGCACCTTGTCGGTACGGGTGGGGGCGAGGCGCACCTTGTGCAACGGGATGCCCAGCGCGGTCGCGGCCACCTGGAGCATCTTGGTGTGCAGGCCCTGGCCCATCTCGGTGCCGCCGTGGTTGATCAGGACGGAGCCGTCCTTGTAGATCAGCACCAGCGCGCCGCCCTGGTTGAAGGCGGTGAGGTTGAAGGAGATGCCGAACTTCAGGCCGGTGATGGCGAGGGCCCGCTTGGTGTGCGGGTGGGCGGCGTTGAAGGCGGCGATCTCGCGCCGTCGGGCGGCGATCCCGCCGTTCTCCTTGACCTGCTCCCAGACGGCGGAGATCCGCTCCGGCCGGACGACCGGCTGTCCGTACGGCGTGGTCTGCCCCCGTCCGTAGAAGTTGCGCTCCCGCAGTTCCGCCGGGTCCAGGCCGAGCAGCGGCGCGCACCGGCCCATGATGTCCTCGATCACCAGCATGCCCTGGGGCCCGCCGAAGCCGCGGAAGGCGGTGTTGGAGACCTTGTTGGTCCTGGCGATGCGACCGGTGACGCGCGCGTTGGGGATCCAGTACGTGTTGTCGATGTGGCACAGCGCGCGGGCCACCACCGGCTCGGACAGGTCAAGGCTCCAGCCGCCGTCCGCCGTGAGGGTGGCGTCGAGGGCCTGGATGCGGCCGTCGGCGTCGAAGCCGATCCGCCACTGGGCGTGGAAGCCGTGCCGCTTGCCGGACATGGTCAGGTCCTGGGTCCGGTTGAGCCGCACCCGGACCGGCCGGCCGGTCAGCCTGGCGCCGAGCGCGGCGACGGCCGCGAAGCCGTGCGGCTGCATCTCCTTGCCGCCGAAGCCGCCGCCCATCCGCAGGCACTGAACGGTCACCTCGTGACTGTGCAGGCCGAGCACGTGGGCGACGATCTCCTGGGTCTCGGAGGGGTGCTGGGTGCTGCTCTGCACGAACACCTGCTCCGCCTCGTCGACGTAGGCCAGTGCCGCGTGCGTCTCCAGGTAGAAGTGCTCCTGGTCGGAGAAGTGCAGTTCACCGGTGAACACGTGCGCGGAGTCGGCGAAGCCGGCGTCGACGTCACCCGTCACCATCACGGGCCGGGCGCCGTGGAAACTGTCGGCCGCGATCGCCTCCCGCAGTGTGATCAGGGAGGGCAGTTCGTCGAGTTCCACCTCGACGGCCGCCGCGCCGAGCCGGGCCGCCTCCAGCGTCTCGCCGAGCACCCAGGCGACCGCGTGCCCGTGGAACATGACCACGTCGGGGAAGAGCGGCTCGTCGTGCTTCATCCCGGCGTCGTTGACGCCGGGCACGTCGGCACCGGTCAGCACCCGGACCACACCGGGCACGGCGAGCGCCGGCTCGGTGCGCAGCGCGGTGATCCTGCCGTGGGCCTTCATGACCTGGACCGGGTAGGCGTGCAGCACGTCCTTGGTGCGGTGGATCAGGTCGTCGGTGTAGAGCGCGGTGCCGGTGACGTGCTGGACCGCGCTCTCGTGCGGCAGCGGGAGGCCGACGACGGACTTCTCGGGGCGTTCGGACAACTGGCTCATGACGGCACCGCCTCGGTGGTTCGCGTGTACAGCTTCAGCAGGCTCCGGCCGAGCATCGCGGAGCGGTAGGCGGCGCTGGCCCGGTGGTCGTCCATCGGCGTGCCCTCGTCCCGCAGCACCGGCGCCACGGCCTCGACGGTCTCCGCCGTCCACGGCCTGCCCTCCAGGGCCGCCTCGGTGGCGAGGGCGCGGATCGGGGTGGCGGCGACGCCGCCCAGGCCGATCCGCGCCTTGCGGACGGTCCCGTCCCGGACGTCGAGGGCGAAGGCGACGGCCACGCTGGAGATGTCGTCGAAGCGCCGCTTGGCGATCTTGTGGAAGGCCGTGACCGGTGACAGGGGCAGCGGGATCCGCACCGAGCGGATCAGCTCGCCGGGCCGGCGCACGCTCCGCCGGTAGCCGGTGAAGTAGTCGGAGAGGGGGACCTCGCGCTCACCGTCGGCGTCGGCGAGGACCACCGACGCCTCCAGCGCGAGCAGCGCCGGCGGGCTGTCGCCGATGGGGGAGCCGGTGCCCAGATTGCCGCCGAGGGTCGCGCCGTTGCGGATGAGGCGGGAGGCGAACTGGGGGAACAGCTCGGAGAGGAGCGGGACTTCGCCGTCGAGTCGGCGCTCGATCTCGGTGAGGGTCAGCGCCGCGCCGATCTCGATCGAGTCGGACTCGACGCGCAGTTCGCGCAGTTCGGGAAGCCGGTCGACGGCGACCACGCAACCGGCCCGCCGGGAGCGGATGTTCACCTCCACGCCCCAGTCGGTGGACCCGGCCACCACCACCGCGTCGGGCCGCTCGCGCAGCAGTCGCAGCGTCTCGGCCAGGGTGCTCCCGCGCAGGAACGCGCTGTCGTCCTGGACGTACGCGGTGGCGACCGGCGCGGGCGGGGCCTGCTCGCGGCGCCGCGCGAGGGGGTCCTCGTCGGTGGGCGCGCCGACGGCGAACGCGGCGTCGCGGATCGGGCGGTAGCCGGTGCAGCGGCACAGGTTTCCGCTCAGGGCGTGCAGGTCGAAACCGTTGGGGCCGTGTTCGGCGTCGGATCCGCCCTCCGCGGCCGTGGGGGCACAGCGGTCGGGCCGGTAGTACTCGGCGGCCATGCTGCAGACGAACCCCGGTGTGCAGTAGCCGCATTGGGATCCGCCGCGGACCGCCATCTCCTTCTGGACGGGGTGCAGGGCGGGCGGCGTGCCGGGCCCGCCGGCAGTGGCGAGGCCTTCGGAGGTGACGATCTCCTGACCGTCGAGCGCCGCGACCGGGACCAGGCAGGCGTTGACCGCCACCCAGTCGGTGGGCTTGTCCACCCCGGGGCGGGCCACCAGGATCGAACAGGCGCCGCATTCCCCTTCGGCGCAGCCCTCCTTGGTGCCGGTGAGGCCCCGCTCGCGCAGGAAGTCCAGCACCGTGGTGTGGGTCGGGGCCGGTGAGATGGGTGCTTCTTCTCCGTTGACGGTGATGTGCGCCGCTACCATGACGGGCCCTCGTTTCGGTGCGCGATGGGTCGATTCATCATGTTCGCCAATGTGGGCAGCTTTCTGTGCTCGGACGCGCCACGTCAGAGGTGCGGGCGCACGACGGCACGCGACAGCGGCGTGCCGGAAACGGGTGGAGGGAAGACCTGGACGTGCCGCGAGCGGGCACGGGAGAACGGCGTCGTCAGCAGCCGTGGGCGATGCGACCCGGAACCCAGACCGTGGTGTGGGCGAGGCGACTCAGGTCGGAGCTGGTGTTCATCCGCCGGTCGCCTCCTCTCGGTCGTCATGGGTCGACGCTGCCCCGCAAATTAATGCCCGGCGATCACCGGGGTCAAGAGCGGTCCGAACTGCGTACATCTGGAAAACAGATGACTCTTAACAAAAACATCTGTTGGACAGTTTCATGGGGCCCTCCAAGGATGTGCCGTGCGGTAGCACAGTCCACGAGAGCGGAGGCACACATGCCGCATGAAGAGACCGAAGTAGTCGTCGTCGGAGCCGGCCAGGCGGGCGTGGCGATGAGCGAGCACCTGGGCGCCCACGGCATACCGCACCTGGTCCTGGAGCGGCACCGGATCGCCGAGCGGTGGCGCTCCGAGCGCTGGGACTCCCTGGTCGCGAACGGACCCGCGTGGCACGACCGTTTCCCAGGCCTGGAGTTCACCGGCGTCGCCCCCGACGCCTTCGCGTCGAAGGAGCAGGTCGCCGACTACTTCGTCGCGTACGCCGAGAAGATCGGCGCCCCGGTCCGCAGCGGCGTCGAGGTGACCTCGGTGCGCAGGCTCACCGGCCGGCCCGGTTTCCGCGTCGAGACGCCGGAGGGCACGATCGACGCGCGCTTCGTCGTCGCCGCGACCGGGGCGTTCCAGCGGCCCGTGATCCCGCCCGTCGTGCCGGACGGCGCCGTCCCCGAGCAGATCCACTCCAGCGGCTACCGCAATCCGGAGCAGCTGCCCGAGGGCGCGGTCCTCGTCGTCGGAGCCGGCTCCTCCGGGGTCCAGATCGCCGACGAGCTGCGCCGCGCCGGGCGCCGGGTGTTCCTCTCCGTCGGTCCGCACGACCGTCCGCCCCGCGCGTACCGGGGACGCGACTTCTGCTGGTGGCTCGGTGTGCTCGGGATCTGGGACGCGCAGACCCCTCCCCAGGGCGCCGAGCACGTCACCATCGCCGTCAGCGGCGCGCACGGCGGTCACACCGTGGACTTCCGGGGCCTGGCCGCCTCGGGCATCGAACTCGTCGGCCTGACCACCTCCTACGACGGCGGCGTCCTGCGCTTCGCGCCGGACCTCGCCGCCAACATCGCCTTCGGCGACGCCAAGTACCTGGAATTCCTCCGGGCGGCGGACGCGTACGTCGAGCGCAACGGGCTCGACCTTCCCGAGGAGCCGGAGGCCCACGTCCTCGGACCGGACCCGGAGTGCGTGACCGATCCCCGCCTGGAACTCGACCTCGCCGCGGCCGGCGTCACCTCCATCGTCTGGGCGACGGGCTTCGCGAGCGACTACGGCTGGCTCGACGTCGACGCGTTCGACGCGGACGGCCGGCCGGACCAGCGGCGCGGAGTGTCCGCCGAGCCCGGCGTGTACTTCCTGGGCCTGCCCTGGCTGTCCCGCCGGGGGTCGAGCTTCATCTGGGGCGTCTGGCACGACGCCCGGTACGTCGCCGACCACATCGCGCGGCAGCGCGGCTACCTCGCGTACGAACCCGCCGACCGGAAGAACTGAGGAGCTGATCATGCCCCCCAAGACCCCCAAGACCCCCAAGGCCCCGAAGGCCCCGAAGGCCCCGAAGGCCCCGAAGGCCCCGAAGGCCCCGATCGTCGCCGGCGGACACACCCGCGTCCGTCCGTTCAACACCCGCGAGACCTACCCCGAGCAGAACCTCGACAACGACCTCTGCCAGGCCGTCGTCGCCGGGAACACGGTGTACGTCCGGGGCCAGATCGGCCAGGACCTCGACACCAGCGAGTCCGTGGGCATCGGCGACGCCGAGGCCCAGGCAGAGCGGGCCATGGCGAACATCGAGATGCTGCTCGAAGAAGCGGGCAGCCGCATGGAGCACCTGGTCAAGCTGACGATCTACCTGGTCGACCCGCGCTACCGCGAGGCGGTGTACCGCACGGTGGGCCGCTGGACCAGGGGCGTGCACCCCATCTCCACCGGCCTGGTGGTGTCCGCGCTCGCCCGGCCGGAGTGGCTGTGCGAGATCGACGCGATCGCCGTGATCCCCGCGTCCGCCGAGGAGGACCCGGCATGACCTTCTCCCTCGTCGTACGCGACGGTGAGCGGTTCGGCGTCGTGGCGAGCTCGTCGAGCCCGGCGGTCTTCGCCCGCGTCGCCCATCTGCGGCCCGGCGTCGGCGCCGCGACCTCGCAGAACATCACCGACCCCACGCTCGGCACGAGCCTCCTCGCGGGCCTCGCTGAGCACTCGGACGCGGAACGCGCCCTGACCGACGTCACCGGCGCGGCCCGCAACGCCGGGACCATCGAGTACCGGCAGCTGACCGTCCTCGGCCGCTCCGGCCCCGGCTTCGTCCACAGCGGCGCGCGGACGCTCGGCACGTACGCGTCGGCCACCGCGGACGGCGCGGTGGCCGCGGGCAACATGCTGTCCGGCCCGCACGTCCCCGGCGTGCTCCTCGACGCCTACGCCGCCGCCGGCGGGGAACTCGAGGAGCGTCTCCTCGCCGCCCTCAGGGCCGCCGTCGCGGCCGGCGGTGAGGAGGGGCCGGTGCACTCCGCCGGCCTCGCGGTCGTCGCGGACGTCGGCTGGCGCGTGACCGACCTGCGGGTCGACTGGGCCGACGAGCCCGTGGACCGGCTCGGCGAACTCCTCGACGTCTGGCTGCCGCAGCGCGACGACTACGTGCGGCGCGGACTCGACCCCGCCACCGCACCCTCGTACGGCGTCCCGGGTGACCTGTGAGGGCCGCGCGGGAAGCGAGGGGCGCGCTGAAGAGGGCGGCCCGGCAGGCGGTCGACCGCCGGGCCGAGGCGCTCGTCGGCCTCTCCGAGCGGCTGCATTCCGACCCGGAGACGGCCTGGGAGGAGCACCGGGCCGCGGCCGCCGTCCCCGAACTCCTCGACCGGGCCGGATTCGACGTCACTTCGTCCTACCTGGGCCTGGAGACGGCGTTCCACGCCCGGATCGGCGGCGGGCCCGTCCGGATCGCCCTCTGCGCCGAGTACGACGCGCTGCCCGGCCTCGGCCACGCCTGCGGGCACAACCTCATCGCGGCGAGCTCGGTCGGGGCCGCGCTCGGCCTCGCGGCCGTCGCCGACGACGCCGGCCTGACCGTCGAGGTCTACGGCACCCCGGCCGAGGAGGGCGGCGGCGGCAAGATCGAACTGCTCGACCGGGGAGCCTTCGCCGGGGTGGACCTCGCGATGATGGTGCACCCGGCGCCGGTCGACGTCGCCGAGGCCCGCCCGTTCGCGGTCAGCCACTCCAGGATCTCCTACACCGGGAGGTCCGCGCACGCGGCGGCCTATCCGGAGGCCGGGGTGAACGCGGCCGACGCCTTCACCGTGGCCCAGGTCGCGATCGGCCTGCTCCGCCAGCAGCTGCCGGCCTCCGCCCGGGTGCACGGCGTGGTGACCCACGCGGGCGACGCCCCCAACGCCGTCCCGGAGCGCGCGACCGGACGGTGGTACGTACGGGCGGAGACGCTCGCCGAACTGGCCGCCCTCGAACCGCGCGTGATGCGGGCCTTCGAGGCCGGTGCCCTCGCGACGGGCTGTGAGCTCCGGATCGAGCCGGAGAGCAAGCCGTACGCGGAGTTCCGCGCGGACGGGACCGCCCTCGCCCACTACCGCGCCAACGCCCTCGCGCTGGGCAGGGAGTTCGCGCCGCCGGGGCAGGCCGCACGGATGAACCGCGCCTCCACCGACATGGGCAACGTCTCCCAGGTGGTGCCGGCCATCCATCCGTACATCGGCATCGGCTCCCTGCCCGCCACCAACCACCAGCACGAGTTCGCCGCGCACTGCGTGGGCGGGACGGCCGAACGGGCCCTGCTCGACGGGGCGATCGCACTGGCCTGGACGGGCGTGGACCGAGCCGGGCCCGCCGGAAGCCCCCCGACGACCGAAGGAACCCGATGACCCTGACCTCGGACCCCCGGCGCACCGCCCCGCCGGACCACGGGCACCGCACGGAGCACGACATGCTCGGTGACGTCGACGTGCCGGCGGACGCCTATTACGGGGCGCACACCGTCCGGGCGGTGGCCAACTTCCCCCTCACCGGGGAGACCCTCGCCGCCCGGCCGCACCTGATCGGCGCCCTGGCGGCGGTCAAGTGCGCCGCGGCCCGCGCCAACGCCGAGGTCGGCGCCCTGGACGCCCCGCTCGCCTCGGCCATCGAGGCCGCCTGCGCCGAGATCCGCGACGGAGCCCTGCGGGACCAGTTCGTGGTCGACCTCATCCAGGGCGGCGCGGGCACGTCGACCAACATGAACGCCAACGAGGTGATCGCCAACCGTGCCCTGGAACTGCTCGGCCGCTCCCGCGGGGAGTACGCGGCCCTGCACCCCCTCGACCACGTCAACCTCGGCCAGAGCACCAACGACGTCTATCCGACGGCCCTGAAACTGGCCCTGGACGCGCACGTCGCCGAGCTGCTCGTCGCCCTGGCCGGACTGCGCGGCGCCTTCGGGGCCAAGGCCGCCGAGTTCGCCGACGTGCTGAAGATGGGGCGCACCCAGCTCCAGGACGCCGTACCCATGACGCTGGGCCAGGAGTTCGGGGCGTACGCCGCCACCCTCGCCGAGGACGAACAGCGGCTCGCCGAGGTCAGACCCCTGCTGCACGAGCTCAACCTCGGCGGCACGGCCATCGGCACCGGACTCAACGCCCGCCAGGGCTACCGCGAGCGCGCGGTCGAGGAGCTGCGCCGGCTGACGGGCATCCCCACCCTCGTCTCCGCCCCCGACCTCGTCGAGGCCACCCAGGACGTCGGCGTCTTCGTGCACCTGTCCGGAGTGCTCAAGCGGATCGCCGTGAAGCTGTCCAAGATCTGCAACGACCTGCGGCTGCTCTCCTCGGGACCACAGGCCGGCCTCGGGGAGATCAACCTCCCTCCACGGCAGGCCGGTTCGTCCATCATGCCCGGCAAGGTCAACCCGGTGATCCCGGAGGCGGTCAACCAGATCGCCTTCGAGGTGATCGGCAACGACGTGACCGTCACCCTCGCCGCCGAGGGCGGCCAGCTCCAGCTCAACGCCTTCGAGCCGGTCATCCACCGGAGCCTGAGCGCCGGCCTCGACCACCTCACCGCGGGCGTCCGCGTCCTCGCCGAACACTGCGTGCGCGGCATCACCGCCAACCGCGACCGGCTCGCGGAGACCGTCGCCGCCTCCACCGGCCTCGTCACCGCGCTCGCCCCCGCACTCGGCTACGAGACCGCCTGCGCCCTCGCCCTGGAGGCCCACCACACCGGCAGACCCGCGCTCGACCTCGTGCGCGAGCGCGGACTGCTGACCGAGGCGGAGCTCCGCGAGCTCACCGGCCCCGCCGCCCTCACCGGCCGGGGCGCGCCCTGAGCGCACCACGCCGTCGTGTCCGTCGCCGGTGCCGCATAGGGTCGCAGCCGACCGGATCACCAGGGGGTGTCTTGCCGATCAGGCCGGATCGGGGCGCGGTGCCAGGCGTCGCGAGCCCGGCACGACCGGCGGGACACCCACCAGGCACGAGGGCCACGCATGACGTCACCAGTGGGTTTCACGCTCGTCCAGCTCCGCTACTTCCTCGTCGCCGCCGAGCGCGGCTCGATGACGGAGGCCGCCGCGGAGCTGCACATCGCGCAGTCCGCCGTCTCCACGGCCGTCCACAACCTGGAGCAGGACCTGCGGGTGCAGCTGTTCATCCGCCGGCGCGGCCGGGGACTGACGCTCACTCCCGCCGGGGAACGGCTCCGGCAGCAGGCCCAGGACCTCCTCGCCCGCGCCCGCGAGGTCGAACGGGAGGCCAGGGGAGGGGGCGAGTCCCTCTCCGGGCCGGTGGCCGTCGGCTGCTTCGTGACCCTGGCCCCGTACTACCTGCCGGCGCTGTTCAGCGAGTGCACCCGACGCCATCCGGGCATCGAGCTCGACGTCATGGAGGGGGAGTCGGACCGGCTCGTCCAGGCCCTGGCGGCGGGACGCATCGACTTCGCGCTCACCTACGACCTCGGCCTGTCGGCCGAGCCGGACCTGCGCGCCGAGACCGTCGCCGACGCCCCGGCGTACGTCATCGTCCCGGCCGGTCACCCGCTCGCCGGC